>JBAXWF010000099.1:0-4553 GCA_037128515.1 Bacteroidota bacterium | reverse complement strand
GACGAACTTTGGGGCGTTACAAAAACAGGAGGTGATACTCTTGGAAACATTTATAAGTTTAATACCGACGGCTCCGGTTTTGGGAATGTGCATCAGTTTGAGTTTTTATCGGGCGACAGGTATAATGTTAATATGATAGATTACGGAGGATTAACACTAGCTGGAGGAAAAATGTACGGATTAACTTCTCTCGGAGGTAATCATGGTTTCGGCACTTTGTTTTCCTATGATACAGTAACTGGTGTCCAAACAAAAATTATTGATTTTGACAACAATGAATTTGCGCCGGGTAAATATCCATCAGGTAATCTCTTGCTAGCTCCTAACGGACTCCTTTATGGTGTTGCAACAGGCGGTGGGTATTACGGATTGGGTGTTCTTTTTTCGTTCGACCCTGTTACAAATGCTTATACAAAACTTTTTGATTTTGCAGGTGCTGGTGGCGGAACCGGACCACAGGGTGGTTTATGTATAGGACCGGGCGGAAGGCTATATGGCCTTTGCGGATTAGGTGGCATTTATAATAAAGGAACAATATTTTATTGGGATTATACCAACTTGACGTTTCAGCGAATTTTTAATTTTAATGATACGACTAGCGGTTCGGCTCCTATTGGTCCTTTAGTGATGGCACTAAACGGTATGTTATATGGCAACACTGAAGGCTTCAACCAGTTTGACCAAAAGGGTGGATATTTTATGTTTAATGTAGGAACCGGCACTTTAACCACTATTCATGATTTCGATTTGGATGGTCCTACTTTTGCTGATGGCGCTAGTCCGCAAACTGGTCTTACACTTGCTTCGGATGGAATGCTTTATGGAACCACAGGTCATTCGATTATAAGAATTAACCCTACCGGAAATGTGTACTCCAAAATTTTTGACTACAATACAAATGTCAGCGGACAGGGGAAATTTGAAGAAGGCGCTAATGGTTTGTTATACGCAGTTGGGCCAGGTTTGTCAGCAGGTATTATTTATGTATTTAATTATAATACTATGGCATTAACAGAGTTGTATAATCTTGCTGCTGCAACCGGGCAATATAATACCGGAAAGCTTTTGAAAACAAGTAACAGCAAGTTCTGGGGTCTAACCAGAAGAGGAGGTGCAAATGACGATGGTGTACTTTTCTCTTTTTTATTGCCGGGTACTTATACTGATTTATATGATTTTCAAAACTGGAGCGAAGGCAAAGAACCTTTGGCTGGCATTATAAAAGCAACGAATGGTAATGTTTATGGAACTACCAGTAAAGGCGGTCAATTCGGGCGGGGAACGATTTTTAAATAGAATACCTGCACGGATGTACTGACCAACGTTATGGAATTTACCTCTACTGCTCCAAGCCCGAGAACTCCCTGTGTGCAACTTACCGAAGCACCAAACGGAAAATTATTCGGAGTAAGTTCAGGCGGTGGTACCAGCAACTACGGAACAGTATTTTCGTATGATACTGCTACAAATGTGGTAACCAATATCAATAGCTGGACTTCAACTACCACACTGTTTACAAAACTAGTCAACCATTCAAACGGGTTGATGTATGCTACTTACGGAAGCGGTTCTGCAGGCGGAGATAAACTTTATTCCGTTAATCCGACTACGGGAGTTTATACCAACCTTTATCTATTCCCTACTTCATCAAACGGGTATTATGCTTCCACACCCTTACTCGCAGCTCCGAATGGTAAATTATACGGTGCCACAGCTTTGGGAGGCGCAAATGCAAAAGGAACTATTTATTCGTACGACCCGGCTACCTCCACCTTTGCAAAACTATACGACCTAACAACAGCAACTGGATACAGCATTAATGGGGAAATGGTAAGAATGTCGAATGGAATATTTTACGGAACTGCACAACAGGGAGGCTATTATGGATACGGAACTATTTTTTCTTTCAACCCTACAGGAAACGTATTTACGGTGCTTTATAATTTCGGAACAGTGAACGGCAGCTATCCAAAGGGCCCCATGTATCTGGATGCAACCGGAAAATTTATCGGGACAACTTCGGGTGGAGGGATATACAGCATAGGTGTTTTATTTTCATTTGACCCTGTAACTAATATGTATCATAAAATGAAAGATTTTAATGGTGTGGATGGAGAAACTCCTCTTGGTGAGTTGGTGGCGGTTAATGCTGGTATCAGAGTTAATTCTTCTGCAGGCGTTTCCTGTCCGGGTTCATCTGTTACATTAACGGCAACAGGTGGAGTAAGCTACGTTTGGCAACCCGGGGGGCTAACAGGTTCTTCAGTTGTTGTTAATCCTGCCACCACCACCACCTACACAGCCACAGGAACAAATGCTTCGGGATGCACTAAAGCAGAAACAATTACGGTTGAAATAGTAACAGCAAGTGCCGGACCTGACCAGTATATTTGTGGTGGAAATAATGCGACTCAATTAAATGCAAGCCCTCTCGGACTTATTAACAGACCTTATGATTTTGCATGGGCAAATAATTATGGCGATGCAAATACCGATGAAGGATTTGCAGTAGCCACCGACCAGGCAGGCAACGTATATTCTTCAGGGTTTTTTCAGGGCAATGTATATTTTGGTTCTTATGTATTAACGAGCAATGGAGCTAACGCAGACATCTATTTAATTAAAACAAATCCCGCAGGTGTTGTTCAATGGGCTGTAAAAGGTGGTGGTACAGGAAGCGATGCACCAAGAGACATAACGGTTGATTCAAACGGGGATATATATGTAACCGGCTCTATACAAGGCGTAAGTACTTTTGGAAATCTTAGCTATACAGCAGATAATGCCGGACAGGCGTTTATTGCAAAGTTTAATAATGCTGGAGTAGGTCAGTGGATAAGGCTTGTTGGAGGCTCTAGTACAGATATTGGCGAAGGTATTGATGTGGATAAATTTACCGGTGATGTATACATGACAGGGCTGTACCGCGGAACAGGAGTTTTCGGAACAACCAACATTACAGCTTCGGTTGGTACTGATTATTTCCTTGTGAAATATAATACTGCAGGTGTTTTTCAATGGGTGAGAACTTTTACTAACAGCAATTGGAATGATCAAGGAAATGGGGTTTCAGTTGATAATTCTGGTAATATATATGTTACAGGTTATGGGGCAGGTAACAATTTGCACTTTGGTTCGTTTACCGTGAACTGCAATGTAATGAATGCCTTTGTTGTGAAATACAATGCTGCCGGAACAGAACAGTGGGTAAAAACAGAAGGAGGCACAGGGCTAGTACAGGCATTAGATATTGTGAATGACTTTAACGGAGCTGTTTATATTACTGGCTATTACAACGGCACTTCCACATTTGAATCAAACACATTAACACAGGTGGGCGGGGACGATTTATTCTATGCAAAATATTCCAAAACCGGAAGTTTACTTTGGGTGAAGACTGCCGGAAGCGCAGGCGCTGATTGTGGGATGAGACTTGCCATGAGTCCTCTTGGGAATAAAATATTATTGACCACCTTTGTTGCAAATAATTGCAATTTCGGGACAGGTTATGTTATTTCAAACCCTTTTGCAAGCCAGACCACCGCTTTACTTACTTCAGATACCCTTGGAAATTATACTTGGTCAACAAGTGATTTCAGCGTACTGGTTTTAACTTATGAAGCTGTTTTTGACCCAACCGGTGGAGTAATTTACGGTGCAGGTTATTTCGACAATTCAACAAATGTAGGTCCATTTAACCTCACGCCCGGTGGTGGTTCAGGATCTGATGCATTGTTGTATAAAATGGGACTGCCTTCACAATTAAGCTATAGCTGGGCTCCTACCTCAAACCTTAATTTTTCAACAATTCCAAATCCTATTGCCAGTCCTCCGGCAACCACAGTTTATACTGTTTCGATTTCCACCGGTGCCTGCAGTGTTAGCGATGCAATGACTGTATATGTCAATTCGAGTGTTGAATTAGGAAATGACAAAACCTTGTGTGCAAATCAATCCATACTGCTTGATGCCGGTAATCCGGGAGCTACCTATTTGTGGACACCCGGCGGACAAACAACACAAAGCATATTGATTGATTCATTGGGTTTAGGATTGGGCCAGCATAAATTTCTGGTTGTTGTAACTTCTGGTGGTATATGCACTATGAAAGATTCTGTTACTGTTACATTCAATCTTTGCACAGGGATAGAAGAAAACAACGATGGTGCAATAATCCGAATTACACCTAATCCTTCAAACGGGGGAATAAAAATTATTATTCCACAACAATTTGGGCAGACAAAAACACTTGAAGTTTTTGATTGTTTTGGACAAAAACAATTTGAAAAGACAAATGATTTTACAGACATAGACATTAGTTTTCTAACCAGCGGCTTGTATTTTTTAGTACTGACAAATAAGGATAACGAAAGACAAACAATAAAAATAATAAAAGAATAACGTTCGGTAACTTGCGCTTCCTTTCATTGGCGGAAAGAAACGGCAGACTTGATAACTTTGTGATTTGCCAACGAAAGGAAGCGCCGAAACGTTATAAGCAATTCCCCCTTTTTCAAAAAAATGATTTCGTCTGCTAACGTCGGCCTTAGAAT
>JBAXWF010000098.1:0-5331 GCA_037128515.1 Bacteroidota bacterium | reverse complement strand
TGACCCAAAAAGAAAAAAATAGTGCATGGCGCGTACTTCGCGCTACGGAGCGCGTCCGGTTAAAATCAAGCCCACATAGGCTTGATGTGGGCCGTAGGATTTTAAAAATGAATTAAATAGCCGGATTTTTGTTTAGTATACGCCGCCGCTATCCTAGCTTATGTGCCTTGCACAACCGAGCAGTGCCCATTCATTTTCGAACCACGGCTCCACAATTTTTTGCCAATCATGAAATGGGGAAGAGTAGGCTCAAAACAGGTTTTGCATGGGTGCGTCTCTTTTTTGCATGGGTGCCACTCTTTTTCGCATGGGTTTGCATTTTCCATGTTAAAACAACATACAAAAATCAATCTATCAACAATTTAAAAACACATACACCCGCACCCGCTGCTGCGCAGCCTGAGATGGCAGTATGTACTCGCCAAAAAAAATAAACAAAGGGCAAAAGGAGCAATACAATAGAACAATTTACCAATTGCAGGCCGCCTCAACCTAATTCCTTTCCCGCGGGTGAATCTTTGAGGTGCTTGGTGTAACATGGTATTTAGCATTACCACAAAGTTGCACTAAGTTATTACACAAAGCTGCAAAATGTCTTATTAACTCTTACCTCTCTTTCACTTCTCCTCAAACACTATGGCCGTGTAAACATAAATGTCGGCATCTTTCCAGCCGTTCCAGCCCAGCCCGGCCTTATCCTGAGCGCAATGACTCAAAAATTCCGTTTTAGTCCAGCCCGTTTCGGTGGCCACCTGCGGCAAAAAAGTGCCCGTTTGGCTACCCTTTTTAATATAGATACCATATTTGCCAAGTTCTATCTCATCAATCGATTGTATTTTGCGCAAAGGCGAAAGCACCGAAATCTCCAAAACAATGCGGGGCAATTCCTCCGGGCTCACACGGGCAAAGCGGGGGTCGGTGGTGGCGGCGGCTTTGCACATATCTTGCACAATACCATACAACGGTTTTTCGGCCACAAACTGCCCAATGCAGCCGCGCAGTTCGCCATTTTTGCGCAGCGTAACAAATGCGCCGCAGTGTAGTTTGCAAGCAGCCGAAAGTTGCGTGGTATCCAATGTAGGCGTGTTCCCAGTTTTAACATAAGCCGTCAACGTGTTTCGCGCAATTTGCAGCAGTTGCGTTTTGTCGGTTTCGCTCAAGGCGAATTCGGTTTCGGCCGCGCTGGTTTGCGTCAGCACCATAGCGTTGTAGCCCACCACCCGTGCCGAATCGCCATACACCGGTGTGTCGCCCGAGTTTTTGTATTGCAAAAGCGTGTAGCGCATGTTGGGCATTTTTTCGCTCATGCGAAGCAGCGTAAGCACCGAAGTCCAACCGCACATGCTGGTAGCCAAATTGGGCAAACCGAGTTTGGCGTTGGTGCGCAATGTTTTGAGCAGGGCCTCCGCTGAATTGCTCAGCACCGCCTCCGCCGAAAGCTTGTCCACTTTCACTGCATTGGCATAGTTCGGATAATGCGAAAAATCGGTGCTAATCACAAACAAGTTGTTGGCATTCAAATAGGGCGCCAGCGCCTGAGCAATTTCCGCACACACTGCGGCATCGTCGGTTCCCAGCAGTATGGGCACAATGCGGAACGGTTTTTTTATATGGTATTGCAAAAATGGCAGTTGCACCTCAATGCTGTGTTCTTTGGCGTGAACCACGTTGTAGTTTTTAAACACGCGGTTGGTGTTCACCAAATGGTGGCCCAAAGCCGTGTCTACCTCCACCACACCTAGAGGCGTAACAAAATTGCCCGAAAAATACACCGCAGCACCATCAAAATATTCCGAATGGCTCGAGCCGATAACAAAAATATCCATATACTCTTTTTCAGCATCAATTTGATTAAAGCTGCTGGCAGCCACCGTCCCCGAAAACACGTATCCCGCATGCGGTGCGATGATGGCCAACACCTGCGTGCTTTGGCAAGGCAGGGCTTTAGCAAAAAGATTTTTCAAATCGCCCAACAAGGTAAGCGAATCACCGGCATAAAACTGACCTGCCACGGCAGCCGGACGGTCGCTTGCCTTGTGTGCAGGGTTTTGAGAGTGGCAACTTTCGGTCATAATCAAAAAATTTACGATAATAAGAATCAAAAACCGCTTCATGGGAGTGTGCTTTGTACAAAGTTATAAAAAAAAACTGGCCGAATTGGAACAAAAACCGAATATTTGTTTGTTAGCTGAACAATAAAACTTATTTTTGAATCCTGAAACTCATTTTATGGAAGGCACACAAAAACCGCGCAGCAATGCCATCATTCAACTCGAAAAGATTTCGGTATTTCAAAACAATGTATTGATTTTGGCCGATGTTTCCTTGTTTCTAGAACGGGGCGAATTCGCTTATTTGATAGGCCCAACAGGCAGCGGCAAAAGCAGTTTGCTGAAACTGATGTATGCCGATTTGCCCGCTTTAGACGGATTTGCGCAGGTGGCAGGGTATGATTTGCTTAAAATAAAACCCAAGCAAGTTCCGTTCTTGCGTCGAAAAATCGGCATAGTGTTTCAGGATTTTCAACTATTAACCGACCGCACCGTCGACGAGAATTTGCTTTTTGTGATGCGAGCTACCGGTTGGAACAACAAGATTGATATTCAGCAACGCATTTTGGAAGTGTTAGAAATGGTAAGCCTGAGTGGCAAAGGCAGCAAAATGCCCCATCAGCTTTCGGGTGGCGAACAGCAACGGGTGGTCATTGCGCGTGCATTAATCAATCATCCCGAAGTAATTTTGGCCGACGAACCCACAGGCAACCTCGACCCCAACACTTCGGAAGATATATTAAAAGTGTTGCAGAGCATCAGCAATACCGGCACGGCCGTGTTGATGGCAACCCACGATTATTCTTTATTCCGAAGGTTTCCGGCTCGCACTTTGCGGATAGAGGAGGGGCGTTTATTGGAAAAACAAGCGATTCAATAAAAAAGCATATTGATTAAGGTTTCGGTGTTGTGTGCGTTCGAAAACCCGTTGCGAAGCAATATTTCGTTGCGTTTGTGGGTTTCTTGCATGTCGAAATCTTTTTTAAACAACAATTTTAATTCTGCTTTCATTTCTTCGGCCGAATCGCGGCAAATACAAATGGATTCCAAGCCGGTGTTTTCAACCATCATCGAATTTACCAAACAAAATCGACCACGAAACAATGCAGCCAGCAATTTTAGTTTTATCCCTGTGGCCTGAAAGGTGGGCAAAATGTTGACATGGGCTTCAGAAATCAGTTCATAGATACCCTCGCTGTTAATACCGGTTTTCAATTCAATATGGTGTTTGCCTGCCACAGCATTTTTTAATTCTTTTGATGGTTTGTTGCCGGCAATTACGAGCGGAATTTTACTGTTTTTAAACACCTGTTTCACCAAAAACAAGGCGGCTTCGTTGTTTTCGCCCACATCCAGACTGCCATGGTAAAGAGCAAAAGTTCCTTTGCCAGGCCTGCATGTTACCGTTTCATTCGAGTGAAATGCCGAAACGGTTTGAGCATTTTTATATTTTTTTTGGAAATAATCGGTATCATTTTTCGAAATGGCAGCAATACCTTGCGCATAGTCGAGCACTTTTTCGTATCGCGCAAGCTTCCCGGCTTCGTTCAAAAAATAATACCGTTTAAAAAGGTCTTTTTCAACTCGTGCCAAATTGGTGTAATAATCGTGTTCTATATTGTGTGTTCTCACAATTTTACGCCGTTCGCGAATGCGTTTATCGTTAATGAAACAGGTGGTGTGCAAGCCTTCGAACAAAATGGGATAGTCGTCGTTCAGCAACAAACTCAGCAAATCGTTTGCATAGCGCGTTATAACAATATAGGGCTTACGGTTAAAGAGTTTGGTTTTTGAGATGTCGCGTTTAAAATAATACACCTTTTCGCACAGTTCATTGAGTAGCTCCGAAGGTTTGCGATCGTACTCAAAACAATACAAAAATATTTTCACGCCCGCTTTTTTCAAATATTTTAGCTTGTAGAAAATATCGATAGCACCGCCGTAGTTTATAGGCACAGGTATGTCGAAAGCTATAATGTGTACGTATTTTTCAGGCATATTTTTGAAGTAGCGCTAGTAATATTTTCTCTTCGGTGTCCCAGTTTAGTTTTTCGGCTGCAAGTTTAAGGTTTTTTTTCCAATTATCACGGGCTTTGGTGTCGGTTAGCATAAAATGCATCTTTTCGGCAAGGTGTTTTGGGTCATGAGAATCTATTGTACAGCCTATTTGGTAATCATCAACAATGTTTTTAATTTCGATAAGCGAAGAAGCCAAAATAGGAATACCAGCATGAATGTAATCGAAAAGCTTGTTAGGTAAACTGAATCGGTAGTTGATATTGGTATCTTTATCCAGCGTAAGTCCCAGGTCGGCATTGGCAGTATAATGAAACAATTGCTCCATGGGTTGTTTGGGTATAAACAATACTTTATCGCGATACTCAGGCTTCTTGGCTGTTTCTTTTAAAATCGGAATCACATCGCCGGTTCCAACAATTACCAGAACCGCATTATCAATATATTGCATGGCTTCAAGTGCTTCTTCCGACCCGCGATGCATATTGATGCCGGCACCTTGCAAAAGTATTATCTGTTTGTTTTCGGGCAATCCGAGTTCTTGTCGTGTTTTAATCTTCCCCCATGAATGAACCAAAGGGATATTCCTGACCACGGTAATATTTTTGTGATATTCTTCTTGATACAAGTCCGCAATCGAACAATTCACTGTAATGATGTCAGTTAATTTGGGGAATACAAAGCGTTCAATGCGTTTCCATATTCTTTGTATCGCAGGCCGTTCGGTTAGTTCCGGCACACCGGTAAAATATTCGTGGCTATCGTAAACCAGTGGAATATGTTTTAATCGTGAAATCAAATAATTGGGCAATAACGTATCCAAATCGTTTGAGAATAGCAGGTCGACTTTTTTAAAAAGGAGTAAAAAAAACAATCGTAGATTAAAGAAACAATAGAATAGGGGCCCTTTTTCAAATAGCATTCGAAACCGGTGCATGCGGTAGTTCCTTTGAGTTAACGAGCTACTCCTTTTCTGCCGACGGCCTACCAGCAACACATCAAAACCCAGTTTTGTTAGGGTTTTACATGTTTTGTCAACACGTTGATCCGTATTCAGATCGTTAATAACAGAAACGATAGCTTTTTTCAAAGTTTTTTTACAAAGGTAAACGAAAAAATATTTTCAAAAGTTCAATTATTATGTAATATTTACCTCAAATTGATTATAAAAAAAGCAGACTCTCGTCTGCTTTTGTGCCCGGAACAGGGCTCGAACCTGCACATCCTTGCGAATACTAGTCCCTGAAACTAGCGCGTCTACCAA
>JBAXWF010000097.1:0-5359 GCA_037128515.1 Bacteroidota bacterium | reverse complement strand
TGTTATCCTATCGTCGGCACAAGTCAAACCGGAATTTGGGATGCCAACGGAAACAGTATCGCGGCGCCTGCCACCACTGATGCATTTTACGGACAAGATGCTCAGTTCTCGCATACCACCCCTGCTTATACCTTAAGCAGTGATGGGAATACCGTTACAGATGAGATTACCGGATTAACCTGGCAGCAAAGCCATGACAGTAAAACGCTGTACTGGACAGACGCTCAAAAGGTAGTCGATAAGTTGAATAGAAAAAAATATGGAGGCTTCGACGACTGGAGGTTGCCAACTATAAAGGAACTATACTCTTTATGGAATGGAAGTATCGGCTGGCCTTATATCAATACTGATTATTTTACCATCGAATACAGCAGTGAGGAAGAACTGAGTCATGCCATTTTCTGGAGCAGCGACAAATATACCGGAGTTTTGGGCAATGTAAGCGGTGGACAAGGCGAAGCAGCCGGTGATGAACTTGCTTTTGGTGTAAATTTTGGCACAGGACATATTAAAGCATATAGCATTAGTGCTGGTCCAAAGCACTTTATTCGTTGTGTACGCGGCAACCTTTCTTATGGGGTTAATTTATTTCAGGACAATAGCGATGGAACTATTTCTGATCTGGCTACCGGCTTGATGTGGCAACAAACCGACAACGGTTCGGGTGTGGATTGGGAACACGCCTTGGCTTATGCCCAAATGCAAAATGACACAAATTATCTGGGACACAACGATTGGCGGGTTCCGAACACAAAAGAACTTCAAAGTATTGTAGACTATACCCGTTCGCCCTATGCAACAAACTCCTCTAACATAGGACCCGCAATAAATGCACTGTTCAGTTGTACCGGTATTTTTAACGATGGTGGAAAGGCTGACTATCCTTATTATTGGACAAGCACATCGGCAATGTCAAATGCTAATAGTACTTATCCTTCTGCATGGTATGTGGCTTTTGGGAGAGCGGAGGATGGAAACGGCGAAGATCTTCACGGTGCCGGTGCCGTGCGTTTCGACGCTAAGGTATTAGGGAATGGCGCAGGAGAAGAAAGGGTGCTAAACTATGTGCGTCTTGTAAGAAACATTTAAAAAGTATGAAAAATTACCTTTGGCTTATTCTTCTTTTTCTGACACAGTTTTCATTTGCTCAGAATAAAGATAACAGGCAAAATATAAGAGGTGTGGTAAGCGATAAGCTATCTCAATCTTTTTCTTTAGATTTACAAAACATAACCAACAACAAAAATGTATTTTCGCAAAGCTATGACGACAGGCGCAGGGTTGTTAATACAACATATCAGCTGGGGTTTTTTCCAAACTTTATTTATAAAATACAATTTTAAAGAAGTTTAGATCATGTTAAAAACAAAAAGAATCATCCTACTGCTGTATCTTTTCATCTGGGCCCTGGTCTTTTTAGGACCCTATTTAAGAAATATGGACGATATGGGTGCCCACATTTCGGGCAGAATGATAGGCGACTGGATCAACCTTTCGTTGCTGTTCATTTTATTCCTGATCAATCTGTATTTTCTGGTCCCCAAATTACTGTTCAACAATAAGAAGTCGCAATATACCATCATTGTGATCATCACAATATTGTTGGTGACAGCCATGGATATACTGATCCATTATGTACTCATGTCGCCTGATCCAACCCCTATGGGATTGGTCCCGGGTGGCCCACCGCCGGATTCGTCCTTTGCGCCGGGTTCAGTTATGGGGAGCATTTTTAATAATTTGATCACCGCTATCCTTATCATCGGAACCAGCACGGCCATGGAACTTGTGTTTAAATGGAGCGAGGAGGAAAAACGGAGAAAAGACATTGAAAAGGAACAGCTCAAAACCAACCTCGCTTTGTTAAGGCACCAGGTAAGCCCGCATTTTTTTATGAATACGCTCAACAATATCCACGCCCTGATCGAAATAAATTCGGAAAAGGCGCAGGATGCCGTGGTGAGGCTTTCCACACTGATGCGTTATCTGCTGTACGATTCGGCCCAAAACACCATAGAACTGAAAAAAGAGATAGAATTTATTCACAGCTTTATTTCGCTCATGCAGCTGCGACATTCGGATGAGGTGGAGGTGAAGATTTTGATCCCCGAACAGATTCCCGATGTGAAGATTCCTCCCATGCTTTTTATATCTTTGCTCGAAAATGCATTCAAACACGGAGTTTGCTATCCCCTGAAATCCTACATTTATTTCGAACTTCAGGTGGATGAGAACTCTCTGCATTGTACTATTAAGAACAGCAAGCATACCACTGCGACCCAATACGAAGGCGAATATTCGGGCATGGGGATAGAGAATATTACAGACAGCCTGAAGTTGTTGTATGGAGATGCTTTTCTGTTGAACATCCTCGATAAAGAAAGTGAATTTGAAGTGAACCTAAAAATTCCGTTATGAAGATAAAATGTATTGCCATCGACGATGAGCCCCTGGCAGTAAAAAAGATAGCAGCCTATATTGAGAAAACTCCCTTCCTGGAATTGGTGGCCGAATGCCGCAGTGCTTTTGAGGCCATGAGCGTCATGAAGGAAAACGATATCCAACTACTGTTTATCGACATCAATATGCCCGATCTGAACGGACTGGAATTTGTAAGATCACTGACCGACAAACCCTATGTGGTTTTCACCACCGCCTACAGCGAATATGCCGTGGAAGGCTTTGAGGTGGAGGCGGTAGATTATTTGCTGAAACCCATCGCTTTCAGCAATTTTCTGAAAGCAGCCAACAAGGTGAAAAACCTTATCGAACTTAGGTCCAACCAACAAAAGGAAACCCTGGAGGCCACTGCTGAGCATTTATTTGTCCGGTCGGAATACAAAATGATCCGCATCGAACTCGATGACATCAAATACATCGAAAGCCAGCACGAGTATATCAAAATACATACCCTCAACAGCAAACCGGTAATGACCCAGTTGAGTTTGAAGACTATGGAAGAACAATTACCCCCCGACCGCTTTATGCGGGTTCACCGTTCCTTTATCGTCAGCCTGAAAAGGATACAGGTAGTCGAGCGCAACCACATCGTTTTCGACGGCAATGTATTTATTCCCATCAGCGAACCCTACCGGGAAAAATTCCAAAAGTATATTGATGAGCATTTTGTGTAAATGAGACACCTTTTTTGTAATTGGTTCTTTTCTTCAATAAACAAAACACCTCATTCAGCGATAGGTTCTGCCTCTCCATTTGAGTCCTGCGGACCTTAAAAATATAGCATGAGGCTGTAACTCCAAAAACAAATTAAAAGAAAGTCCTGTCCCTAAAGGGTGGGACTTTTACTTTAGTGGAAAAGCACAACAAAATAAATTTTTCCTATCTTTGTAAGAGTAAAGTAAAAGACCATGACCAAACTTCAAATGACCGAACTTCATAAATTATCTGTAAAGGATAAAATAAAAATAGTTCAGACTTTATGGGATGATATTGCTGAAGAGCAAGCCATTGAAACTCTTTCGGCCGAACACAAAAAGAAACTTCAGCAACGGCTCCGTAAAATCGAATCTGGTGAAGCTCAATTTATTCCCTGGTCCGAAATACAGGCTAAATTTGAAGGGATCTGATGAAATATAGTGTTACATTATTATCAGACGCAGAGCAGGATATTAACGATGCTTTCGTTTGGTATGAGATGCAACAAATCGGGTTAGGGGTATCTTTTTATAAAACCTTAGACCATTCTGTTCTCTTCATTGCAAACAACCCTCTTAGTTGTGGGATAATTTATAAAAACGTAAGAAGGTTTGTGATTAAGAAATTTCCATTCGGAATTTATTACAATGTGAACCCTGCGAAAAAGGAAATACAAATCATAGGCGTATTTCATTTTAAAAGAAGTTTAAAAGTAATACGAAAAAGAAAATAATAAATTTAAAGGCTTATGGCGAATTGCTTTCAGCGTGTTCCTTATATAGTATTGTATTAAAACCGAATATTCAGATGTTCGAAATTTGCAACTTCGAACTCTAAAATCTGTGTAAAAATAATCTCTATAGTAATCTGTGAACTAAGCAAAGCGATCTCACGAACACATTAATAACAAAACATTGCTGTGAGTAATCTGTGGCTTTTTATCTACAGGTTCAAAACCCGATATCTACCCCCGCCCTGATCACAGGGTTACTATATAATGTATGAGGCGTTTCATTAAAATTCCAAAGCACCATCAGTGTGATGGCCGACCGGCCGTAAATTCTTTGCCGGTATCCAACTCCTGCCAGCACATTCGAAAGATTGATCCATTCTTTTTGACCGTTCAGGCTAAACACATTAGTATTATAGGTCATGTATTCATACTCCCCATGTGCAAAAATGCTATTATAGAAGGGAAGGTATAGTCTTGTGAAGACGCGTCCGCCTATCACATGCATGGTTGCTGAAAAACGGCGGTCACTAATATATTGGTATGTCAAACCAAGCCCCACCGACATGTTCTCAAAAATATAATACCCTCCCTGGGGCGAAATATCAACCATGGTAACCGTTCCAAACTGCACTCCCAGGTTGCCCCCGGTAAAAAAAGAATGTTTATAGCTGTCGTAATTTTTTTCCTCTGCCACCTCGGCCTGGCTATAGGTTTTATAATAGCAAGCCAAGAAAAGCATCAGGGTTAATTTCAGTTTTTGGTTCATGAGAAGAAGGTAATTCAGTATTGCAAATAAACTAAAATAAATCCAAAATAGTATTTCAGGGCATAGATTTCTATTGTAGTATTTTTCAAGGACCATAATAATAAAGGTAGAAAAGCAATAATTATCAATAATAATGCAGCTGGATTTTGTGCCGTATTTTTACCCTTTTTTAGTAAACAGGGACGACTTAAATAGCAAAATATAAAGTTTGCTCTGAAAAATCCATGGTAAAAAGTACCGGTTGCAGGACTAAAAATAGGTTATTGAAAATTATATTGGTTCTGAAAGCCTTATTAAACGTGTAAAGTAAAAAAAGAATAAAAAATATTCAAATTTTATTTGGAGATAATAAAAAACAAACTATCTTTGCACTCCCATTTAAACGGGGAAAAAAATTAAAGTTCTTTGTACTGCAAGATAACCAGATAAGCGAGTGAAGATCAACCTCCAAAAAATTATTTTAAAAAAAAGTAAAAAAAAGTTTGGAGATTAAAAATAAAGAAGTAATTTTGCACTCCCAATTTCACAAAAGGGAAAAAGAAACAAACAAGTTCTTTGAAAATATTGGAGAATGTAAGAAGCAAGAGTAAGTATCTCTTGTCAATTTTTTTGAAAAGGAAAGTAAATCTTGAGAACATTTAAGATCAAATTTTACAATGAAGAGTTTGATCCTGGCTCAGGATGAACGCTAGCGGCAGGCTTAA
>JBAXWF010000096.1:0-5785 GCA_037128515.1 Bacteroidota bacterium | reverse complement strand
TAGAGCATCTGACTGTTAATCAGAGGGTCGCTGGTTCAAGTCCAGCGGGGGGAGCCAAGCCGCAACAGCGGCTTTTTTTATGTTTTTAAACTTTATAACTGTTTTTAATCAAGCATTCAAGTAAAATCAATAAACAAAAATGAAAAAAGTTCTTGGCATGGGCAATGCATTGGTCGATATTATGACCATTCTTGAAGAAGAAGAAATACTAAATTATTTTAGTCTTCAAAAAGGAAGCATGCAATTGGTCGATTCCGATTTTTCGGCCAATGTAATAAATCGCACACAACATCTAAAAAAAGAACTCTCTTCGGGAGGTTCAGCAGCAAACACCATTCATGGATTGGCCAATTTGGGCGTTATATCCTCCTTCATTGGAAAAACAGGAGCCGATTCCTACGGATTATTCTTTGCCGACGATATGATTAAAACCGGCATAACACCCTTGCTTTTCAAAGGCAATGCAGCAACCGGTTGCGCTATTGCGCTCATCAGTCCCGATTCCGAACGTACCTTCGCCACCCACTTGGGTGCAGCCATCGAACTTTCGCCCGATGATTTAAATCCACAACATTTTCAGGGATACGATTATTTTTATATTGAAGGCTATCTGGTGCAAAATCGCCAATTGATTGAAACGGCTGTAAAAATTGCCAAACAATACAACATAAAAATCTGTCTCGATCTCGCAAGTTTCAATGTGGTAGAACAAAACCTCGATTTTTTGAAAGAAATCGTACTCGATTATGTCGACATTGTTTTTGCGAATGAAGAAGAGGCAAAAGCCTTCACCAACCAATCTCCCGAAGAAGCGGTACATCTCATTGCTCAAATGTGCGATATTGCAGTGGTTAAAACAGGGGCAAACGGTTCACTCATCAAACAAGGTAATCAACTCTATCGCATTGCACCCATTCAATGTTCGCCAACCGACACTACAGGAGCTGGTGATGCCTATTCAGCAGGTTTCATTTACGGGCTCACCTTAGGGTTGCCATTGGATAAATGCGGAGCCATCGGGTCGCTACTTTCAGGCCGCGTAATCGAAGGTATTGGCGCCAAGATGAGCGAAAACACCTGGAACAAAATCAAAGCTGATATTGCTGGTATAATCTGATAGAAATTAAGACTGGTAAGCACACTTCAATCGGCAGCCCAGCATAAACTACAATCATAAACATTGCGTCTTCCCAACAACGGTCATAAGGTATTCGTGTCTGTTAATGAACACAAATGCGCATCAAATACTTCATTTTTCAATAACGCTGTGAAAAATCTTAACACCCCCCCTTTTTTAATTCATTTAATTTTTTAACTTTGCAAACCTTTTTCATAAAGGCAGTTTATTCCATTAATAATTAATCATAAAATGAAGGTATATCAAACAAACGAAATTAAAAACATTGCTCTGATTGGTGGCGCAAAAGCTGGAAAAACCACATTGGCAGAATGTATGTTATTCGAAGGTGGAGTTATCTCCAGAAGAGGTTCTGTTGAAGATAAAAACACAGCTTCCGATTATCGCGAAATTGAGTTAGAACGTCAGAATTCGGTTTTTTCAACAGTGCTTTACACCGAGTTTGCAGGAAAAAAAATTAATATTATCGACAACCCCGGCTTCGATGATTTTATTGGCGAAGTTTTTTCAGCTCTTAAAGTTTGCGATGCAGCTATTATGGTGGTTAATGCTCAAAATGGAGTTGAGGTGGGTACCGAAATTACCTGGAGATACACCACACGCCAACATGTTCCCGTTATTTTTGTTGTGAACCAATTGGAACACGAAAAAGCCAATTTCGACGAAAACATGCGTCAACTTCGAAATCAATTTGGTGCAAAAGTTACTATCGTTCAATACCCTGTAAACACAGGAGTCGGATTCGATTCTATTATCGATGTATTGAAAATGAAAATGTATAAATTTGGTAAAGATGGCAAAGCCGAGATTCTCGATATTCCTGCTGCCGAACTTGCCAAAGCCGAAGAACTACAGGCAACTTTAATCGAAGCTGCTGCCGAAAGCGACGAATCATTAATGGAAATATTTTTCGATAAAGGCACATTAACCGAAGAAGAACTGTATAAAGGATTAAAACTTGGAATTACCAACAGAAATCTGTTTCCAGTACTATGCACCTCATCCAAATTAAATATGGGTGTAGCGCGTTTATTAGAGTTCATTGCAAATTCAACTCCATCGCCCGACGAAGTGGCTTGTCCAAAAACTAGAGATGGCAAAGATATTCCTTGTAAAGCAGCGAATCCAACCACAGCTTTTATTTTCAAAACATCAATCGAATCGCATATCGGCGAAGTTTCTTATTTCAAAGTGCTCTCAGGCGAAGTTTCCGAAGCTCTTGATATGGTAAATGCAGATAATGGAACAAAGGAAAGAATATCTCAGATTTACGTTTGTGCCGGTAAAAACCGCGAAAAAATTAGTAAAGCTGTAGCAGGCGACATTGCTGCTACCATTAAACTCAAAAGTTCTTTTACTAACCATACCTTAAACTTGCCAAAAAATCCAGATATTCAGGCACAACCTATCGAATTTCCAAACCCTAAATATCGTGCAGCAGTTAAAGCAATAAATTCAGGCGATGATGAAAAATTAGGTGGCATTTTAAACGACATGCGTAAAGTTGATCCAACACTCATACCCGAATATTCTAAAGAACTTCGTCAGCTTATTTTGCATGGTCAAGGCGAATTGCATCTTACAATTGCTAAATGGCAAATTGAAAAACTGAATAAAATTGATATTGAATTTCTACCACCACGAATTCCGTATCGCGAAACCATTACAAAGTCGGCAAAATCTGTGTATCGTCACAAAAAACAATCAGGTGGCGCAGGGCAGTTTGGCGAAGTGCACATGCTCATTCAACCCTATTCTGAAAACATGGTAGAACCTACCGAATTTCCAATTAGAGGACGCGAAGATCACGAATTGGCTTGGGGTGGCAAACTAATTTTTCACAACTGTATAGTTGGTGGTGCTGTTGATGCACGTTTCATGCCGGCTATTCTCAAAGGCGTAATGGAAAAAATCGAAGAAGGCCCATTAACCGGTTCTTATGCTCGGGATATTGCTGTTTATATTTACGATGGCAAAATGCACCCGGTTGATTCAAACGAAATTTCATTTAAACTCGCCGGTCGGAATGCGTTTAGAGAAGCTTTTAAAAATGCAGGTCCTAAAATTTTAGAACCCATTTATGAAGTTGAAGTAATTGTACCCGAAGATAAAATGGGCGATGTAATGACCGATTTACAAAGCAGAAGAGCGGTTATTATGGGTATGTCAAGCGAAGGCACCTATCAAAAAATCCTCACCAAAGTTCCTTTAGCCGAAATGAACAGATATTCTACAGCCTTAAGTTCTATAACTAGCGGTAGAGCAACTTATGGAATGAAATTTTCCGAATACATGCAGGTTCCTGGCGATGTGCAAACACAATTGCTCAAAGCTTACGAAGAACAAGAAAAAGACGAAGAATAAACAGATTTATTCTGTTAAAAACCTGCTCTTATCGAGCAGGTTTTTTTATATGGTTTCGACAATAAATTCGCTATTTTTGCATTATTATTCCATTCATTACCCTATCCGCTTGTAAATAATGCTATGAAAAAAATTGATATCTACATTATCAAAAAATTTTTAAGTACATTCTTTCTCGCCATATCATTAATTATTGTTATTGTAATCATCTTCGATATTTCAGAAAATATAGACGACCTAATCAAATCACAAGCACCTGTTTCCGAAATCATTTTCGATTATTATCTCAATTTCATTCCCTATTTTGTCAACCTGTTTAGTCCACTTTTCACCTTTATTGCGGTAATATTTTTTACATCAAAAATGGCTTCGCAAACCGAAATTGTAGCTGTTTTGGGCAATGGAATATCTTTCTGGCGCATGTTACGTCCTTATATGATCACGGCAACTTTTCTCACATTTTTATCTTTCTATTTGGCCAATTTCTTAATCCCTATGACCAACAGAAACATGCTTAATTTTAAAAACGCCTATATTAATAACAAATACAATAATACAAGCCGCAACATTCACATTCAAATCTCTCCGGGCACTTTCATTTATGTTGAAAGCTATGATGTGGACGAAAACATGGGTATTCGTTTCACTATGGAAAGGTATAATGATGGGATGCTTTACTACAAAATGGCAGCCAATAACATTGTTTGGGATAGCATCGTTCAAAAATGGACAATACACAACTACACAGTACATTTGATTAACGGATACAAAGAACAAGTATATTCGGGAATAAAGAAAGATACCGCCATAAATTTGTCGCCCGAAGATTTCCGACGAAGGTCCAACGATCTCGATGTTATGAATTATTCCCAACTTCGACAATTTATTGATGACGAAAAATTAAAAGGATCCGAAAACATTCGTTTCTACGAGGTGGCTAAAGATAAGCGTATTGCATTTCCCTTTGCAACATTCATACTCACTATAATTGGAGTTGCCGTTTCAAGTCGAAAGGTTCGGGGAGGCATTGGCTTGCACATTGCGTTTGGTTTGGCATTAACTTTTCTTTTTATTCTTTTTATGCAAATTACAGAAACCTTTGCAATATACGGCAATTTACCTCCATTGTTGGCAGTTTGGCTCCCCAATTTGTTTTTTGCTGCTATCGGAATTTATTTATTGCGAAGAGCACCTAAGTAACACTATTCTACTATTCCTTGCCACCTTCGGTAATCGGGAAAAATTGAATCCAAATCAACAGGGTTTTCAAAAAAACCATAAATTGCCGAGCCACTGCCACTCATCGAAGCATACAAAGCACCTTTATTATAAAGCATATCTTTTACTAACTCAAGTTGTGGATATTTTCGAAAAATAACATCCTCAAAATCATTTTTTAATACACCTTGCCAATTCATTATATTTTGTTTCAAAATATCTTCAATGCTATATTCAGCAGCTTTCGGAAGAACCAGTTCATAGGCTTCGCGTGTCGAAATATGAATATCTGGTTTTATAATCACCACAGTGTAACCTTTCAAACGCAAATCAAATGCATTCAAACAATCACCCTTCCCCGTAAGCAGCGATATTTGATTATCGATAAAAAACGAACAATCGCTACCCAACTTTGCAGCGTATGCTTTAAGTTCATCGGTACTTATTTCAAGCGAAAACAGTATGTTCAGCACTTTTAAAGTAAATGCAGCATCCGACGAACCCCCTCCCAAACCGGCACCTTGCGGAATGTTTTTATACAAAAATAACGAAACGGGCGGAATATCAAAATCTGATTTTAGTAACTCATAAGCTTTGTAACATAGATTTTCGTGCAGTGGGCAGCCAATCGTTTGCCCGTCGAAAACAAAGGAATTTTTTTCTGCCGGAATAATTTCAAGCATATCTGTCCATCCAACCGGAAACATCACACTGGCAATATCATGAAATCCATCACTCCGTTTGCGGGTTATCTGTAAACCCAAATTTATTTTACAATTCGGAAAAACAAGCATAGCTTTTTCAACAAAAATACGCCAAAATGCATTAACAAGCATACGCATAAAAAATAAATTAGGATAGAAGTATGCAATATTTACGCTTTTGAATAGGCAAAGAAATTTAATTATATTGTTCTCATGGTTGGCTATCTTCAAAAATAAAACAATAGAAATACTTTGTCAGCAGAGTTCGAAATTTGACACATGGGTTCTGCAACATTGTGCACGGTCTTCGCAACTTGGCGTACGACCTGTGCAACACGGCGTTTATGTTTTGTTTGCTTCT
>JBAXWF010000095.1:0-5945 GCA_037128515.1 Bacteroidota bacterium | reverse complement strand
TACATACGGTGATGTTCGCTGGAACGGTGACTGTCGGTGTCGGATTTACCGTGATAGTATAAGTTACAGAGGTTCCTGGACAACCACTTAATGTTGGTGTTACTGTTATTGTTCCACTTATTGGTATTGTTGAAGTATTTGTCGCAGTGAAAGCTGGAATATTTCCTGAGCCAATAGCACCAATACCAATGGCTGTATTTGAATTAGTCCAAGCAAATGTGCCACCTGCCGGATTGCTAATAAAATTAGATGCAGCCACCAATCCAGTATTACACACAACAACATTAGCAGGTGCGGTCATTGTTGGATTCGGATTCACAGTTAAGGTTACTGTTGTACATGCAGAACATCCTGCTGGTGTTGTGCCACAAACAGTATAAATTGTAGTCACAAGTGGGTGAACAGAAATACTAGCACCACTTAAATTACCAGGATTCCAAACGAATGTGGTACCAATAATATCGCTTGTTGCTGTTAAGGTTGAAGATTGTCCGGCGCATATAGTTGGTGGCAATGCAGATGCTGAAATAACTGGTAATGGATTCACTGTTAGTGTTATTGTTGCACAAGCAGAACAACCTGCCGGGGTTGAACCACAAACAGTATAAGTGGTGGTTACCAGTGGATGAACTGAAATGGATGGGCCTGATAAACCACCGGGTGACCAAGTAAATGAAGTACCGGGAACGGAGCTGGTAACACTTAAAGTGGATGACCCCCCTACACATATAGCAGGTGGTGTAGCCGTTACAGTTAAAACTGGCAAAGGATTAACTGTAACTGTAACCGTATTTGATCCGGTACATCCGGTTGCTGTTAATGTTCCTGTTACAGTATAAATTGTTGTTGCAACAGGACAGACATTTGTAAATGCTCCTGATAATCCACCGGGTGTATAAACATACGTATTGGCCCCGGCACCTGTAATAACAGAGCATTGTCCGGCGCAAATTGCCGGAGGTACTGCAGTGGCAGTAACCGCTGGATTTGGATTTACCACAACTGCCGTTGTGGCAGTGGCTGTACATCCACCGGTTCCTGTAACTGTAACAGTATATGTACCAGCTGCGGCCGGCGTAACTGGATTTATTGAAGGGTTTTGTGTTAAATTTGTATAACCTCCTGGTCCGGACCAGCTATAGCCTGTGCCTCCACTCGAAATTAGATTGAGAGAATTACCCACGCAAACAGGGCTATTACTTCCTGCCGAAGCTATTGGATTGGGATTTATTACAACGGTTGTTGTTACAGGTAAGCTACTAATACCACCAACAGTCATCACCATTGAATAAACACCAGCCATAGCTGTTGTAACGTTGGGTCTGGTTGGATTCATTAAATTTGATGTCCATGGTCCGGGTCCAGTCCATTGATATGTGGCACCGGGAGTTGCATTTGTTACAGTAAGTTGTAAAGTTTGGCCCACACATAACGGACCGTTGTTTATAACGGGTGGTGCAACAATTGTACATGTGGTTGCACCTGTTCCTCCTGTTTGACTAAATCCAATATTGCAGGGTTGATTTGAGTAATTTGTAATAAGTAAAACATAAACTTGACCTGCGATTGCTGCACCAATATTTACAGTTTCATTGGCAGCAGTAGAATAGCTACACATAGGCCCTGTAGGAACATTATTTCCAAACAAATTCGTAGCACATGCTTGCGATAAGGAGGTAAATGGTCCCCAACAAATAAAATCGATATCAACTGCAGGAGTACTTTGCATGTTGATAATAATTTGTCCGGAGGTACCCACTTGTAAGAAATACCATGCCGGGTTGGGCGTTGTAAATAAACATCCCACACTCCCTAAATTTGGAACACCTGTTGATGCAGGAAAGCTATAGGGCGTTCCAGTACAAAATGGATCTGCATTTGTACAATCAGCTCCTTGTGCCTTTACAAATAGTACCGAAAATAAAAAGAAAATTATTAATAAAAGTTTTTTCATATCTGCTATTTTTATCTGCTTTAGCGCGTGTTTATTCAGTTTAATCATAATTTACCTAAATTTAATACAAAAGTACAAAAAAACCCAATAACTTAATACCTGTTTTCTGAAACTAATTAACATAAAGAACGTGAAATAAAATATTCAAAAATGTTGATGCCAATTTTTATTCATACGTCATTAATTTATAAACTTACAGCTTTACTTTTTAACTTGTTATAATTGCATGATTCCATCTTTTTCTTTATCTTTTCTTTGATGTTTATCAACATAATTTATAATACGTTTTTTATAGCTTTTTAAAAAATATTACATCTAAACTTAAAAAAAAATCATTTTTGTTATTGTTTACCATTATAACGAATGAATAGGTTAAAAGACTTGGTTAAATTAGAAAAATATTTTTTTTATTTTACGTTTCGAAATTATGCTGTTTTAAAACCCTTAATTCCAAGCATCTTTTCATGTAGCATGTACAAGTGAATAAATAAAGCATTGGGGAGCATAAATGAAATGTACGGGAGCCTATTGGAACAGTCCGCCTTAATGTGGGATTTGTGAATGCTGGAATTTTTTCATTTAACCAAGAAAACAAACTCACCCTTTTGATGCAATAAATTCGGGGTTTGCCATCTCCGGTTTATTATAGTGCAATAATTCTGCACTTTCGAAAATTTGAACTTTTGCTCCGGCATAACGCATTATTGCATCACCAGCAGCAATATCCCATTCCATGGTACGGCCAAAACGAGGGTATTCATCGGCGCTTCCTTCTGCAATAGCACATAATTTTAAGGAGCTTCCTTTACCAATAAATATTTTTTCGTTGAGATTTTTTTCCAGATATTTCTGTGTTTTATGATTTATGTGCGAACGACTAACCACATAGGTGTACTTTTCGGTTTTGCAATCGGGCAACTTTATGCTTTTGGTCAACAACCACTCAATAGATTTATTTTCTTGGAGTACGGTTGATGCCTTGTTCAATCGATAAGAACCCTGAGCCTCGGAAGCAAAATACAACACATCATAGGCCGGTGCATAGATAACACCCATGACCGGATAATTTTTATGAATTAAGGCAATATTTACCGTAAAATCGTTGCTATGCGCTATAAACTCTTTTGTTCCATCTAAAGGATCGACCAACCACAAATAGTCCCATTTGGACCGTTCCTGGTAGGGGGCAACTTTTGATTCTTCGCTTATTAATGGAATATTGAATTGCGCAAGCCGGTTGATGATAATTTGATTCGCTATTTTGTCGGCATTGGTAACCGGAGTAAAATTTCGTTTTATACTAATGCGTATTTTTGTATTAAATACACGCATTATCTCGATTCCGGCTTCAATTGAAACAAAAATTGCTGTTTGTAAGTAGGTGTCCATTATTTTGAAAGGAGTCTAGTTTTTTTGAGATGATACTAATTTGCCAAAAATCCACGGGCAGCTGGCCAGGATGCTGCTATTTTTCGTTTGCTACGATTCATGGTTTATTTCACTAAAATCCATTTTCGTTTTCAGGAAAACAGTTTGCCCGTCGGTTATAATTACACTATAGGCATATGGGTTTTCGGTTTTTGTGCGTTGCTGAATTTCAAGAGTTAGTTTGCAATTTTGGGGCGGCACAACCATATTCATAAATTTTATTTCATCGGCTTTTTTCAATCGGAAGGTTTTGTGCTGCAACACCTCGATGGTTTCGCGTATCATTTGCACCAAGCAAACACCGGGAACCACGGGATTGCCCGGAAAATGCCCTTCGAAAATTTTATGGGATGCATTAATTTCGACCTCCACTAGGTTTTTTTCGGACTGTTGGGTTGTGGATACAATTTTAAAAAAAGAATGTAATAGCATAAGCAAAATTTTATTGTAGTAGGAATTTATCGTCAGGAATACCCAAATTGATTTTTCTTTCGGTAAACTCTATATCGGTTTTATCGCCTGAAATTTCGACTAAAACGACTCGGGAAACAGAAAACTGTTTTTTATCGAAATACAAAATTACCCGACTGAAAAAACCTTTGAGTTCTTTGGATTTGGGGGTTAACACCAGTTTATAATTCAAATCGTTTTCGAAATAGTTACACGCAAAATCATTTTTATCATCAAGGACATTGCCTTGCAAAATTTTACCCAACTTTGAATTCAATTCAACAAAGGCTTGGTTGTAGGTGAGGTTATAAGAGTTGATTTTGTTTTCGTCGCGAACTGCCATGCGACCGTTGTTGATTACCACTAGATATTGAAAAGGTTCGGTGTATTCCCAACGAATTAGTGTACCATTTTTATAACAAAAATATCCTTGAGACACGCTGGGTTCGGAGAGCACCGACATGTATTTCAGTTGCGTGAAATTGCATTCGATGGTGGTGAGGTTTTTTGAATATTGGTTGACTTTTGATTTTAGGGTGGCGGTATCTTTTACTATATAATATATGGTATCGGAAGTTGACGAGAAACCGATTTTTGCAGCAAGCAAAAATATTGCTATCGCGCAAAGCAATTGTTTATTCATAGGCGGGACTATTTATCATTTCATCTAAACGAGCAATGGTGAGATGTTGTTGTTTGCAAAAGAACAAAAATTCGTCTAATACCTGTTCAATGTTTTCGACTCGGTCGTGGAACAGAATGATATCGCCGGGTTTTGTTTTTCGTAGTTTTTTCATTAGTTTTTCGGGGGTGCTATTCACGGTATCCAAGGTGCGCAGGCTCCAACCCACCGATAGCAATGGGAACTTGCGCAAGGCGCGTTTCATATTGGGATTGGTGACTCCGAATGGGGGCCGAAAAAAACGTGGGCTCACTCCTATGGTTTCTTTTATAATTGTGTTGCATTTTTGCAGGTCGTGAACAATTTTCTTTGTGGAATAAAATCCATAGAAATTGCTGTGGCAGTAGGAATGGTTTGCTATGATGTGGCCTTCTGCATGCACTTTGGCAGTTATTTCGGGCCACCGTTGCACTTGGTTGCCTATGCAGAAAAACGTGGCTGGGGCTTGATGTTTTTTCAAGACTTGGAGCACCTTGAGCGTGGTTGTTTGGTGGGGGCCATCATCGAAAGATAAAACGATTTGATTTTTTGAGCGAAATCGGCAAATTACGTTGAAATAAAAAGACATGTTGATGCGAAAGGAGCCCAAACCGGCCATTCCAAACAAAACCAGGCCGGGAACGAGATACCACCAGGGAGAGATGTGGAACAGGATGTTAAACACGTTGAGAAAAAGTATCAACATCAGGAAAACAAGGCTGGTTCGCTTGAAATTCATTTGGCGGATAGTAATATTACTGCGTGTTCGGCATTTTTGTATTGATTGTAGATCAACACATTTTTTAGTGGTTTGGGCGCAACAAATCGGTGGTTAAAAACTGGGGGCACGGATTGGTTTTTTAGCATCAAAGCGGCGGCCCACATGGCGAATGCCGAGGAAGTGAAATACTCGCCCGAAAGATGTTTGTAATACATTATATTATGGTGTGCAAAAATGGAGGCGACCAGCTGGTCGTAAACGGCATCGCTGCGGCTATCGCCACTGTAGCCCATCATTACGCCATCTATTTGGCTTGGTTGCAAGCCTTGTTCTGCAATAAAACTTAGGATTTGCTGCTGCGTTTCTTCGGCATTCAGGGGTTTATAAAAGGTTTTTACGGCATGTACGCAGGCAATTGCGTTTTCGGCACGATTTGACATCACAAAAAATGTGGACCCCTCGCCGGCTATGCTGCCTGGGGTTTGGCTATGAAACAATTCGGGGGTGAGGCCTTGGGCACTTTTATATATGCCCAAGCGTTGCATGATGGTGTAGGAAACCGGGGTGATTTCGTCGACACCGCCCAGCAAGATTTGGTGGTTGGGCTGTTCGGTGAGCATCATTAAGGTATCGAGCAAAGCGTTTTCGAATGAAAAAATGCGATGCACGTAGGCATAATTGTAGGCGTTGCATTTGAGCAATAGGGCTATTTGTCCGGCAATGGTGTTGTG
>JBAXWF010000094.1:0-6868 GCA_037128515.1 Bacteroidota bacterium | reverse complement strand
ACAACACCCTTGCTGCATGCAATTAAAACCTAACATAAAAGTATTATCTTTGAGTGCACGCAGCAAGGCTGCTCAACGTTATGCGTCATGCTTGGAAACCTCATAGTGCTATGTTGAAACTGACTGGAAGAAATTGGCTTTGAAAATAAACTAAAACAAAATGGAACAACATTTAGAAGATATCCGTGAACAACAAAAAGCATCATGGAATAAATTTTCTCCCGGATGGAAAAAATGGGATGACCTGAATATGGATTTTTTAAAACCAATGGGTGATGAAATCATTAGTTTAATTAATCCCAAAGGTGCAGAAGTTGTATTAGATATTGCAGCTGGAACAGGAGAACCCGGTTTAACAATTGCAACTATGTTAAAGGGTGGGAAAGTTATTATTACAGACCTTTCAGATGACATGCTTGAAATAGCCCGCGAAAATGCAATGAAAAGAGGAATTAAAAACATTGAAACCCTTGCCTGCGATGTTTGCGAACTTCCTTTTGTGGACAATACCTTTGATGCAATAAGTTGTCGTTTTGGTTTTATGTTTTTCCCAGACATGCTTTTAGCTGCAAAAGAAATGGTTCGAGTTCTGAAACCCGGTGGAAAAATCGCTACTTCTGTTTGGAATGTTCCTGAAAATAATTTCTGGGTTACAGCTTTTATGGAAGCAATCAGTAGAAACATGGAATTGCCTGCACCTCTTCCAGGTTCTCCAGGAATGTTTCGTTGCGCTAAAGATGGTTTTATCTCCGATTTATTTTTACAGGCAGGATTGAAAAATATTACGCAAAAAGAAATTGCAGGAAAAATGAACTTCAAAACAACTGATGTTTATTGGAGCATGATGACAGAAGTAATTTCTCTTGTTATTGCTGCTCTTAGTAAAGCGGATGATGACATGAAAAATAAAATCATGAAAGAAGTTTATCAAGAGTTGAATCAAAAATATTCTGATGGAAATATTTTGATGGACTCAAGCGCTCTAATAATTTATGGTGAGAAATAAGTTGATGAATTGTTGCATTGACACATTAGCACGAACGCATAACAAGGCTTGCTATCAGCGGGGCATCGGGGTTTTAGGACAATGCAGTTCTTTTATTTACCTTTGGTGTATTAGGACAGGAAACGGCTTCGTTTCGCCCCGCCGAATAGCAAGCCTCGACCGTTACAATTTAGTTTGGTATGCATAAAATACATACATTTGGTGTGTTGAATTGGTAATACACCTTTGTAACTATACGCAAGTTATGCGATTACATACATCCCCTTGCCATCCGCCTTAATTTATCAAAATAAAATACAAAGCCATTGGTTTCATGGCAACTTATTTCACCGACCATATCAACCATTTCATCGAGCCATACAAGCGTTTCCTATATTATATTTTTTGTTTGTGGTCATAAAGTTTAAATTTGTATTTTTATTCACACCATAAGCAAATTTTATTTTAACACAGCGTAACAAAATAGATTAGCTAATCGTCTATCCTCTAAAAATTGCATTAAATTCATGAAAACATTCATAGTGTCAATCTTTTTATTTGTTTCGTTTCAATCCTTTTCACAAACCCTAATTCAGGGCACGGTCAAAGATTCAAAAACAAAAATCCCCTTATCCTTTTGCAATATTGCTATCAAAGGCACCACCCGAGGCACCCTAACAAACAAAGATGGCGTGTATCAAATTGTGGTTAATACGGCAAAAGATACATTGCTTTTTTCTTATTTAGGCTATAACCAGATGGCAATTGCGGCCAGTTCTTTAAACTCAGGCAAAGTAATTTGGTTAAACCCAAAGGATATTGTTTTGCAAGAGACAATAATTTATTCCGATGACGATTACCTTTTTAAAATCCTGGAAAAATGCCGAAAAAACCTTCGAAGCGATAACAACGAGTCACAATCAAAAGCTTATTTCGAACTCGAAACGCAAATAAAAAACCAACCTGCCGAATTGCTCGAGTGTTATTACAATGGCTACCTAAAAGGCATATCAATTGATGAATTGCGTTTAAAAAACGGAAGAATCGGATTGGCGATTATAGGTTCACGGGTTTTCAACAACTGGCAATCATCCCTCATAATCAGCAAGCTCGATTTGCTCAATAAGAATATGTATTTCCCATCAATCCCATTTCAATATAGCACAAAGGAAATGAAAAAAACCTTCAATCTGGAGATGGTAAACAGTGATAAAGGCACCTACCATATAAAATTTACTCCAGTCAAAGACATGCACGAGCATTTTTCTGGCGATGTGTGGATTGATAAACAATCCTTATTGCTACTAAAAATCAATCTTCTCAACCTCGATGCATCCATTCATCCCTTTGTCTCCACCTGGGACGATTCCATCCGAAATGTTTCTTTAGATATCAAACAAACCTTCAAACAGGAGGGTAAGGTTATTTTTCCCGAGCTAACCCAGTTCGATTATAGCCTAATGTATATTTCAGGAAGTGGTAAAGGCCGACTAAGTGAAACAATTTTGCCCGATATGGCACGAACCATAAATTCAAGTTGTGTGCTCTATTTTTATGATTACAACAAGCCATTCATTCTCCCGTATTTCCAATATAGCAACGATTTGGGCGATTACAGCGAAATTTCTATGATACCTTACAATAATGTCTTTTGGGACAATAACAAAGCATTGCTGCTTACCGAAAACCAAAAAACAAAGCTGGGCTTAATCTCCAACGATGGATATCTGATCAATTTTAAGGAAGGAAACTACGGTCAGGACTTCTGCAAAGCACTATTCGATAGCACAAAAGGCTACCACACCAATTACACTTTTTGGACACCCAACAAGCGAATATTCTTTATCAGAGGATTGAAACAAACCGAGCCTTATTCATTGGAAAAAATAAATCAAAGCATACAAACCGACCTCTATAATTTAAAAGTTCAGCTCCTGCTCGATGTAAATCAGGTGAACGATACCCTCGATTGCAAAACCTATACAGTATTTGATGAAGCACAAACTTTTTTTCACCTGATAAAACAACCCTATACGGCTGTTTTTCTAAATATATTTTTCGATATCTGTGAAATAGAAAGACGCAAAATGGAGAAAGTATTTCATTCAAAACATTTCAATCTGTCCGAAGTCGATTCCGTTTACAACGAAAGTGTAAAGGCCATGGACAAAATCACTTGGAAATACACCAATGAGGTAGAGGTAGGGAAAAATGAAAAAATGATGAAAAAGTGGAATCAATATGTGATTGATAATCTGAGTATCGACAATATTAAAATGTTTGGAATCGATTACAAACAAAAATAATTGCCGGCTTCATCAATGTATGAAATGGATACGTATGCATTTAAGAATTATAAATTAATGCACTGATTCAAGGACTTTAGTATGGATACCATAATCAGACAATACAGATAAAAACAAATCGGGATGAGTAAAAAAGTAACTATAATAGGTGGCGGAGTGGCAGGGTTATCGGCAGGTATTTACGCGGCTATGAATGGATTTGATGCGGAAATTATAGAGATGCATACAGTAGCCGGCGGACAATGTACGGCCTGGGACCGAAAAAACTTTCGTTTCGATTATTGTCTTCATTGGTTGGTAGGAACTTCAAAAGGAGCATTCAACGATATTTGGAAAGAAACCAATGTGTTGAACAACGATACCGAAATTATTGACCACGAAATGCATTCAAAGATTTACGATAAAAACAGAAACGAATTCATCATTTATTCCAGTATCAACCGTTGGGAAAAATACCTATTAGACCTTTCCCCTGATGATGCCAAACCCATCAAAAGAATGTGCAACGATATGCGCAAAAGCGCATTATTAGAACCTTTTGCACTTCCTCCTGAGTTGCGCAACCTGTTCGACTATATAAAGATGATTCCGGTGATGTGGCCCATTTTCAATTTGGTAAGAAAATTCGGGCGCCTAACTTGCAAAGAGTATTTCGACAAACTGGGTTTTAAAAGCGAAAAAATAAAATCGGCTTTATATGGCATTTATGGCGATAGAAATTTTTCGGCATTGGCATTTGTTTTCATGCTTGCCTGGTTCAATCAAAAAAATGCAGGATATGTAAAAGGCGGCTCATTCCCTTTGGCTCAGCGCATGCTTGAGAAATTTATAAAACTAGGTGGTAAGATTTCATACAATAAGAGAGTTGAAAAAATTATTGTCGAAAACAACAAAGCAAAAGGAGTGATGCTAACCGATGGAACACGCATCCTTTCTGATTATGTAATTGGCACAGCCGACGGCCACACCACAATTTACAAAATGCTGCAAGGCAAATATGTTTCTAAAAAAATTGATTTTGCCTACAAAAACTGGGAACTGTTTACTCCTATTGTTCAGGTTTCGTTCGGAATAAACAAAATGCTTCCATCCGAATCGCCCATCATAATTAATATCGCAAAAAACTTAAAAATTGGCAAAACAAATCTAGAATACGGATATTCCATAATGAATTATTCGTATGATAGTACTATGGCACCCGTGGGAAAAACTTCCATGGTAATGCGATTCGAAAGTCCCTGGAAACTATGGGAAAATCTGGAAGGTGATGATTATAAAAATGAAAAAAAGCAAATCGAAAAAGATGCCATAACGTATCTGGAAACTGAATATCCCGGAAATTCCGAATTTATTGAAGTGATTGACGTGGCAACCCCCAAAACCGATGTTCGATACACAGGTGTTAAAGAGGGTGCCTATGAAGGATTTATGCCTTCGAAAGAAAACATGATGAAAGCATTGGATATGCAGCTTCCCAAACTCAGCAACTTTTATATGGCCGGACAATGGTTGTTTCCGGGTGGCGGACTTCCTCCTTCAGCACAAACAGGCAAATGGGCAGTTCAATTAATTTGTAAGAAAGAACAACAAAAATTCATTACTAATAAATAGTTAGTACAAATCGAGTAATTAATCATCGTAATTAACAATTTGAATCATGGAAAAAATCACAAAAACGACCGGGATGAAAAATAGAAAAATAGTCCTGTCAACATTATGGATATTTGTAACGTTTAATTGGCTCTACTGCGACGTTATGACATTAATGGACCCCATACAACTAAAGCAAGTATTGACCAACACAGCGGGAGCAATCCAAATGACAGAAGGCTTTTTATTGGGAGCAGCCATAGTAATGGAGATTCCGATTGCTCTGATTTTATTGTCACGGATACTGAAATACAGAGCAAACCGATGGACAAACATCATTGCTGGTATAATAATGATGGCTGTTCAAATTATGTCATTATTTGTTGGAACTCCATCTCTGTCTTATATATTTTATTCCGCTGTAGAAATTTCGTGTACGATATTCATCGTCTGGTATGCATGGTCCTGGCGTAAAACAGAAGATGTCCCTGATAGTAATATCTAAAAATTAAAAAATCATAATAATGAAAGCATGTGTCTTGACAAAATTCGGGCCACCCGAAGTGCTTCAGTTCAAAGAAGTAGTAAAACCCGTTCCAAATGATAATGAAATACGTATAAAAATACGGGCAACACCGGTCAATTTCGCCGATACATTAATACGAGATTTCAAATCAGTCTCTCCGCGAAAATTCCACATGCCTTTCTTGTTCTGGCTAATTGGAAAAATGTATTTCGGATTCAATAAACCACGGGTCACCATACTGGGAAGTGAGTTTTCTGGAGAAGTTGAATCAGTTGGCAAAAAGGTAAAAAAATACGTTAAAGGCGACCATGTTTTCGGATATTCTGGGCCAAGTATGGGGGCCTATGCCGAATATCTTTGTGTAAAAGAAAATAGTATCCTAGCGCTAAAACCGGCCAATATATCGCATCATGAAGCATCTACAATTCCCTATGGGGCCATCATGGCATGGAGCATGATCAGAAAAATCAGTATCAAGCCGCAACAAAAAGTACTTGTCAATGGAGCTTCTGGAGGCATAGGTCCTGCCGTAGTGCAGCTTGCCAAATATTTCGGAGCAAATGTTACTGGGGTGTGCAGTACACAAAAATTAGAATTTGTAAAATCACTGGGGGCCGACCAGGTGATTGATTATACCAAACAGGATTACACAAATTGTGGTGAAACCTATGATTTTATTATCGATATACTGGGAAAAAGTTCATTTGCAAAGTGCAAACAGGTCCTTACAACCCATGGGCAATGTCTTTTCATAAGTTTTAAGATGAACAAAGTGTTTCAAATGTTATGGACTTCAATTTTAGGCCGAAAAAAAGTCATTTGTGTATTATCAAACGAAAAACCAAAAGATCTCATTTTTATCAGCGAGCTAATAAAATCGGAAAAAATCAAAACCAGTATCGATAAATGTTACCCCTTGAATCAGGCTGCCCAAGCGCATCAATATGTTTATCAAGGTCACAAAAAAGGAAATGTAGTAATCACACTAGATTGAAACAAAAAACTAAATATATGAAACCACTAAACCTAAAAAGTATTTTCACAACCGGATGTATAGCCGGAATTATAATCTGCATTAGCGCCATTTCCATGGTGCCGGCAGTCGGAAACCAAATGAACGAAGTACTAGCTGCTAGGGGCTTGCCCCCTTTAAACAACCTGGCCATGGTTTTCTTTAGCTTCGTATCAATTAGCATCGGAATTTTTCTGGTGTTCATCTACGCGCTCGTAAAACCGCACCTGAAATCAAAACTAAAATCAGCAATCATTTCATCATTAATTGTATGGTTCATTGCCTATCTTCTCAGCAATGTATCATTGGCGCTATATGGATTTATGCCAGTAAAACTTGTTATTATCGGAACGGTTTGGGGCTTGGGCGAATTGCTTTTGGCAAGTTTCGTCGCAACCAAATTGTATAAAGAAGTTAACCAAGTTATATCGAAAAACGAAGAAGAACCA
>JBAXWF010000093.1:0-6977 GCA_037128515.1 Bacteroidota bacterium | reverse complement strand
TTTTGGGCAAAGCTAAGAATTTTTAGATCTCTCCCCAACTATTGTGGTTGACCCACAATTTCACACCATGGCAACTCGGCATCTATTTTAACGAATCCATGTCGTGATACACAAAATCATAATTAAAATTGTTATCAGCCAAGCCTAGGGTGTAGGTTGAGTCGTTTATGATTTCAATATCGTATGGAGCAAATTTTAGTGTTTTCACAAGCAAATGCTTATTCAAAGGGTGTTTTTCTATAATGTTAGTTCAGGATAGTCAAGCTTGTGGACGATTTCAGGCACATTGCGGTTGGCCGATGCCTTGTTTGCCATACTCGAAATGGTGTAGGCTGTCATATCGTTTTTGTCATACGGTTTTATCAAGGCTTTTATTTGGTCGCGTTTCAATGAGGTATCAATCCATTTTGCTTCATCCTGTGGTGCAATTATAAGCGGCATGCGTTTTTTGGTGTTGTGTATTTTTGCCATAAGTGCGTTGGCAGGGGTGGTTAGTATGCTAAAAGTGTTGCTTATTTCGCCTGTGGCTCTGTTTACCCACGATTCGTAAATGCACCCCAGCGAAAAAATATCCATGCTCAGGGTTTTAATCAGGTAAGGATATTTGGTTTTGTTTACCTCGCGCCATTCATAAAAACCATTAACGCCCAGCAACCCACGTTTTGTTGCAATGCAGCTTCTGAAAGAAGGCTTTTTGAACACCGTTTCGCCCATAGCATTCAAGGTTTTTGATTGAATGGTGCGGGCAGCTTCCGCGTCGCGAATCCAAAACGGAATAATCCCCCATTGGTGCATGACAATACCACTATGTGTAACCAAAGGCAATAATGGATACGAAAACCCGCTCACAAAATAATAAAGCGGCAACTCGCTACCCACCAACCGCTGATTGAAATCGGGCGGCAAAATATCCTTATATCGTTGGTTGTATTTTTCGGTTCTACGCGCCAAAAATTCAATGCTAAAGCACATAACTTACGGTTTTAAACTCCCCGGTGAACATCGCCGGTTTGTGTTATGCAAATATACGAAAAGTAGTTACATTTTGCCTTCCGGCTTTTGCATTCTGAATACTTCCTATTTCGGCTTCATCGCCGCTTTCCATGTTTTGGAATATGCACTTCTGAAATATTTAAACCACGGTTCGTTGGCAGTGTAGCTTGTAATCATCATGGTAGGGGATAAAATCGCGTTGCCGGCAATATCTTTCAGTGCCATTTTAATGCCAGCCTGTTGCTGAATGCCTTTCGATTTATCGATAGGATATTGAAGTTTGCGCAAGGTTTTCAGGCAAGTAAGTGCCTCATCGGGCAGGTTTTTCGCAACAAACAGTTGGTTGGCAGCCAGCACAAAACCCACGTTAGTCGAAATACTCACTAGGTCTATAAGCAAATGATGCGTTAATCCATACGAGCGAATGTTGTTTGCCGCATAAAACGTTTCCGCTTCATAATAATGCACAAAATATTCGGCAAAGTTTTGTTGAGCAAGTGCAAACTCGGCTTTTTGCAGCATCTGTTGATAGTCGGCTGCTGGTTGATACACTTTTTTGTCGGCAATAGCCGCAGCAGCATCCAAGTTGCATTCGGCATACACTTCAGAGGTTTTTATAGCTGCCATAAACAATTCGGCAGCCGTCATATAATTTTGTTTGTTGGCAGCCATGCTCGCTTGGGTGTAGGCACTATCGAACGTTGTTTTTGCACGGCTGCAGGTGGTGCTAAAAATAAGTTTGCGAAGCTGGCTCAAACGGTTATTCACCACGCTGTCGTTTGCCAACTGATGTGCTGATTGGATGTTTTCTATCATTGGTACCACTGCATTTGCCGAATCCACCATGTAGATTTGAACCAAGCCTTTGGCATAGTCTATTTGTTTTAATATCACGGGCAGGGCCGTGGCACGTATCATTGAATCGAGGTGATTATCGGCTTTTAGTGCAAATTGATGTTGCAGTTGCTTTGCAAAATCAAAATGGGTCAAGGCAGATTTATAGTTATATAGCACCACGCAAAACAAACCGCTTGTAATAGCATCTTTATATTGTTTCGATTTAATTTTCAGCAACAACGAATCGGCAGTGGTGGCATGGTTCACAATCGTTGCATTCGCGGTTTGATACCCTGTGGCCTCGGTTAGCAAAGCTTCGGCCGCATCGGCATCACCCGATTTCAACAGCTTTATGCTCCGTTTTAGCAGGTTTTTGTAAATACCGTTTTTGGCTTTGGCCATGCTTTTGGCAAACTTTTCGTTTAGCGGCAGCGATTGGCTCGTACAAATGTTTTGAGCTTTATCAAGCAAAGTCAGCGCTTTCTCAAATTGTTGTTTACCATTCAGGGTGTCGGCTCTAAGAACAAAGGCATTCACCAGTTTTTCAAATTTGAGCAAGGCTTCGGCATCGCTAATAATTTCCGAACTATTCGCTTTTTGATAGGCCTGAGCTGAGGTGATATAAATTTCGGCTAATTCCAGTTTGCTATTGTCGAGGGCTTTTTGCGAAACAGTAAGATACGACTGATAAATACCAAATTTGGCAGCAGCCAATCCTTGGTGGTGTGTTTGGCTGCAAGTGTAACCTGGCAAATTGTCGCAAAACTTGTTGCATTGTTCAAACAGTTCCACCGCTTCGTTAAATTTTTCCGTACGCACAAACTCGTTGCCAACGTTCAGCATTTTGTTGTAAACGGTATCGGCAAACAATACCACTTGCTTTTGCACCCAAGGTTCGGGATTGAGCTTTAGCAAAATAAAGGCGATTTTGTCAGATGCTGCCAACAGGCTGTCGCGGGTAAACTGTATTTTGGCCAATTCCAGTTGCGAAGGGGCAAAGCCCGGATTAAACACAATCGATCGTATAAAGTACCCACGGGCTTTTTCGGTTTCTTTGCGCTCGAGTTCTGCAATACCTTTTTGGTAATAAATACGGTCGAGCATAGCAAGTTTCTCGTTCATTTGGTTGCGCATCAATAGCAGTGTATCCGAAAAATGGTTGTATTTCTCAATAAACTTAATGGGGTCGTTAGTGCCCAACTGCAGCTTACCCGGAAAATTGGTTTCATACAATTTATCATTGGTCTTTTCAAGGTCTTTCAGGCGAATATCATACACAATAATCATGTCGGTATTGGAAAAGTCAATGCGCCTCACCTGATACAAATATTGGTCAATCAGGGCATCCGTTGAATAATAATCGTCAATAAGTTTTAGTCGTTGGGCGAATCGCGTTATGGCTAGGCTGTCGTATCCAAATGTCAATCCCGACAAGATGATTCTGAAATTTTTGGCTTTGGAGGTGTCGGCAAAATCAAACACAGCTAGCTTGTTGTAGCCTGCAATAAGCGGTGTTTCGGCAATTGGTTGCATCGAAATGGGAGCAGCATCACTGCCATAAACAATAAATTTGAAGGAACAGTTTGATGGAATGAGTACATCCGAAATGGAAAAACTTTTATAGGTGATATCGCCTTTATTTGATAGGTCAGTAAGTTCGAAACTTGCCGAGAATTTACACGTTTGAATTTCCATAATGCGGCAAATCTGCAATCCAGTTAACGTATATTTTGTGTATTCGGCTTTCATTTGATTGCTCAATGCAATTTGTTCAATAAAATAATTGGTGATGCGCGCATTGGCATCCTGGTTTGGATTAAAAGCAACAGGAATTTCGATATTTTGATTCTCTTGAAATACAGTATGGTTCTGGCCTTCTGCCACACCCAACCCAACAAGCAACACAACAAACCCCAGCAGTTGTTTTCTAAGCATTATCATTACAATTAATTGGCAAAGTTTGTTATAAATGCAGTGAATAGGCAAAACTACTGAAAATAATATCAACAAAAGGATGTTAATTCAGGTACTCCCAATCCAACAAAAAATTGCATTTCGCAAATCATAATTCGCTAATCGCTGTTGTTCTTTAATTATCTTTGCAAAAAAAAATATGATTTGGCAAAGTTTGAGCAATGCATGTGTTGAGGCGGTTACACAACTATATGGGCAGCAAATCAACACCGATTTAATAAAAATACAGAAAACCAATCAACAGTTCCGTGCCGAAGCCGATCTCACCCTGATGGTGTTTCCCTTGGTGCGCTATTCCAAGCAATCGCCCGAGCAAACCGCAACAGAAATAGGGGCATATTTAAAAGACCAAGTCGATTATGTTCAGAATTTTTCAGTTGTAAAAGGCTTCTTAAACCTACGAATTGCTAAAAGTTTTTGGATATCATTTTTAAAAAATAATTTCACCGACCAAGACTTTGCCCTACAAACACCCAAGCTGAATTGCCCTCCTGTCATTGTCGAATATTCATCGCCCAACACAAATAAACCGCTGCATTTGGGGCACATCCGCAACAATTTGCTCGGCGATTCCATTTCTCGCATACTGAAATCTACTGGCAGAAATGTAATACAAGTAAATTTGGTAAACGACCGGGGTATCCACATCTGCAAATCGATGTTGGCATGGCAAAAATGGGGCAGGGGCGAAACGCCCGAATCGTCGGGATTGAAAGGCGACAAACTGGTAGGAAAGTATTATGTAATGTTCGACAAACATTATAAAGAGCAGATAGAAGAACTGTGTGAACAAGGAGTTGAAGAAGAGTATGCTGCTAAGCAAGCACCATTGATTGTTGAAGCCCAAACCATGCTCGAACAATGGGAATCAGGTAATGCAGAAGTGAAAAATCTATGGAATAGGATGAACAAATGGGTTTATTCAGGTTTTGATGTGAGCTATCGAAATTTGGGAATTGCTTTCGATAGAACCTATTACGAATCGCAAACCTATTTATTGGGAAGGGATGTGGTGCAAGATGGTTTGCAAAAAAGTGTATTTTATAAAAATGAAGATGGCTCGGTTTGGATCAACTTAACAGATGAGGGTTTAGACGAAAAGTTGCTACTGCGTGCCAACGGTACATCAGTTTACATGACTCAGGATCTAGGAACTGCTACAACACGCTTTAATGAGTTTCATCCCGAAAAAATGATTTATGTGGTAGGCAATGAGCAAAACTATCATTTTGAAGTATTGAAAAAGATATTAAAAAAACTTCAGTACAATTGGGCTGACGATATCCGACACTTCTCCTATGGTATGGTTGAACTGCCCGAAGGCAAGATGAAATCGCGCGAAGGCACCGTGGTTGATGCCGACGATTTGATAGCCGAAGTGATAGAAACTGCACGCCAAACCACCATGGAATTGGGTAAATTAGAAAGTTTTGATACTGCGGAAGCTCAGAATCTATTCCGCATCATTGGTTTGGGTGGATTGAAATATTTTATTCTCAAGGTTGATCCATTAAAAAATATGATGTTTAACCCCAAAGAGTCCATTGATTTTACAGGTAACACCGGACCGTTCATACAATATACCTATGCACGTATTCAATCGCTATTGCGCAAATCGGGTAAGGATATCATGCATATAGAAATATCTGATGCCATAGATATTCACGACGAAGAACGCGAATTGTTATTTCTTTGTACCGATTTTAAAAGAATATTGTGTTTAGCCGCCGACGAGTTGAGCCCTGCTCACATTGCCAATTATGTTTTTGAACTTGCCAAGCAGTACAATCAGTTTTATCAACGCATCAGTGTGCTGAAAGAAGAAAACGAGCTTTTGTTAGCGTTTCGGTTAGCATTATCCTATTTCACAGCCGGTGTAATAAAAAACAGTATGAATTTATTGGGCATTGAAGTTCCACATAAGATGTAGCAATAATTTCTTGAATTTGCGTATAATTATCAAGTGCTTTATGTAAAAAAGAAATATTTATGCGACCATGCAATATTTAGGTATTGCGATACGTTAATAACAAAAACTAAAAAAATACGACAATGAAAAAGCTCATTCTATTATTATTCGCTATTACTGCATTCACTCTGAGTAGTCAGAGTCAGAATGAAACTAATTCCGCTACTACAACAACTACGGGGCAGAAAAAATGTTGCTTTAAACTATCATCTATAGCATTAGATTTAGGTTCTAATAACTATAGAACGATGACTCACCATGGCGATAAAGATTTTGATATAGACAAAACTTTAATGAATCAGCCAGGATGGCAATCCGGAAATATGAATCTTTCCATGAACAATAATTCTGGTAACACGTTGAACCGCAAAATGCTTACATTTCAAATTGGCCTAACACCCTGGAGTAAAAAACTGGGCGATTATAACAAAAAACGTGAATTATTAATAGGCTTATATTATTCAGGTTCTGATCTTGAAAATCATAGATCCATGGATTATGCTTACACACCTGGTGATACATTTAGTTTTAATACGGTTTTATATCAAACCGATACCGTTTCACGTATTGGACATTACAACCGTATCGAGGCCAATGTGCTTGGTGCTAGCGTAAAGTATTTATTTAAGACCGATCCCGAAAAGCGAGTATCATTGTTTACCGGCGTTGCTATTAGTGCAGGATATGCTATAACTGCCCGACAACATGAATCGTATACCAAAGATTCAGCCGTAGTAGTTAGTTATTATACAAACAAACCTACTTTCGAAGGATTTGATAAAGGTTCTTTTTTGGGAAGTGAAGAAATTAGATCAAATATTAAAGCGAAATCAACAATTTTTGCTAGTGTTTATATGCCTTTTGGTATGAATTTCCGTTTGTGCAAAACAAAAGCGATTTGGAATCAAATGAATTTGTTTTTAGAGGGTAGTGTTGGGCTGCAATCGCAAATTGTAGTTAAGGGTGCAACCCATTTCGATCCTTTCATGGGATGTGCATTAGGATTCAAATTTAATTTTAATTGATAGTTATTGTGTAATGAAAGTTCAAGAGCTTGTCGACTCGACAAGCTCTTTTTTTATACTTCCAGTAATAAATACACTATTGTCCGATAAAAAATTAAAACAGCAATTATGAACATGCAACATATAGAATTTCAGTGTTTAAAATTTCGTAATTTTACAAATCAGAAGAGTAAGCCCCC
>JBAXWF010000092.1:0-7026 GCA_037128515.1 Bacteroidota bacterium | reverse complement strand
CCTAAAGGAAATGGTACAAATCCTAAAGGAAATGGTACATATCCTAAAGGAAATGTTATAAATCCTATAGGAAATTTACTAAAACCGTTTGTATTTTGTCGGAAAGTATATTGTTCTGATTTTTGAATAAAAGTTAACAGAAAGGCGAAATGCGCTATTTGCACCTTTGGCCAGATGAGCCGTGGCGCTGTTCCGTTGTTTTGAGCATTATGTTCGCGTTTTGCTATCATGATAAACAGAACTTGAATTTATTTAATTGTTTGTATTACTTTTTTAATTTTATATAATGTATTTTTCTTTTTATATAGTGTTTTTAGTTTTTATTATTTATTATTAAAACGCAGAGAGTATTTTTGATATTGTGCTATATCACAAATATTTTTGAAATATATTGTTAGTTTAATGATTTATTGGAATTTTTGTTTGAGAATTAGGGGGCGGGTGATAAAAATAAAAAAATGCCATCAATTTAAAAACCAAAAAAACAGCATTGACTAATTTTGGCGGTGAGAGCACGCCGAGCTAGTAAAAAAAACGGACAATTGTGTTTAAAAACAATTGTCCGTTTGGAGATATCGCCACAATGTTGTCAGAATCATTATGAACGAAAGATGTAGTTTTTTTGGGGTTTAGTAGAGTTTTAGTTTTTGTCCGGCTAAAATTTTATCGGAAGTTAGTTTATTCAAATCTTTTAGTTTTTGTACTGTGGTGCTGTATTTTATTGAAATACTGTTTAAGGTTTCGCCCGATACCACCAAATGATATTTTGGAGTGGTGGTGGTGGTGGTTGGAGTGGTGGTAGTTTTCGGTGTGGTGTTGGTTACGGTGGTTTTTTCGGGAATCTTGTTATCAACTTTTGCAGCTTCTATCACCTGTTTGGGTGTTTCAATCACCTGCACTTGTTTGGGCACTTCGTTGGTGAGGTTGCAAGGGTCAAAAAAGTTTTCGGGCAACCATTTAATATCAATCACCTCTCCTACTGCAAATTTTGATGGATCAAACAGTCCGCGCATTTGGGTAGGCTGGCTAAATCCAACTACTTTAAACTCGGTACGACGGTTGGCCTGTTGCTCGGCTTCTGTGCAAGGCACTCCGTCGGCACATTTGTTGGTAAGCTTGTATTCGCCATAGCCTTTTGCAATTAACCTGCCCGGCATAATACCGCCAAAAGAAACAATATAATCCACTGCGGCATTGGCACGGTTTTGCGACAAGGCATTGTTATATTCATACGACCCGCGGCAATCGGTGTGCGACGAAAGTTCGGCCATAACACCCGGATTGTCTTGCAAAATTTTTATTACTTTGTTCAATTCGGATTTTGCATCCTCGCGAATAAAATATTTGTCGTAATCGTAATAAATATTTCTTAAAACAAAGGAACGGTTTAAATCCAGTTTATCGAGCAACAAATCGCGCGAAGCTTTTTTAGTGCCTGGCTCAATTTTAGGAATATCCCACGGCAAACAGTCTGCAATATAATTCGATTTCATAGCCTTTACCAATAAATCGGCTGGACGCTCAATTTTACCTTTGTAATATCCGTCGGGACCGGTTTTTAAAATTCGAACTTTGCCAGTTTGGGGATTATACAAAAACACGGTAGCTTGATCGATAGGTTGCATTGTGATACGGTCTTTAACATAGCCCGAAATATAACATCCAGATGAATCGATAATGATATTGGTTTTAATATCCGTTCCGAGCACATTACTTGGATTGATATCCGGACCATCGAGTGTTTTGTTAACTGCAATTTCTTGCACACTGGTGGTATCCCAGTTTTTGAAAGCATATATATCGTCGAGGCCCACTCCTTCGGGACGATCGGAACTAAAATACCCTTCTTTCAGATTATCGAAAAGTAAAATTCCGAAATCGTCGTAAGATGAGTTGATGGGTTTCATCATGTTTTTGGGAACGGTCCATGAGGTATCTCTTTTATAGGAAACAAACAAATCGAGGCCACCAAATCCAGGATGCCCGTCGGAAGCAAACAACAAAATGGTGTCGTTAACCAAGGCTGGAAAAACCTCGTTACCCAACGAATTAATAGCACTGCCCAAATTTTTGGGGTTTGTCCAAATGCCATTTTCCCATGTGCATGAATATAAATCGAACTCACCTTCGCCACCTGCTTTATCCGAAACAAAAATCATGGTTTTACCATCGTTTGATAAGGTGGCATGCGAAACCGAATATTCGTCGTCATTCAAAAAGAAAGGCAAAAACTTTGGTTTTTTTCCGGTTTCAATCACGGCATAAAACAGTTTTAGTTTGTGAGTTTTAATTCCATCTTTACCTGGTTTAACTTTTTTTCGGTCGGTTCTCGAAATCACTATCATGTTGCCATCTTTCGAAAAAACAACAGGTCCGTTGTGGTAAGCATGATTCAATTTGTCGAATAAGGGTTTTGGGGCGGTCATATCGGTCCAATAATCTTTATAATATTTCGGAACCGAAAAATAAATATCCATATAGCTGTTGCCTGTCCACTGAAACTCTTTGGTGGTTTTATATTTTAAAACCCTATCAGAAGTTATCACAATACTATCGTTATATTTCACCGGACACATATCTGACCAAATTGTGTTTAACGATTTCTCGTTTTTTATTTCAACTGCATTTGCAACCACATCTTGGTTGGCAATGGCCCATTTGCAAAAATCGATATACAATATGCCTCTGGGGTTATCGGGAACCAACTCATGATATTTCTCGAAAGCTTTTCTTGCATCCGTATAATTTTCAAGCTCACAAAGTGCTTTTCCCAAATACAAATAATTGATAGCTTCGGTTTTTGGATTTTCAATCGCTTGGCTATACCACGATTTTGCTTCTAAAGGGTTACTGATATACCTGTAGCAATCGGCAATTCTCACAATAGCTTCGTTGCGTTTTTCTTCTGATTTTTTATTAACAACCTTCTTATATAATGGAATGGCTTCCGCATATCTGTATAGTTTAAAATATCTGTTTGCGGTTTTTAATTGACCAAATGAACTAAAGTGAAAGGCAACTAAAATGATGATTGAGATCAATGTGATTTTATTTTTCATATTCTTTAAAAATTATCTCGTTTAAAAAATGATCGTTTATACCTAATAAGAAATATTTTTAGAAATGAAAATAACGAGGTGTCAACATTCTGGAATTGAAAACATCAAAATCCAAACCAAGTCTAATTTCATGCGATCCCTTATTAACTGCCATAAGTTTGCCAAGATACATGTCATAGGAGTAACCCACCCGAAGTTTTTTGCCCAAATGAAATTCGGTAAGCAAAACCACTGCCTTTTCGGTTCTATAGGATGCTCCTATCCAAAACAGATTGTTAAACATAAAACTTACATTAATATCGCATTGCACAGGTGCATGAGCAACATATTTTGCAAGAACGGAAGGACGGAAGGACACTTTATCGGATATGGGGATATTTACTCCGGCCATTCCGTAAAAGTGACGTAATAATTTAGTGTAGGTATTCTTACCATCAACGGTGGACATACCGGAGGCATTCTGAAAAAGATCTTTGGTGCTTAATCCGGCAAAGAATTTTTTGGAATAATAGTAAATACCAAAGTTAGCATCGGGTGTAAATTTCTTGGTTTGCTGTTGGCCAAAAACATAATCCGGATCCTGAACATTTATTTTTTGCCAGTCAAACGAAAAGTATTTAATACCCACTTGCAATCCTAAACACAGTTTGCCTTTGCCTAACCGCATTCGGTAAGCATACGAGCCCATAAGCCCATATGTTACCGTCGGTCCAACAAAATCGCCATACAGGTATAAACCCAAACCCATATGATTGTTGCGCAAAGGAGAATGTAAACTCAGCGTTATTGTTTTTGGAGCTCCTTTAATGCCCACCCATTGATACCTGCTAAGCAAGTCAATGGATAGCATTTCGGTACTTCCAGCATAAGCCGGATTTATCGCTAGTTTGTTAAACATGTACTGACTAAACAAAGGATCCTGTTGAGCATATGAACTCATGCTTATTAACAGTATTACAGAAATTAGTAGTTTTTTCATGACTAATATGTTTTAATTTTCAATAATTATTTACCGGTTTTTACATAAATCCATCCGCTGAACTTTTTCTTGTTCTTTACATCAAGTACATAATAGTATGTACCATCTGGAACCAGCTTACCCTTGTAGGTGCCATCCCATGATACATCTTTATTATTGTAATGTGTGAAGCTTGCTATAACATCTCCCCAACGGTTGAATATGGTTGCTTCATTATCAGGGAAATATTCTATACCATAGATTTTCCAAACATCATTATCTCCGTCACCATTTGGAGAAACTCCGTTGTAGATAACCAGGTCTTCCAATGTAAATTCAGGTTTCACATGAATATTTACAGTAGACTGTGTGCATAATACAGGTGATCCTTCGTCACAAATCTGATAACAGAATGAATCATCACCCGAGAATCCATCGTACGGACAATAGGTTATCGTGTTATCACTGTTAACAATCACAGTTCCGTAGGTCGGTTCACCACATATTGATACTGTTAATGGAGTTCCTTCAGGATCGTAATCATTCAACAGTACCGGTATAGTAACACAGGTTTGATAATCGGTAGTATCGAAGTCGGCAACAGCAACTGGTGGTAAATTAATACCATCAATGGTTACTACAACCGAATCAATATCCTGACAACCTGTAACCAAATCCGTAACTGTCAATATAAAGGTTGTTGTTGTTGACAATGGGTCAGTTATCGGATGATTTGTGTTTTCGTAAGTCAGCAACGATGAAGGTTGCCAGTTATAACTATAAGCACCCGAACCATTGGCAGCACTGCCGTTTAATGCAATGGAGTTGTTTGCGAAAATGGTAGTATCCAAACCTGCATTAGCAATAACCGACTGCATAATTGTCAGATACATGAAATCAGTAGTTGTATCGCTTCCGCATACTACAGAACTAATAGCATGTAATGTTAATGTAATTACTCCGGTTTCACCAGCACCAGGTACATAAGTCGGATTCAAAGTAGTTCCGTTCACTATGGTTCCCGTACCGTTAGAAGTCCAGTACATATTTGTTGAATACAATACGGTAGCATCATCAACATAATAATTTACATTTTGACAAATTGATGTATCTGCTCCAGCATAAACAACCGGGTTCCTCGAAATGGTTAACAACATAGCATCAACTATTGAATTAGCGCATGGGCTTTCAGAAGTAGCTATCACCGATAGTGTCACACTACCATTCAAAATATCTGCAGCACTTGGAGTGTAAACAGCATTTATAACAGTAGGATCAGCAAAGGTTCCGCTTCCTGTTGTTACCCACAGAATCGAGGTTGCATTTGTTGCATTTGCACCTGTCAGAGTATACGATGAATTTTCACAAACTGTATCATTCGGGCCTGCACTTGAAATGGCCTGTAATGAGAAGTTCAATGTCATCGTATCAGAAACACTTACACAAGGTCCGGCCGAATTAGCAATGATTGTAAGAACAACACTTCCGCTTGTTATATCAGCAGCACTTGGAGTATATGTTGCGTTCAACAAAGCACTATTGTCAAATGTACCTGTTCCTGAACTTGTCCACAACAAGGATGTCGAATTTGTTGCAGTAGCTGTAACTAAGGTATAGGTCGATGTTTCACAAATAGTAGCATCAACACCAGCATTAACAGTTGCCTGATGTGAAATGTTCAACAACATGGTATCACTTACGGTTGAACAAGGAGCATCACTAGTTGTTGTTAATACCAAGTTCACCCAGCCATCAAGGATATCATTAGCACTTGGTGTATAAACCGGATTCAAAGCAACCGCATCGCTGAAGGTACCTGTACCGGTTGTTGTCCACAAGTATGAAGTTGCATACTGAGCAGATGCATCGCTTAATGAATAGATTCCTGTTTCACAAATAGTAGTATCGATACCTGCATTAGCTATTGACTGACGGCTGATATTCAACACCATCGAATCAGTTGCCGTTACACATGGTGAAGCTGAACTTGCAACAACAGTTAATGTTACACTTCCTGCTGCAATATCAGCTGCACTTGGAGTATAAATCGGGTTCAATACATTTGAATTTGCAAATGCACCTGTTCCGCTTGTTGTCCATAAATAAGATGTAGCATATTGAGATGTTGCATCACTCACTGTATAAGTTCCTGAAGTTTCGCAAATCGTAGCATCAGCACCAGCATCAACAATTGCCTGATGTGTAATATTCAATATCATGGTATCTGAAACACTTACACATGGTGATGCCGATGTAGCAGTCACAGTCAATGCTACATAACCATCTAGAATATCATTCAGACTTGGAGTATAAACCGGATTCAAATCATTTGGATTGCTGAATGAACCTGTCCCGGTTGTAGTCCATTGGTAGGATGTAGCAAATTGTGCAGTCGCATCACCTAATGTATAACTACCAGCTGTTTCACAAATCGTGGCATCAACTCCGGCATCAACTATTGCCTGACGGTTAATAAACAATACCATCGAATCAGTTGCCGTTACACATGGTGAAGCTGAACTTGCAACAACAGTTAATGTAACACTGCCTGCTACAATATCAGCTGCACTTGGAGTATAAACAGGGTTAAGAACAGTATTATTGTTAAAACTACCAGAACCACTCGAAGTCCATAGATACGATACTGCGAATTGCGAAGTGGCATTACTTATCGTATAAGCTCCGGCAGTTTCGCAAATAATAGCATCAGCACCAGCATCAACAATTGCTTGCCTTGAAATAGACAATACCATTGTATCTTGAACATTAACACATGGTGATGTTGAAGCTCCAGTCAAAATCAAAACAACTGAACCATTCAGTATATCAGAAATACTCGGTGTATAAATTGGATTTTGTACACTTGCATCGTTAAATAATCCTGTTCCACTTGTTGTCCAAGATATTGAAGCCGCATTTACAACCGTTGCGGATATTAATGTAAAGTCAGAACCTTCACATATCGTAGCATCTAAGCCGGCATTGACAACAGCCTGACGGTTGATGGTC
>JBAXWF010000091.1:0-7261 GCA_037128515.1 Bacteroidota bacterium | reverse complement strand
TTTTTTGAACGGGTGTCTCTCGTTTTTGAACGGGTGCCACTCGTTTTTGAACGGGTGTCTCTCGTTTTTGAACGGGTGCCACTCTTTTTTGCATGTGTTTGCATTTTCCCCATCCAAACAACATACAAAACTCAATCTATCAACAATTTAAAAACAAATAGCATGATAGCACGCCACAAACTCCGCCCCGATTACGCCACGCCCGTCGCCTTGGGCCATGCCAACATCTTTAATAAAATGTTCGGGTGTTGCCACAAATCACAAGGGTTTTGTGGCTCTACAGTTTTACCAACCCTCTGACTACCTCTATTCTCGACATTGTGCCCTTTGTGTTTCTTTATGTCTTTGTGGCTATGTTTTTATTATATTGTTATTATTTTCTCTGTAGCTTTTCAATTTCTCAACCGGAATAACTTTCAAGCTTATCTCCGTTCATCACGCACTCTCATCACTTTTTTATAAATTTCGAACCATATGATGCTCGCAAAACCAGCCAAGGTGCATATAATTATCTCGGGATATCCGATCTTTTCGAACTGGAACAGGTTTAATAGGAACGGAATATTCAAAATTAGTATCAGGAAAACAACCGCACCGCCAACAACCCATTTAACCGCTTTATTAGGTGAGATAATGATCTTAAAAATATTGTTTGTCCACGAACGGTTGGAAAGAATTACAGCGATATTAGAAACTATTAATGTTACAAAAGTCATCGTTCTGACACTTTTTTCGGTAGTTCCCATGTTAAGTCCGATGAAATAAACCAGCAAACAGATTCCTAAGATTCCTAACCCTTGTGTGCAACTCAATAATATCTTTTTGGCACCAAAGAAAGGCTCGTTGATATCTTTGGGAGGACGCGACATCACATTCCGTTCTTCTTTTTCTGCTTCAAATATTATAGAACAAGCCGGGTCGATAATTAGTTCAAGAAAAACAATATGTACGGGCCATAGTATCAATGGTAGATCTGCGAAGAATACAGGAATCAAACTTAATCCGGCAATAGGAACATGTATGGCAAAGATATACCCCAGTGCTTTTTGCAGATTATCGAATATCTTACGTCCCATTTTCACAGCTCCTACAATGGAGGAAAAATTATCGTCCATCAATACCAATGAAGATGCCTCGCGCGCTACATCGGTGCCTTTTTCGCCCATGGCAATTCCAATGTTCGAAGCCTTTAGGGCAGGAGCATCATTGATACCATCGCCTGTCATAGCAACAATCTCTTTGTTCCGCTTGAGGGCATTCACGATCTTTAGCTTTTGCTCGGGAACTACCCGTGCGAAAATATTCACATCCTTAATGCGTTTGCAAAGCTGATCCTCCGTCATAGCTTGTAGTTCGGTACCGGTGATACACAATTCAGGATTTTTAATTCCGATCTCCTTCCCGATGTTAGTAGCCGTTATCGGATAATCGCCCGTAATCATGATCACCCTGATGCCTGCTTTATAACATTCGCTCACCGCCGCGGGCACATTCTTACGTATTGGATCAGATAATCCTATCAGTCCTACAAACGTAAAATCGAAATCGTGCTGAATAGATGGCAGGCTAGCAGGTTGTAATGTGGCTTTGGCAACCCCAAGCACTCTTAAACCCGAGGACGCCATTTCCGAAACTGCTTTCTCGTAGCCTGCTATGGCATCGCTGCTCAGGTGACAGAGGTCGAAAATAGCTTCTGGGGCACCTTTGGTTGCAATAATTTGCTGCTTTGAGCCAGTATTTGAAAACACCCGCGACATAGCCAACAACTCTTTGGATAAGGGATATTCCTTTTCCATTTTCCAGTCGGTATGTATATGCTCTGAATTTTTAAGGTATTGGTCACCTGTATGTATAATGGCTTTTTCCATAGGATCGAATGGATTGGCCTGGCTCGACAAGATTCCATATTCAATAATCTCGTGGAACGGATCGGTGAAGGTGGTATTGGATACGGCATCAATAAAATCAGTTCCATTGAACAGCCGTGTTACCGTCATTTTGTTTTGTGTGAGGGTACCCGTTTTATCGGTACATAGCACCGTGGCCGAACCAAGAGTTTCTACAGCTGCCGGTTTGCGGGTGAGTACATTCTTTTTCGACATGCGCCAGGCACCCATAGCCAGGAAAATGGTTAGCACCACAGGGAATTCTTCGGGCAACATGGCCATAGCTAAGGTGATGCCTGCCAGAAACCCATTTAACAGATCGCCACGGGTTATAGTGTAGATGACCACCACCACCACACATAATGAAGCACCAATGATAGCAAGGCGTTTTACTAACTTGCCCATTTCTGTTTTCAGGCGTGTTGGTTCTTCCTTAACCGATTCTATGGCTTTGCCTATTTTTCCAATTTCGGTATGCAATCCGGTGGCAGTAACTCGTACCATTCCGATGCCCTGAACAATCATGGAACCTGAAAAAACCATTGGTATGTCGTCTCCGCCGGGAGTGAACGTGGCATCATCGTTCTTCCATTCGCGTTTGCTAACGGGTACCGATTCGCCTGTCAATAGCGACTCATCGGCCTGCAGATTGGTGCTGTTGAGCACTACGGCATCGGCAGGCACACGGTCGCCTTCTTTCAGTACAACGATATCATCGGTAACTACTTCGCGACCGGGTATGCGTATCTTTTCGCCATCGCGTATCACCAGTGCCCGCGGACTTGCCAGATCTTTGAGGGCATCCAGCGCCTTTTCGGTTTTTTTCTCCTGATAAAACTCTATGCCCATAACCACAAATACGAAACCCAGCAGCATGAAGCCTTCAGTCATGTCGCCCAATACCAAATACAGGGTTCCGCAAGCTACCAGCAGCAGAAACATGGGTTCCTTGATTACGCCCAAGGCTATTTGAAATACATTTTTGGGTTTCGACGAAGGCAGTTCGTTGTAGCCTTCTTTGATTAGTTTTGCAGCTACCTCTTGTTGGGTAAGCCCTTTGATGGTGTCTGTTTGAAATGATGTTCCCATAAAATCGAATTCATTTAATTAGTAAATACTAACTATATTTTTAAATTTTTTTTACTTCTCCAATAAAACTTTGGTTAAAACAGCAATCAGCGATTGTTGCTCTTCGGCAGTAAGCTTGTGCTTTATTTGTTCGGCAATTTGTTTATGCGCAAAATCGTGCATCTGGTTGATTAGTTTTCCTTTTTCGGTAAGATGCAAGTGGGCACTGCGCCGATCGGCATCGGATTGCACTTTAAAAACATACGCCTTTTCAATCAGCTTATCGATGGCTACCTTTACGGTGGGCTTGCTGAGGTTGAGCGTAGCGGCCAGTTCGGTGATGTTCGGATTATTGAGTACATGTATGTTCTCAATATAATGCATCTGCGTAAGTGTAAGGCTTTGTAGGTTGAATTGCTCTTTGGCATGTTCCTCGGCATTGCCTAACAGATTGGATAAACCCGATATAATTTCAATTAAGTTTTTCATGCCACAAATGTAGTTAGTATTTGCTAACTAAAAATAATTATTAATTTATTTTTATATCAATGTGGTTAATCAATCTTCACCCTTAATATTCCTATTGATTTGCCTTCGCGATGTATAAGATCTTTTGAGCAATTTGTTCGGGCGAAAGTATATAATCAACATATCCGCTTTCTATTGCGCTCTCAGGCATGTCGGGCTGTATGGCTGTATCGGGCTTTTGGGCTATAGTGGTACCTCCTGCTTCTTTGATGGCGCTTAAGGCTTCAGCTCCATCACCATCATATCCCGAAACTATTACAGCAATAAGTTTTCCGTTCCAATGCTTCGCTATTGAACGCAAGAAAACCGTAATCACATCAGACCATCCTCTGGGTTTAGATATTGGTTTTAAACGGAATTCATCGTTAAGAACATGTAAGTCGCGCTTTTCGGGAATGATATATACATGATCGGGTTCAATGTCGAGCTTTTCGGTGATAAGCATCACAGGCATTTTTGTATACTGTGGAAGAATCTCGTGGAGCATTGTGGCTACAATTCGTAAATGATTCACGATGATGATAGCCACGCCCATATTGGCCGGTAAGTTTTGTAGTAATCGGATGTATGCATCTAAACCACCGGCTGAACCACCCACACAAACAACCGGAAAGTCGTTTGCATTTTGTTTATAATTCTTTTCTTTCATGTATAATTATATTTTACCCGTTTACTCAGAGGAGTTTTATTATGCAAATGGAAATTTAATTATAATATGATGCGTATTAGAACACGGATGACACAGATTTATATGATTAATAATGATATTTGTTGGAAGAAATATGTTACATCATTCACACGTTCTTAAATACATAAAAAAGCGCTATGCTGTTGCATGGCGCTTTTTTAAATTTATGATTTAATTCGCATGATCGAGATCATTTATCTAAATATGCGCTTTTAAAATTTCAGCCTGCTCATCAGCGGCATGAACTGTGTGACCTTGTGCTTTAATTGTACTCTGATGAGCTTTATCATGGTTGCCTGCTTCATGATGCTTTGCAGCTTCATGATGATACTTTGCAGCTTCTTCTAAATGTTTAGCTGCGTTTTTGTGACTGTCAATAATCTTTTTCATTTCTATATATATTAAAATTCCGCATCTGGCGGTACAGTGTGAAATTATTTTCACGCAGCAAAATTAGGTCTGATTCAACGGGAGAATGTTACATAATTAAAGGAAATAGTTATATCATTCACACATTCCGCTCTCTCTTATTTGCAATCCGAGTGATTTTAATATCTCAAATCCTCCAATCATTTTCATCACTTTATTCATCCCATATAAGTAATGAAATATTTTTACATCACATTCAAAATCATAGAGCCAGCAGGGCATCATGCTTCTTATTGCTGAATACGTATCTTTTAATCCTATTAAATTATTTTGCAAGGTATTAGTGCGTCTTCGTCCAGCGAATATACAGCACATAATCGGTGGTAACCATCTGCAATTATAACTTTCCCGATGGGCGAATTTCTAACAAGAAGTATCGGCGACAAACTAATTTTGCTTTCTATTTTCTTAAGGTCTCTGTTTACATGTTTATTACTAATTCCTAAAAGCGATAGCGAACTTGCTCGAAATATATCTTTGGCTTTAAACTCAACAATGATCCCTTTTTTTAAATTGTCGACAAATAACTGTGCTTGAGTTTCATCAAAAATTAAACTTAAATATGAAACGGCATCATTATAATCTTGCTGTTCGGGTGCTGATAACCATTTAATCTTGTTTTTGGTCTTCATTTTTTTCTGGATTTCGATTTGTTAACCAATTGTCTACATATTTTAAACCTAAGTTTACTACAAGAATCAGAAATGTTGCAATGGATGTTTCTATATAATATCCTGCTGCTGCTAAACATCCAATTGCTGAACTACACCAAATTGTAACCGAGGTGGTAAGACCATGAACGCTAAATCCTTCTTTGAAAACTACTCCTGCACACAAAAAACCAATTCCTGTAACTACTTGTCCGATTATTCTTGTTGCATCGCCAGTGGTTTGTGTAATACCGATTGATAATAATACATAAACAGCCGAACCAAGAGAAACTAAAGTGGTTGTTCTTAAACCTACAGATTTATGATGCCATTGGCGTTCAAAGCCTATTACCATACCTGCTACTAGTGCGACTAAAATTCGTATTGTAAATTCAAAATAGGTCATAATATCGTTTCATATAATAAATACTAAAAAATAATTCAGCTCTATAATGTTGACACTTGTATTGTAGTTTTGTTAGAGTTACCGCTAATCGGTTTCGGGCTTTGCGTTGGTGTTATGTGCCGTTTTTTCAGTCTATAAGTCATATTGTAACATTATTGTTCGTTGTTGTTTAAAATCATCATTCTCATGCCGTCCATTTCTGCAAAACCTGTCTTTTGGTAAAAGGCGAACGGAAAGTGTTGTTGACTGGTAAATAGAATTATCATTTTCACATTTATGCTGTTGAGGTACTTTTTGATTGTTGATATAAAAGTTGAACCAATACCCAGTTTTTGAGATGTCGGCAAAACGAACATATCCTTTAGATAATAATAGTCGCCAGTAAAGTATGGTTCAATATTGCCAACACAACATCCAATAATTTGTCCGTTGTAGGAAGCTGTCCAACCGATAAATTTTGGCGTGTTAAAGTAAATAGTCAATTTGTCTAAGGCTACTTCTTTTGTCCATTGGTCGTTCCAAGGTTCAGAGTTGTATGCTTCAACTAATATTTCTGCACATCTGTCAAGGGTGTCGGCTTTATTAATTCTTTCGATTTTAACTTCGTGCATTTTCCGTTGCTTTTTTGTTTGAGTTTTTTGTCGTCAGTTAGTGGTTTGGTACGTCGTCCTAAAATGACACATAACGGTCGAGGCTTGCTATTCGGCGGGGCGAATCGAAGCCGTTTCCTGTCCTAATAACACAAAGATAGATAAAAGAACTGCACTGTCCTAAAACCCCGCTGCCCCGCTGATAGCAAGCCTTTGTTAGCTGCTGATTGATATTATTACAATTCTTAAAAGTTCTTTACATAATTATTTTCAATCTTTTCTTCTGCGCCGGATAACAATTCCCGAAAGGCAGAATGAATTTCAATATCTTTTGTTAGCTCCAGAATTTTCAAGACGTGTTCTTTGAGTCTTGTAGAATAAAAGAAATGTATGATTCTTAATATGTACTTTTTTTCTTGATTGCTTATATTTGAAGATTCAACGATGTCGAATAAAATACTTAAACTCCCCATTAGAAAAAGAAACTCGTTGAAGAATGAATTGTTTTTAAACTCTGTACTTGTCTTTCTGCTTTCTAAGATTTCGCAAAAGACGGACAAGGCTCTTTTTCCTTGATATTCTTTTCCATCTTTAACTGTCGAAGAATAAAAAAATAGATTATTAAAATCATCATTAAAACCTTTATACAATTCATATAATAATGCAAATGAATTATGCTCAGATTGAAGTTTATTGGCCTTATTTTGAGATAAAAAACTAATGAAAATTAAAAGCGAACCAACTATATTTATAATTGGTGAAGCAATTCCGCTTATCGTATCACCAATTTGACCAGTATGACTAAAGTCCCATGATGAACAAATCGCCTCACGAGTAAATGTGTAAAGTGCTCCGAATAAAATCAGAATGAAACCAATTACTAATAACACAATGTTTTCTTTTTTCATTTATTTTGTTTTTTTTTGATTTAAACTAAAATGTCGTGTTTAACAATTTGCAGCTAACTCGGTTATACTCGAAATACTTTCCACCCAAACTTACGACAAGCACCCCTT
>JBAXWF010000090.1:0-9632 GCA_037128515.1 Bacteroidota bacterium | reverse complement strand
AAAAGAAGTGCTCTCAGGGCACATAAGTAAAGAAGAAGCTCGAATACATTATGGTATAAAAGGAAACTCTTCTATATTAAATTGGATTCGTAAATTTGACATCTCGAATAATTATGAGATGAAAAAAAAACGGACCCCACAACCAAAAGAAACTGCGCAATTTGAAGCTGAGAACAAACGACTCCGGGCAGAACTAGAGTTGGAACGATTGCGAGTACTCTCTTTAAATGTAATGATTGATTTGGCTGAAGAACAATTTAAAATTCCCATAAGAAAAAAATCTGGTGCCAAACAGTTGAAAAAGTAGCCTGCTCACAAAAACAACACGGCATAGAAGCCCTTTGTGAGCTGTTTGGCAAAACGCGCCAGGCTTATTACAAAAACAAGAAAACAACTTTTAAAAAAGTATTATAGAAGATTTGATCATTACTCTGGTTATGAAAATACGAGAGAGACAAAAACGTATTGGCGGAAGAAAGCTCTTAGGACTAATCAGTCCGTTAATGCCTGAAAATGAAATCATCGGCAGGGATGCCTTTTTCGTTTACTTCGACGAAATGGAATGCTGGTAAGAAAAAGAAGAACACGGGCCTATACAACCAACTCATTTCATTGGTTACACAAGTATCCCAATCTGATAAAAGAGTTTAGTCCAATAAGATCAAATCACTTATGGATTAGCGATATTACTTATATTAAAACCTCGGCAGGCTTTGTTTACCTATATCTGATTACGGATGCGTATTCCCGGAAAATAATAGGGTGGCACTTGTCAGATACCATGGAGGCACAAAATGCACTTGAAGCACTTAAAATGGCTTTAAACCAGCTTCCGTCAAACGTAAATGAAATCATTCATCATTCTGATAGGGGAATACAATATTGCAGCTCTAAATACGTGAGTTGTATGCAAAAACATGGTATTAAAATCAGCATGACCAAGAATGGTGATCCTTATGAAAATGCCATAGCAGAAAGAGTAAACGGAATATTGAAAACAGAATGGCTGTATGATATGAATTTGAAAAATATTGTCGATGCTAAAAAAGCTGTGAAACAGATAATAAGTATCTACAACTCCGAACGACCTCATTCTAGTGTACAGATGCTAACCCCCAACCAGGCTCATCAAATGACAGGTACTTTGAAAAGGCTTTGGAAAACATACAAACGAAAAAAACAACCAATAATACTAACAGAACGATAAAAATTATTAATTTTGAAAACAGCAGAACTCATCAACGGCGATTCTTTGAACCGGAGATTAAATCAGACAAATGGGGCGTTGAGCCCCATCCGTCTGAAGCAGAACCCAATTCCGGCTCATCATTACCCGGTGATTAATTTTGTAAACTCAATGCAGGATGAAAATAAAACTGTCAACTTTTTTTAGGACGAGACACCCCGAACAAACGAAACGGTTCAAAAAAGTGTGTCAAAATAAAGAAACAATTTTAACTTTGACAAATGGAAAAACAAAAACACACCTTTAAAAAACCAAATACAAAATCAAATTTTGGTGATTGTGTCAGCCTACAATCAGGGTTTGTTTCTATTCATTACGCGCGAGCCCAATACGCAAGGCTATGGCCGCATACCCGACGAAGCCGATGCCATTGAACTGGTGTGGGCTGTGGTGGAAGGCAAACTAAAAGCCAGCACCGAATTGGACAACAACGTTCGAAAAGAATGCAAAACGATGGACGAAAGTATGCAACGAGCCTATTTTTATAAAGCGCGATTTCAATTTCAAATCCCGAGTATCTACACCGGTTTCGAGTTGTATTGCTGGGCGCGATATACTATAAGCCGCCATCCCGAACTGGCAGGCCCCTGGAGCGAGTGCCATATCATAACAATTCAATAGGCAAAAAAAGGAGCAAATAAAAAACTATATCGCCTGACTCCTAGCATGCTTTGAGTTTCAGCCTGCTCATTTTAATATCCGTTACCCTACAGCGAATCACGGTTCCTGTTTCCGAATTTTGTGGGGTGATGTGAGCACAATCCACAAAATACTCTTTTTCGAATCCGTCGTTCACAATCAAATGCGAAATTTCGTTGCCAAACTCGTTCACATGCGTTTCCACACCTGAAACAATAAAATCGTAACTGCCGCCAATAGCGTAGCGCGGATGCTCGGGTTCCAAATAATGCCGAAAATGCTGCACAGGCCCCGTGGCGAGGCACCACAGTCGGCTACCTATACCAAAACCGTAGTCACTATAAAATTTGCTACGCAGATAATGTTTGTTTTGAGCATCGTCCGTTAGAACAAAATACTCCTGTTGGTCGCTCAGGGTAACAATTTCCTTTACGGAAAACGAGTACCGCTCTCCCACCATCAGTTGTGGCAACGGTTGGTTTTGGTTAACCGAAGTCAAAAACAATTTTCCTTTTTTGATGCGTTCCACACGGCACGTCAAATTGGCAGCATTGGTGTCAACCGCATTGCCCTCGGCATTCGTCACAATTTCCTGCTGTAGCCAATCCGTTAAAACCATCAAGTGTTCGGTGTTGCCAGCCGAGTTCACCAAACTAAACCTGCGCACAATCGGAAAATCGTACACTTCGCCTTCTTTATACATGGGGTGTTCGGGTTCCAAAAATATTTTTCCCGAACAATTTATTTTATCGATGCAGCAAAGCACAGTTTTGCCAACCTCCAAGTTGTAGGTTTCGAAAGGGTGTTTTTTTAATAAATGTCGCGAATTGAACGGGCTGGATAAAATCAGAAAACACTCCTTATCGGGCGGCAATTCCACCTGCCCCGTAATGGTAAACGGATACACCTGCCCTTCTTCAAAAAAAAACGCGGAATATGAACGCATATAACTCAGGTTGAAAACCGAAAAAACGATTATAAATACTCGTGCAGCTTCACCAACACTTTGGTGCGAGCCAGTTCAATATCTTGTTCCGAGCACGGATGATTCGAAAAAACATAGCCGTTAAATTCTTTCAATTGCAGCTTGGCGAAATACAAAATCACCGCTTTACGGATTTTTGGATGCGCACCCGTGAGCGCAAAATAAAACGTGAGTGCATCAAAATCGCGTGCAAAGCTCATGAGCGAAGTTTTGCTTATGGTTAAAATACTTGCCATTTTAACCGTCCTATTTTTTGAATGCGATTTTTTCGCCTTTTCACCCATTTTTGGCGCAGACGTTCTCAGTTTTTTGTCGCCTGTAAATACCGCAAACTCCGGCTGAGGCTCCATTGTGGGTTGCTCTAATCGCTGCACAGGGTGAAAATCTTTAACTCGCACCATAAAATCGCTCAACACATTCATAAAATTAATGTACGCCTCGTAGGGTGTGTTGTACGGATTAAAATATTTATGCACATCGCCGTCAGAAAACCATTTGGTGCACATATAATAAAAATGGTCGCTGGTTTGCAAATATTTCCAGTCGAGCTGAATTTTTTCGTCGGGGGTGTTTTTTACCAGGTCTTCCAAATCATACAAATGGTTAAAAGCATCGTCCTGCAATTCGTTGCCCAGCCAGGCGGTTAAATCGCGTTCCTCGTCGGCCCACGAAATGGGGTGTGGCACATGAATTTCGGCCACAGGCTGCAACAATGCCGAAAGTTCCGAAGGTGTATAAAATTTAAAATCCGAATTTTCGAAAACCTTACCTGGCAAAGCTTTCATAAACTCAAAGATGCCCGTTTCGGGCCACTGATGTTCGCCAAAAGTTTCGTAATCCATAAACAAGTTGATGGTTTCCTGAGCCGGTTCAACCTCGTTTAGCCAACCCACAAATTTTTCGGCAGTTAGTGGCCACCCATCCCAACTTTGCTGCGAAAACCGAAAAGCAATATCGTCGCTCAACATAAAGTTTTTCAACAGCACCTTCAATTTCGGATTAATGGCATTGCAATACATAAAATTGGGACTTTTCCAACCCAAAATATGTTTGGCACCTTCGGTCAAAATGGTTTTAAAACCCATTTCGGCCACCATCTCGCCTATCCCGTCGCTGTATATCAACTCGGTATTACGAAACGTGGTTGGTTCCTTTTTAAAATATTTAACCACCTTTTCTTTTTGCGCATCCACCTGCCTAAAAAACTCTGCTTTGCTTTTTAATGCCGATAACGAATGCGAGTAGGTTTCCGCAATAAATTCAACGCAACCAGTTTCGGCCAAAGCAATAAAACTATCCAACACATCGGGAGTGTAGCGTTCAAACTGATCGATTACCGTGCCCGAAAGTGAAAAACTCACCTTAAAAGCCGAACCATATTCATGAATGAGGTTCAACAGCAGTTTGTTCATTGGCAAGTAGCATTTATCGGCAATACGCCTCAAAATATAGCGATTTCGATACTCGTCGAAATAATGATGGTCAGTTCCGATATCGAAAAAGCGATAGGTTTTTAACCGAAAAGGTTGATGTACCTGAAAATAAAAACAAATCGATCTCATATTTTTTTAATTTTCTTGATAATTATTTCTTTCAAATTACTTTTTTATTGCACAATTTATAATTCAGTTTTAATTCCAATATCTATCCCGTTTCCAAAACACTAAAATAAACATTTTTCACTTGATTTGCTGCGTTATCCCATTTCAGGTTGTCCACCTCATCTTTGCCATGTTTGCGAAACATCACCCCCAAGGCATCGTAATGCAACAATCCATAAATGGCATCGGCCATAGCATCAATGTCCCAAAAATCAATCTTAAGGGCATATTTCAACACTTCCGACACACCCGACTGCTTCGAAATAACCACCGGCACATTGGAGCGCATAGCTTCCAAAGGCGAAATACCAAAAGGCTCCGAAACCGAAGGCATAACATACACATCGCTAAGCGCAAACATTTTGTCAACCTCCTCGCCTTGCAAAAAACCCGTGAAATGAAAATAAGGCGATATACGCAACTGTGCCACTCTTCGAATCATTCTATACATCATGTCGCCCGAACCGGCCATCACAAAACGCACATTTTTATCGCGCTCCAGCACTTTGTTGGCCGCTTCCACAAAATAGTCGGGACCTTTTTGAAATGTGATGCGTCCCAAAAAAGTAACCACTTTTTCCGAAACATTTTTCGAAATTTTCAATGCTTCACCACTTTCGGTAGGTTCCACAGCGTTGTGAACTGTAAAAACCTTTTCAGGATTGATTCCATAGCGATTAATAACAATATCGCGGGTATAGTTGCTCACCGTAATAACCGCATCAGCGGCTTCCATGCCTTTGCGTTCAATGTCATACACATTTTGATTTACATGTTCGCCCGAACGGTCGAATTCCGTAGCATGCATGTGCACAACCAAAGGTTTTCCACTCACTTTTTTAGCAGCAATACCTGCCGGATAGGTAAGCCAGTCGTGAGCATGAATAATATCAAACTCTTGCGAATTGGCAATGGCAGAAGCCACCAAAGCGTAGCGCGTAACTTCTTCCATCAGGTTTTTTCCATATTTTCCCGAAAACGTGTATGTTTTCGAAAAAACAGTAGTTTCAGAATCCGATTTATCAAACTCCTGCTTCGAAATCATGTTTTCAAATTCTTCTTCGCCCAAATACGGAACCAAATTTGAGCCTATTTCAATATAGGTAAGCTGTTTCCAATATTCCTGATAAATGGAACTATTAAAATCAATACTCACATCGCCGGCATTTATCAGCCTCACGGCCTCTTGACTTTCATCTCCATACGCTTTTGGAACCACAAAAAGCACTTCTACCCCATGTTTCAAAAGTCCTTTGGTAAGACCAAAACATGCCGTACCAAGTCCTCCGGTTATATGTGGTGGAAATTCCCAACCAAACATCAATACTTTCATAAAGAAACTTTCATTTAATTTTTTATGAATTATTTTTATAATATTCAATCAAATAATCAATGCGCAACAGTTCGGCAACACTCCATGCCTGCGAGGGAGCACCACCGGGTTTGTGCGGTGGGTCGCCATCATACACTTCCGAAACCGAACCTATGCCATGTTCGAACATCACCGGCTCAAAATTGTTATACAATCGCTGCACGTGTGCAATACCGCCTTGGCCATGAATTTTTAAATACCCTTCCGCATAATGTCCCAATAGCCATGGCCACACCGTCCCCTGATGATAAGCCGAATCCCTAGAAACCATATCGCCCTCATAAACGCCTTTATATTCGTACGATTTGGGCGATAATGTTCGAATACCTCTTGGCGTGAGCAATTCGCGTTCGGTAATATCCAAAATCAGTTTGCGTATTTGTTCGCTCACCGGACTATATGGCAATGAGGTGGCAAGTAGCTGGTTGGGTCTTACCGACCAATCTTTAAATTCGCCATATACATAATCGCACAAATAACCTTTATCCTTACACCAAAATGTTTCTTTATAGGAAGCGGGTATTCTGATTGAAAGCTCAGCCCAATCATCTACAAATTCCTCATCCCCGGCCAAGCGTGCCACCTCTAGCGAAAACATCAGTGCATTATACCAAAGTGCATTTATTTCAACATCCAAACCTATACGTGGTGTAATGGCTTTTCCAAAAACAACCGCATCCATCCATGTCAGTGCTTTTCCGGTTTCTCCCGCATAAATCAGCCCGTTTTCCTGCATCTTGATATTAAATTCGCAGCCATTACGAAATCCGTATAAAATGAGTTTCATTTTTTCGCCATACTCTTTCCAAATCAAATGCTGAGTTTTAGTGTGAATGGCATATTGTTGCAATGCCCAAAAAAACCATAACGGAGCATCAACCGAATTGTAAGCGGAATTGTTGCCACGACCCAAATTCGGAAATAGCGGACCTTTAAGTTCCGATACCATGTTGTCAATAACCGATTTGCAGGTTTTATCGTCACCAAGAGTTAAAGTCAAACCCGGGAGCGAAATAAACGTATCGCGCCCCCATCGTCCAAACCATGGATAACCAGCAATTACTTCCGTCTTTTGGTTTTTATTAACAAAAAACTGTTGTGCGGAGTTGATAAGACAATTTTTGTAGCTGTCGCGTGGCAACCTTCTCTTAACTTCGTTCGCATAAATCGAATCGAGAATTTTCGAATCAACTTCTTCCAAACCAGCTGAAAATATTATGCTTTCGCCTTTAGTAATTGGCATTTCGAAAAAACCAGGGACGTATAAATCTTCCTGATAGTCGTAGCCACGATCTTTTTCTTCTTTATATTCAATATTATAATACCAATGCGGAACATGGGTATATTCATTTTCTTTCGAAAACTGCATGTACAGATTGGAATACCCTTGATACATTTTAGTTTTCACTCCATTTGGTATGGTTTCATAACGGGTATCGCTGTCAATATTGGCTTTGGTTAATTTGTGTGCATTCCGAAAGGCCAAGAAAGGTTTAAACTTTAAAAACGTGGGTGAATTGGCTTCTTCAAGCGTATATTTTATCAAAACGCGGTCGCTCTCAATACAGAACAGCATTTCTTTTGCCAAAATTACGCCACCCACCCTATACCGAATTTTAGGTATAGGGTCGGTAATAATTTCTCGAACATATTTGTGGCCTTTTGGATTAAATACACCTGGATAATACTGGTGTATTCCCAAATTGAATTCGGCGCCATGCTGTATTATTGTCTCATCCAGATTTGATAATAACACATGATTTCCTTCGTCAACATGAGGTTGGGGCGCTATTAGCAAACCATGATATTTGCGGGTGTTGCACCCAATTATGGTTGTTGTTGCAAATGCGCCTGCCCTATTACTTCTGATGAACTCGCGACTTAACGAAAACTCAAGGTTCACCAACTGCTCTTTATCAAATTTTATGTAGCTCATTTTTTTAACATGAAAAATTTTCAGTGATAAATGTATGCATTTATATTGAAATGAAAAGTATTTTTAATTTCACAAATATATAATTAATCAAAGAAATAATCGTTTATATCCTTAAAAATTAATACTTTCTTAATGTGTTTACGAATTGATTTTTGTTGATACGCTTTATCTATAGCCAATTATGTATATTTGCAAAACAATTATACCCAAAAGAATGAGGACTCGATTATTTATTTTTCTGTTTGCTGTTTTTATTTTCTGTTTGCTGTTTTTATTTTCGTGCCGTAAAGATAATGCTTTCAACAGCGATTCTTCGGTTAAATTAACGCTCTCGGCGGAATCAATTCTTTTTGATACCGTTTTTACAACCATTGGCTCCACCACCAAGATATTTTATGTTAAGAACCCAACTGCTGATAAAATACTGATTTCATCTGTTTATTTGGCCGGTGGCACTGCATCAAACTTCAGCATGAATGTTGATGGCACTCCGGGAGCAAAAGTAGATAATGTAGAAATTTTACCAAACGACAGCATTTTTATTTTCGTAAAAGTAACTGTTGATCCACAAAACAGCAATTCACCCATGGTGATAAAAGATTCCATCCTCTTTGATATTAATGGCAACCAACAAAATGTAAAACTCACTGCTTGGGGGCAAGATGCACATTATATTGTAGCTGATAAAGTTTTTCAAGGCACATTAAAATATAGAATTGTAGCTGCCGAACACGAAAACAATACCTGGATTAATGATAAACCCTATTTAGTTTACGGCTATGCCGTTATTGATTCAACAGGCCAATTAAATATTGATGCGGGTTGCAGAATTCATTTTTTTAATGGTTCAGGAATGTGGGTTTATAAAGGCGGTTCATTGAAAGTGAACGGAAGCATTACAGATCCTGTTACTTTTCAGGGCAGCAGGTTAGAATCTGCTTACAGCGATTTGCCAGGCCAATGGGACAGAATATGGATTAATGAAGGCACGCTCGATAATGTATTTAACTATGCAATTATTAAAAACGGGTTTATTGGCATTCAGGCCGAAACTATGGCCGCCTCGATGGGAAATCGCTTGATTTTGAATAATACTATAATAAAAAATATGACAGGTATTGGTTGCCTCAGTCGTTTCTATAAAATTATTGCTGCTAACAGCGTTTTTGCCAACTGCGGTGGTTATGCAGTTGCTATAACCACAGGTGGAACGTATGATTTACGACATTGCACCATTGGGAATTACTGGAGCATTGGTTCGCGACAAACGCCATCGTTGGTGGTTTCAAATTATTTTGAAGATTTATCCAATGGGGTAGCTTATACTGGCGATTTGGATTCAGCCTATTTCGGAAATTGTATTATTTATGGCTCAAACACCGAAGAGATTTTACTTGACAGCACAACTGATGCAACATTTAATTACAAATTCGACCACTGCCTTATTCGTACTGAAGCAAATTTAAATACTATTAAATTTATTGATTGTGTGCCAAACGAAGATCCTTTATTTAGAAATACGAGTACAAACGATTACAGATTATTTGCAGGTTCAGGTGCAATAGACGTTGGTGATATTTCTATTGTTTATGGTTCTACGCTAGGTTTGATTGACGACATTTTAGGCAACAATCGCACAGTAAATCCACCACCTGATATGGGTGCATATGATTATAGACCTTGATTTTAGTTAATGAACAGATTTTTATATTAATTATCATTTTTTGAGTATTGATTGATGTTAAAAAAAATTACAAGTTTTTTTATCAATTTTTTATCTTACTTTTTCTAATTTATATTCACTATTGTCCGATAAAAAATTAAAACAGCAATTATGAACATGCAACATGTAG
>JBAXWF010000009.1:0-84410 GCA_037128515.1 Bacteroidota bacterium | reverse complement strand
CGAATTTTCTTTTATATTTTTTTAAAGCTTTATCGATGCTTTCGCCTTCTTTTACCGGTACAATGATCATAAAATACTCTCTCTTTCTTTTAATTATTACTAATTTATCCCGAATTATTATTCAGGGGTGCAAAAATACAGAAAATATTTAATACTAAAATAATTTTATGAAAAATTTATTTCCAATTCGGATTTCTTAACTTTGTACCAATTATTTAAATTATGCATACTCTTGAACCTTTTTATAACTGGAGAAACCAATATACTGCTGATGAAGATGAATTGTCTCCGTTTTTTGGCAATGTTTACAGCGAATTCGAGTTTTCGAATGCAGTTTACAATTACTTTATACATCCACAATGGGATTGTTTCGGGTCAGCTACATTGTATTTAAAGATATTATTTACTGATTATGACAGGCATTTTGCCATTATTGAATTTATTGGCGAATGGAACGACTGCATTTACAATGACATTAAATTTTTAAAAGAGAACGTAATCGATATTCTTCTTCAAAATGAAATTAATCACTTTATCTTGATTGGCGAAAATGTTCTGAATTTTCATTTCTCTGATGATTCGTATTATCAGGAGTGGTTTGATGAAATTGAAAATGGCTGGATTGCTTGTATTAACTTTAGGAACCATGTTATTAAGGAATTTGAACAGGGTAATATTGATTATTATATGGCCTTTGGCGAGAAACTCAACGCCATGTTTTGGCGAAAACTTAGCCCTGTTCAGTTATTTGAGCTGGTTTCGAATTTAATGACGAAACGTTTAAATCCATAAATTTGTGGCGATGCTAATTCATGTAAATATTACCATTAGCGGAAAGGTTCAGAAAATTGGGTTTCGCCACAGTGCTATGCTTTGTGCGTTGGAAAACGCTATTAATGGGTTTGTAAAAAACCTTGATAATGGAAAAGTTTTTATTGAGACCGAAGGGACACAAAAAGATATTGAGACATTTTTGACATGGTGCAAAACTGGGCCTCGTTGGGCAATTGTGAGAGATGTTTGTGTTGAAAATGCAACAGTAAAGAATTTTACATCGTTTGATATTTTTTCTTAGTTTTTGAAAGCTCTTATAAATTCTCGTTTGCCTGTTGGGCCGGGAAGCTTTTCTATAGTAAAACCACTTGCTTTTAATGCTCTTTTTACATCGCCTTTGCAAGAATATGTGACCAAAATCGAATGACTACTCATCGCCTGAAATATCTTTTCGAAGATTTCTTTTTTCCATAATTCGGGTTGAATTGTTGGTGCAAATGCATCGAAATATACTAAATGAAAAAAATTATTGGGCAAGGAAACCGTTTCAATAGTGTTGTTTGTTTTTAGTAATTCGAAATTGCCTGTGATAGGCTGTTTTTCATCCCATAAGGCATTGTGAATCTTTTCAAATAAACCTTTAGTTTGCTTAGCGGGGATTTTATCTGCGTAATTTATTTGACTGAGTTCACATTTGTGAACAGGATGTGGTTCGATGCCTTGATAAAAAACTGTTTGCGATGAATCTGCGTTTTCTACTAAGGTAAGCAATGCATTGAGGCCGGTGCCAAAACCCACTTCTAATATATTAATATGGTATAGTTGATCAAGACTCTTATTAAATCCTGCTTCAATAAATATATGTTGGGACTCGTTGATGGCGCCATGGGTGGAATGGTAACATTGGTTGAGTTGAGGAACAAAAATTGTGCTGGAACCATCGTTGGTTATAATTACTTGGCGTTTGAGCATGAGTTAATCGCGGTTGTAAACCGGCAGTATATTAATAATGGTGTCGGGAAAATTGAGGGTTGCTTGGATAGCGGCAGACGGAAAGGAACGTTTTTTAAGGGTAAAATAATTTTCGGAGTAATAATAATCGGAGTTCATTTCATCGTAGACTACGGTTTGGGAATTCTGCGCTGTGTTTAGCATTACATTGCTTGTAGTTTGGTAATCATACCAATAAACGCCATCGGCGGCAAGAACAAGATAGTTGTTTACATCTATCTGTGTTGATGAAACTATTGGACCATCCGAAAATGTGTAGGAATCGAAAAATGTGTGGGTTGAAATTGTGAATAGCTTAGCAGTGCCCTGATTGTTGTAATTTGAAAACAAGATGCAATTGTCGTCGTTTTTAATGAAAAGGTTTTGCACTTGGAAAGTGATTAGCAGTTTGTTTTTAATGGAATAGGATGGGGTGAAATATACAACAAATTGTTTGTCGGCGGCCGAGGGGCTTTGTTCGTAGGTAATGAGATATTTGTTGAGGAGTAGAAATTTTTTGGGGAAATTTCCGTAATCGATATCGCGCGAAGCTCGGATACTGCCAGATTGGTTATACATTTCGAATTTGCCTTGCCGATAAGACACATAAAGTTGTGAATTATAAACAGCAATGGCTTCGAAATATGGGAATGGTGGGTTCACAATAACGGGTATGTTCCATTGGAGCTGCCAATCGATGGTGCTGAAGACCGAAACATCGGCGTGATAGCGGCCGGCAATATAAAATTGTTGTGCATTTGAACTAACATCGGACCCGCAATAATCGCCGGCAAGGGTTGCCACGGGGATTATTGCATTGGTTGAATCAATTTTATTGATGTGAATGGTGTTTGAGGCTTTTGTAACCACAATTACATACTTTAGTTTTTTGGGTACGGCATTGATATTAATTTTTTGAAACTTTTTGGTTTCGTTGGTGCCATCCCACGCTTTTATTACCAAGTAATAGTTGCCTGTTGGCAGAAAATAATTATCGATGACAAGATTTGTATTTATATCGATACAATTGTTGGGGGGATTTATGGTGTTGAGGGTTAAAACGCTTACAAATGATGCATCGGTTACACTAATATCGATGGATTGGAGTTTGCGATCGTCGCAAACATTGGCTAGAATGTGGATGGAATCGTTGACGACGTATTGCTGGTTTTCGTAAGGGGTGGTTATGGTGATTTGTGGCGCAAAAGTATCGCTTTGCTTTTTGCACGAAACAAGAATTAGGGCCAAAATAATTAAGTAAAGTGCAGCTTGACGGATGTTTCGCATGGAAAAAGCGTTGTTTGAGACATCAAATTTATGAAAAATTTTGGAGGTAAGCAGCAAATTTTATTGAATTGAGATGTTGGATGTGGCTAAAGTGCTTGGAGTGCCTAGCGTACTTGAGATGAAAATTGATAAAGGTGAAATGTGGAGCAGGTTATAATTGCCGTATGCAGTCGGTGTATAGTAAAGATTCGTGTGCCCGTTTTTTGTTTTGATGCTGCAAAGCAGAAGGACATAGTAGCGAATTGGGGGGATGGATTCGCATTTTGGTTTTACGCTTTAGTAAGAAATGACACTACCGAAGCTCTTCGGTGCAAAACAGCAGTGCTGAAACGCAAAAGGCATGAAATTTACTACCTGGGAGTAGTAAATTTGAACAAACGAGTAGTAAATCAGTACCTCGAGGTAGTTCAATAGCTACAAATTAGTAGCAGATGTGCTAACATTGATGCAAAGTTACTACCTCTAGGTACTTGATTAGGTACCTGGAGGTAGCACAACAACTACCTCCGAGTAGTAAAATTGTTGAAATTGATGCAAAGTAACTACCTGTAGGTACCATATTAGGTTCTAGGAGGTAGTAAATTCGTAGCAGTTTGAACTAAAACACAACCTAGGAGTAGGTATTGTGCTACTCGGAGGTAGCACAATACCTACGAATAAATTGGTGGCTATTGTTATTAAGGTCAGATAGGAACCATGGACACAAAAGGGATGTTCAATCTTGCCAGAGCGGTGGTGAAGTAGTGTGATGGGTTTTTTAGCGATACTTAGTGTCGCTGTTGCGATGATGGGAATGGAGCTCCCTGCAAATCGGAGTTAATTGTAATATCTCTATCCCCTTGCCAAGCTTAAATTCTTTCCACAACCGTTTCGGCAATCCAGCCGTCAGATCCGTTGGCAATTTGAATTTGTATCCACGTGCCCACCTTGTCGGTGATGGCCACTTTGGTGCCTTCGTGTATCACAAATATATCCTGACTGTTGGGGTCGGGCGAGGATTTCACGTTCACGGTTGGCTCAAAAATAATGGCTTGGCGCGATTGGTTTATGCCACGATACTGGCTGTGGGCGTTTATGCCCGATGTGAGGGCTATGGCTAAAAACAAGAGCGAGGCCCAAAAACTGGCTTTGCGAATGCGCACAGGGTTTGCCATTAGATAAATGGCCACGAAACTAACAAAAAGAAATAAAAACACCACACTGAACCTAGCCCACACATCCATTGAAAACCATAGGCAAAAGCTGTTAATCCAATTGCGGTAAAAAGGTTGCGGCAGTTCTTCAATTTTGTCTATAATTTTGGTGTTGCACACTTGTATATTGAAATCAATTTTGGGGTTGGCGGGATCAAGTTTCTTGGCTTTTTCTAAATATAGCATGGCGCGAGGGTAGTTTTTGTTTTTGAAATAGGCATTGCCCAGGTTGTAATACAGTTGCGCCGATTGGTAGCCATTATTCACCACCTGTTTGTAAAGTTCAATGGCGTTGTTGTATTTACCATCGGTGTAGGCTTTGTTGGCTTGTGCAATAATGTCATTATAGGGTGAGGCCGAAAGCACAAAGCTCTGAAAATAAATAAGGGCAAGAATGATAATTTTTTTCATGGTGCAATCATTTCAGTTCTTGTTCGGTTTGGCTTATTATATCAATAGCATCCTTATAAATAGCTAGCATGCTGACGCTGGCTTCGGCCGGGGCAAAACGTGCAAATTCGCAATTGTTGAGCAGTTCAAGAAATTTGTTGCGAATGTTTTCCGAAATATTTTTCTCGGCCAAGGTATATTGTGCCGAATCTAGCGAGAGGTTGACTAAAGGTATGGAAAATTTGTCGCTGATATATCCCCACAAGGCGCGTGATAGTTCAACATAAAAATTGTTTTTATCCTCGGCTTTCAAAAAGCTGTTGGCTTGTTTGAGGCGGCGCAGGGCGATTTTGGTGGCGCGTTTGTGTTTAAGCAATACCACATTGCTATGCAGTTTTATTCGGCGACGCATCAAAATTATGAACAGCATAAAGAGTGCAATGGGCGCGAAAATGAGCAAATAGTACCAAAGCGAAGCAAAAAAATAGTTGCCTGTGGGATATACCTCGAAAGTGTGATTATCAATAAATTTGATGTCGCTGCCAATGTATTTAATATCTTCTTTGTTGCTGGTGTTGGTGGTGTTTGCCGAAGTGCCGTCGCCTTTTGCCACTTTAATATCGATTTCGCCCGAGGAAAGCGTTACATACACTTTCTTGTTTTTGTCGAAATAGCTTAGGGTGATTGGTTTTAGTTTAAAATTTCCTGGAGTTCGGGGAAGAATGAGGTAGTTAAAAGTTTTGGTTCCTGCCACTTCGCCGGTAGCAATCGAAATATCATCGGAGATTTGCGGATCGTACACCTCAAAATCGGGCGGAAATTCCACGTTAAGTTTGTCGAGTAGGCTCAAATTGCCTTTTCCGGTGAGTGTAATTGAAAGATTGATGGCTTCGTTGGCTTTGACCTCGCGTTTGTCCACTTTTGTATCCATAGCTAGCGAGCCAACGAATCCGCTAAAATCAACGGGTTTGTTAGCCGAAGGTAAATCAGTTATATTGAAAGTTAAACTGTTTGATTTGATGTTTTTGAGAACTTGTTTGTATCCCACCGAAAACTGATTTTGAAAGAAAGGGTCGTTAAAAAACGGGTCGTTAAAAAATCCACTAAACGGATTGTTGGCCTTGGTTTTTACTTGAATTTGTGCCACGCATTCCACTTCGATGGGGTCGACCGTAAGTTTACCGGTTTTTTGAGGAAACAGTGCCACCTTACGCATTTCGGCCACCATATATTTTTGTCCGCCCACGGTTTCGTTGTATTGTTTTATTTTGTCGTCGGCTTTTCGCAATTCGGTTGACCAAAATCCGCTAAAGGATGGCAGTTTTTTTACACCAATTTGTGCTACGGGTACCTTAAAATATACTTTATACGTAAGCGTGATTTGTTCGCCTTGCATGGCCGTGGTTTTATCGGCAACAGCTTTCACATATAGGTCGCCCGACAGGATATCGTTTGTTTGGGTTTGAGTTTGGGTTGAAGGTTGTTTATTGGTAGCACTGCCAGCAGCGGCTTGCGAAACATTGATGGTTACTGAACCCGAAGAAATCCAATTGCCGTTAACTTTGGTTTTAGCAGGATCAATAGTTACTTTTCCGATTTTTGTTGGCACCAAGGTATAAATCCAACTCATGGTGGTTTCCATTTTCGTTTTACCCTGTTGGTCGTAGGAAATGTTACTGCTTGATGATTGATATGGGCCACTGGCAGAAAACCCTGCAAATGAAGGCGGCTGAAATGCCTGGCTTTGCCCCCCCGTTAATGTGTAGGTTACCTGAATGGAATTGTTGGCACCCATGGAGGTTGCACTGGCCGAGGCCGATAGTTTTTGCGCAAAAGAATGTAAAGGGCATATTGCGAGCACCACTGAAACAAACAAAACGATTACATAACTTTTCTTCATATTGAATGGCAACTTTTCACAAAATTATAAACTCTTTCTGTTTTTACCAATCTTTTTCAATAGTATATTTATTGGTCGGTTGTTCTTCTTTATTCTTTTTTTCTAACAAGTTTTTTTCTTTATTCTGCAATGCATTTAACATACGTTCGGCATCTTGTTTCGAAATCTGACTTTGTTTTTGATCTTGCTTTTGCTGATTCTGTTTTTGTTGATCTTGTTTTTGCTGGTCTTGTTTTTGTTGATCTTGTTTTTGCTGCTGCTGCTGAATTATTTTCTTTTTTGCATATTCCAAATTGTATTTTGTATCCAAATCGTCGGGTTTTTGTTTCAGAGCATTTTTATACGCGTTGATACTTTCCTGATATTTTTTTTGCTGCAGCAAACAGTTTCCTAAATTATGATATGCCTTTGCTGCCATATCTTTTGAAATATCGGCCTCGGTGAGTGCCTGATATATTTTTGCAGCATCCTCGTATTTTTGTTGTTTATATAAAGCATCGCCTAGATTGAACAGTGCCTTATTGTAATTAGTTTGCTGCTCCAGTGCTTTGCGATAGTTAATTTCGGCAGCTTTATAGTCGCCTTGTTCGTACAAGGCATTTCCTGCCCGAAGCTCTTTAACTGCTTTTTGTGCAAAAACAGAACTTGTGATAGTAAAATATACAAATAGCATAAGAACGATACTATTTACAAAATGCTTGATGTTTAGATAAAAAATATTGTTCAGCATATTCATATTGTTTACTTGAGTATACGTTTTTTTTCGAAGAAACTAAGATTTCGGGTTAAGCGAGTTTTGCGTTCAAAAATAAAGAACTCTATAAGTAATAAAAGTAAAGCAAATGCCACAAAATATGGAAACGTATTGCTGTATTCAGCGTAAACTTTGGCTTCGTAATTTTTTTTCTCCATTTTGCTTAGTTCATTAAAAACGGAATTCAAACCAACGTCGCCAGTGCTTGCTCTTGCATAGGTACCGTTTCCGGCAGCCGCCAGTTGTTGCAGCATGGGTTCGTTAAGTTTTGTTACAACGGTGTTGCCATCGCGGTCTTTTTTATATTCAACGTTAAACCCATTCATTCCGACAGGAATAGGAGACCCATTTTCGGAACCCATACCGATTGTATGAACCACGATACCTTCCTTCACAGCATTCTGAACGGCAGGAAACGCCTCGTCTTCATGGTTTTCGCCATCAGAAATCAGAATGATTGCTTTTTTATTTTTACTGTTTTTATCGAACGAAACGCATGCTAAATTAATAGCTTCGCCAATTGCAGTTCCTTGTGTTGGAATTATATCGGGACTGGCACTTTGAACCAACATCTTTGCAGAAGCATAATCCGTAGTAATTGGAAGCAATACTTGCGCTGTTCCGGCAAAAACCACGATGCCTATTTGATCTTCCTCAAATTTATCGATGAGTTTTGAAATGGCCATTTGTGCCCGTTCAATACGACTTGGTTTAATATCCTGAGCCAACATACTATTGGAAACATCAAGTGCAATGATAATATCGACACCTTTGCGTTTCGCTTTGTCGAGCTTGGAACCAATTTTAAGATTTACAACTGCAAAAACCAACCCTGCAAAAGCAATAGTCAGCAAAACGAATTTTACTACCGTTCGACTAGGCGAATAATCGGCAATTAGTTGCCGGACTATTTGAGTGTTTCCAAATACCTGCATGGATTTCTTTCTTATGCGCAGCATCCATAAAAACACCAGAACAAAAACAGGAATTGCTGCTAGCAAACATAAAAATATCAGATGATCAAACTCTACCATATACTATTCTATTAAGGTATTTTTTTGAAAATAGTGTAACGTAAAAATATTTCAAGCAATAACAAACCCACTGCAATTAGCACAAAAATAAAATATTCGTCGTGACGGTTATTGTATTTGGTGACATCAATTTTTGATTTCTCGAGTTTATCAATTTGATTGTAGATTTGTTCCAATTTTTCTTTGTTGGTTGCTCTGAAATATTGTCCGCCAGTTTTCTCAGCCACTTGCTTAAGTAATGTTTCATCAATTTGCACATCCACATTTTGGTATTGCACACCAAAGGAGGTTGGAAAAGGCATGGGTGCTTTGCCAAGAGTACCAATACCAATAGTGTATACCCTAATACCAAACTTTTTGGCAATTTCTGCAGCGGTTTGAGGATCGAGCGAACCGGTATTATTTATGCCGTCGGTCAATAAAATAATTACTTTACTAACAGCCGTACTTTTTTTAATATGTGCAATTGAAAGCCCTAGCCCATCGCCAATTGCAGTTCCATCGACAATCATACCGTTTTTTACTTTTGAAAAAAAAGATTTTAGAACTTTATGATCAATAGTAAGCGGGCATTGCATAAAAGCCTCCGAACTAAAAATTATCAGGCCGATTCTATCGTTGGGTCTGCCATCAATAAACTGCATAGCTACCTCTTTTGAGGCTTCGAGTCTGTTTGGTTTAAAATCCTCGGCAAGCATACTACCCGAAATATCAAGAGCCATTAATATGTCGATACCTTCAACTTTATAATCGTTTCTATCGAAACTCTTTTGAGGCTTTGCAAGAATAAAAACTAAAAGACAAACTAACAGGGTTCGCAAAATAAATGGAATATGCATCATCCGTTGACGAATTGATGGAGTAATATTTTCCATTTTGGAGATATCAGAGTATCCTATTGAAGTTGTAGAAGCGTTTCTTTTAAAAATGTACCAAACAATCAATATTGGAACAATAATTAATAGTAACAAAAACCAAGGGTGTGCCAATGTAATAAACAAAATGATTAACGGCATAGTTATTCGGTTTTAGGTTGTTCAGTATTATCAATAATAACTTCATGCACTTGGTCAATAAGTTTTTCCGGCTTCGTGTCTTCAACAAAAACAATAGCATTTCTCATGCTAATATCATGTTCGTCGGGTATAGGATTATACTTAGCAAACTTCACCATATCAGCTAGTACGAGTATATGTTCCAGTTTCTTTAATTCTTCGGATTCAGCTACTTTCGTTTTCAACGAAGTTATAATATCATAAGTGGTCATTTCCATAGCGATGGTCTCGAATCGCTCTTCAATATAGACTCTAAGAATATCGGTGAGCGAAGAATGAAATTCTTTTATCATACCGGATTGCCAAAGTTTTTCGTTCTTCAGTTTTTCTAATTCTCGAAGTGCTTTTTCGTGAGGTGGAATTTTGGGACGAAGTTTTAAGTCAATTATTTTTTCTTTTCTTCGCAGTTTCCATATAATAAAAATTATCAGTCCAATAACAAGCAAACTTCCTAAAATTATTGAACCCCATATTAGTATTTCCCTTAAGGTTATGGGCTCATGTAATGGCCCTTTAATATCTTTAATTGCCTTGGTAGTATCAACAGCAATTGTATTAATATTAAGTATAATTGGCAAGGTATTCACCAGAAATTTTGCCGTATCGCCCGGCATGGTGTATCGAAATATTAAAGGAGGAATAACGAAGCTACCCGAATCATAACATGATATACTGAGCGTTTGAGAATAGGTAATACGTTTTTTATCGGATGAGAAAAGGGTGTCGAATTTTGTTCGGGAAATCACCTCTACACTTTTACTTAAAGTGTCGGTGATGAAAGGAAAATCAATTCGAGCTTTTGCCGGAAATGAAGCTTTATAGGTATATTTTATATGGTCGCCAATTAAAACATTATTGGTGTCAATAGATGCCGATGCACTAGCATTCTGTGCAGCAGACCATATTGGCATGAAAATAACCAATAATAAGAATAAATATTTTTTTATAGTTAAAGTAAATTTCATAAGGATTTATCTTGAACTTCGTTTTTTAAATAAAGTCATTAAAGGCTTAATATAATCTTCATCAGTTCGGATTGACGCGACATCAATACTACTTTTCATAAAAACTTCTAGAAGTTTTTTTTCGTGTTTCATCCATCTCATTTCATGAGTTTGTCGAAGATTTTTATTGGATGTATCTGCCCAAAAGATTTTACCTGTTTCATAATCGATGAATTTAAGCAGTCCTATATTAGGTAATTCCGTTTCACGAAAATCAAAGATTCTAATTCCGATAAGGTCATGTTTACGTGAGGCAATCTTAATAGCATCGGAAAAATTATTATCCATAAAATCAGTTATCAGAAAAGCCGTACATCGTTTTTTAATAGCATTGGTTAAAAACTTTAACGGTTCGGATATGTTTGTCGTTTGATTTTCGGGTTTAAAATCAACCAATTCACGAATAATTCTTAGAATGTGAGATGTTCCTTTTTTTGGAGGAATAAACTTTTCAATTTTATTACTGAAAAATATAACACCTACCTTATCATTATTTTGAATAGCCGAGAAAGCAAGAACTGCAGCAATTTCAGTAATTTTTTCTGATTTGAGTTGTTGCTTTGTTCCAAATTTATTGGAGCCGCTCACATCAATTAAGATCATAACTGTAAGTTCGCGTTCTTCCTCAAATATTTTTACGTATGGATGGTTGAATCGTGCAGTTACATTCCAGTCGATTGAACGGATGTCGTCGCCAAATTGATATTCGCGCACTTCGCTAAATGCCATACCACGACCTTTAAATGCACTATGATACTGACCTGAAAAAATCTGGTTTGTCAGTCCACGTGATTTTATCTCAATTTTTCGAACCCGTTTTAATAATTCTGTTGTTTCCATTTAAAAATTGCATATAGTCATTGCAATAACGTATAATCCAGACTTCTCAATTCTGACTTTAATTTTCTAAGGCACTTCAACACTATTCAAAATCTCATTTATAATCTCCTCAGTGGTTATGTTTTCTGCTTCTGCTTCATACGTCAAGCCAATTCGGTGGCGAAGTACATCATGACACACAGCTCTAATATCTTCAGGATACACATATCCTTTTCGTTTGATAAAAGCATAAGCTTTTGCTGCTAATGCCAAGAATATACTAGCACGAGGGGAAGCACCATAACTAATTAAACCTTCATATTTCTTCAAGTTATATTTTGCGGGATATCGGGTCGCAAACACAATATCGGTGATATAATTCTCAATTTTTTCATCAATATAAACTTCTCTTACTAAATTCCTAGCCCGAGTAATATCTTCGGTTTTAATAATCGAATTTGTTGAATATATTTTATTTCCAACATTTTGACGCATGATTAATTTTTCTTCTTCTTTTGAAGGATAACCAATAACAACTTTCAACATAAAACGGTCGACCTGTGCTTCGGGCAATGGATATGTACCTTCTTGTTCAATTGGATTTTGTGTGGCTAATACAAGAAAAGGTTCAGGCAATAAAAAAGTTTTATCACCAATTGTTACCTGACGTTCTTGCATTGCTTCAAGTAATGCACTTTGAACCTTTGCCGGTGAACGGTTGATTTCGTCTGCTAAAATAAAATTTGAAAATATGGGGCCTTTGCGAACATTGAATTCTTCATTTTTTTGGCTATACACCATCGTTCCAATCAAATCGGCTGGTAACAAATCTGGTGTAAACTGAATTCGGTTGAACTTGGCATCAATGATTCCTGCCAGCGATTTTATTGCTAGAGTTTTGGCCAAACCCGGAACTCCTTCCAATAAAATATGCCCGTTAGATAAAAGGCCGATTAGCAAACGCTCAATCATGTGTTTCTGACCGATAATTACTTTGCCCATTTCCATAGTGATCATATCAACAAAAGCACTTTCGCGTTGTATCCGATCATTAAGTTCTCTAATATCAATAGTTTCCTGCATAATTAAATATTTTTTTTAGACTACAAAATTATAATAACTCAAGTATTCATTTCAAGTATTTTTTTGTTAAAAAATGTTAAGGTCAATAAACACATACAACTCCTAAAACCTTTTGAAAACAACATTATCTAAAATATATTGCAAAAAAAATCAAAAAAATTTGTTGTACTTGAAAATAATCAATATTTTTGTTGTAATCAAAACTAAATCAAAAAGGTAATTTTTAATCAAAACTTCAAAAATCATGAGTTCAAAAAAAATCTATTTATTGTTCATTCTAGTCGCATTTTGCTTTAAATCAAATGCACAATGGGCCACCAAATCTTTTGTATATGAAACAAAACTCAGACAATATCGGCAGTATGTTTCACCAAACTACAATGCTTCAAATCCAGCATCTATAGTAATAACACTTCATGGATTAGGCGATAATATGACTAATTTTAGTCAAATGGGATTTCAATATATTGCTGACACAGCCAATATTATTGTTGTGGTTCCGCAAGCACTATCTGATCCCATAATTTCAAGCACCGCTTGGAATTCGGGTGCAGGAATGATGGGCTATTATCCAAACTCCACTATTAATGATATTGGTTTTTTAAATAACCTTATTGACACCGTGAAATCGCATTATGCAATTAATCCTGCTCGGGTTTATTTGTGCGGTTTTTCAATGGGTGGTTTCATGACCGAACGCATGGCTTTACAATCAAACACTCAAATAGCTGCTTTTGTATCTATGTCAGGAACTATTGGTTCAGCAATTACAACCTATACTCCTGCTCGCTCGGTTCCAATTGCTCATTTTCATGGCACTTCCGATTCAACGGTATATTTTTCGGGAAACTTATATGGCATCGATGCCGATTCGCTCGTAAATTTTTGGGTATTAAACAATGGCTGTAATCCGGTTCCGGATTCATCCAGATATGCTCATATCGGTTCGGATACTATTAAAGTAGATCGTTTCAAGTATTCAGGCAGCACACCCGATAAAGACGTTTGGTTTTTTAGAATGTATGGTGCCCCGCACACGATTTTATATCAACCGGTAAGTGATATTAACGAAGTTATGGAAGCATGGCTTTTCATGCGCAGACATACCAATCAAACAGCCGGAATTAAAACACAGGAAGTTCTTGATAACAATATTCAGATATATCCAAACCCGGCAAGCAGTTTTATAAATGTGATCTTGCCTGAAACAAAAAATGACAAACTGACTGTTGAACTTCTTTCAATTCAAGGTGCATGCTTATATTCAGAACAATCTTCCGGAATATTGCATCAGATAGTACTCCATGATGCTCAATTTACCAATGGCATTTACTTACTTCGAGTTACTGGCAACTCTGTCAATGTATCACAAAGAGTTCTAATTCAAAGATAACTCTTGTAAAAAATAATTAATAAAATCCCGATATTAATTGGGATTTTTTTTGCAAAAAAATTAGATTTATTTAATTATTTAAAAAAGTTTTACGTTATTTTGTGCATAATAAAGTATTCCCATAACACTACTTCAAATGAACAAAATAAAATCAATTTTTCTTTTTCTATTCGTATTAACAGCAAATCTGGCATACGCTCAACAACCAGCAAGAGTTAGTATTAAGGGAACTATTAAAGATGCCGACAACAACGAAGGAGCTTATGCTACTGTCATGTTGTTGAACCCTCATGATTCTACCCTCCAAAACTTTACACAAAGTAACGAACATGGTGCATTTGTTTTTAACAATGTGAAAAATACAACCTATTTGCTGAAAGTTTCTTTAATAAGTTATTTGCCATTACAAATAAATGTTCCTGCAAGTACAAATACAATCAACGATTTAGGAATTATTATCATTAAACCGATTGCAAAAGAACTTTTCGAAGTAGTTATACGAACAGCGAAAGCGCCATTAACCATTCGTGGCGACACCATTGAATATGATGCTACTACTTTTAAAGCGCCTCCGGGCTCAACGGTTGAAGATTTATTACGCCGATTGCCCGGTATTGAAGTGGATGCTGCTGGCAACCTAAAAACGCAGGGAAAAGATGTAAAACGTGTTTATGTTGATGGTAAAACCTTTTTTGGAGACGACCCCACCGGAGCTACAAAAAATCTGGATGCAAATGCCGTTTCAAAAGTGCAGGTATTTGACGAAAAATCGGAACAATCGAAATTAACTGGGGTTGATGATGGCGTGAAAGAAAAAGCCATGAACCTCGAACTAAAAGAAGAATATAAAAAAGGTTCTTTTGGCAAAGTCACTATAGCCGGAGGATCTAACGAAGAAGGCGTGCTACGCTGCGCAGGCCGTGGAAATTTTAACCGATTCGACAAAACATCTCAGCTATCCTTCATTGGCTATGCAAACAACATCAACGAAACTGGCGTGAATTGGGAAGATTATAATGAGTTTAAAGGTCAATCAACTTTCGATGATTACGATAATGGCGATTTTGGTTTCAGCACCGGCCGCGGTCGTTATTATATGTTTAGCGACGATGGGTCACCTATAAGCTATTTTGATGGACGTGGTTTTACCAATAACTTTGGTGGCGGGGTAAACTATAATTTCGATAATAAAAAAACCAAATTAAATACCTCCTATTTTTATAAAAACAATCAACAAACTTATGATGAGTTTGGATATAAAGAAACTTTTTTCAGCGACAGTTCGTTTTTTAATAATGATACATCCAAATATTCCGATACGCGCCAAAGTCATACAGTTGCAGCCCGAATTGAGCAAAATATCGATTCAAACAATGTAATTATAATTAAAGCCAATTTCCGGTATAGCACATTGAATTCTCAAGACAAAAGCAACAGCCTATATTCAGTGAACGAAACTGATATTTTGAATAACCTTTTCACCAATAATTCGGTTGAAAAGTATTCTTGGAAAGTTACTAGTGCTGCTATATATCGTCACAAATTCAAAAAAAAGGGGCGTTCGTTTGCTATTAGTGCCGCTTATAACAAAAACCCTGGTAACGAAAATGACAAGCTGTTTTCATCAAATCATTTTTATATACCAACGTTTTTAGATGAAATTCACCGTTTGGCTGACCAGGGTATTGATAAACAACAAATCAAATCGAGTTTGCTTTACACCGAACCGCTTTCAAAAAGGTTTTTTCAGGAGATTTTCTATAATTTCAATACCTCAAGTAACAAGGTAAATAATCAGGTTAAAAACGCCCTATTTAGCGATTTAAGAATTGATAGTTTGAGCGTTTATTATACCAACAAAGTAATGATTAACAGACTTGGCACCGATATTCGCTATTCTTTCAACGGGCTAAATATTATGCTGGGTGTGGCCGGACAATATTTACAAATGGATGGACGATATTCTGTTGATAAAAACATGCCTCTGATTACCGACCCAATTAATAAAACCTACTGGAGTCTGAGTCCGAAATTTTCGTTCTCATACGAATTTCCAAACAATATGTGGTTGAGCATGGATTATGGCTACGAACTCACCGAACCTTCGTTCGAGTATTTACAGCCTACACCCAATATTCAAAATCCGTTGTTTCGCACTCAAGGTAATATTAACCTAAAGCCCGAGCGAACACATGCTGTCAGCTTAAATTACAATTATTATAATCCGTCTTCTTTCTCAAATGTTGGTTTTAATATCGATTATAATTATTGTGACAATAGTATTACATACAATCAAAAACTCATTTGGGCCGATTCGGTTGGGTTTATCACAATTTCAAAACCAGAAAACAATTCAAAATCAAACAATGTCAACTCGTGGTTGTGGACAAGCTACCCTATAATCAAAACAAAATTCACCAATGATTGGAGTTTAGGGTTCTATTATGATAATAATGGTGCTTATGTAAACGATATTTTTAATAAAACTAAAATCTTCAGATACTACATTAATACCAATTTTAATATCACCCCGGGTCAAAAGCTTGTTATGGCTGTTTACGGCAGAGCTTCAATTTACGATACAAAACTTTCAATAAATACCGATCGAAATCAGTTTGTACAACAATACACTGCCGGCATGTCGATTAAATGGCAGTTCGCAAAAAAATCGTTTTTCGAAAGCAATTTCGATTATCAGTTTTATCGCAACTCGCAGTATAGCTACGATAAAAATCTACCGATATTTAATGCTTCAGTACGCCAACTTCTGGGCAAAAAAAACCATTTCGAAATACGTTTGGCGGCTTTCGATATTCTCAACAAAAGGCAATATATCGAACAATACACTTACCAGAACTACTATAATCGAACAACTGCTGCAACTTTGGCCCGATATTTTATGATCAGCTTTAGCTATAATATTAAAGGATACGAAACCAAACTCAAAAAAAACAGAAATTGGGATTAATTAAATATTAGACTTTTACATTATGAGAAAACTCAACATACTGCTTGGCCTATTTTTTATAGCTGCTTTACTCATTTTCAACAAATCATTTTCGCAGCAAACGCAAGGCTCTGTCAAATATCTTACTTCCTACGACTGGGTTAAAATGATAAACTCTTGCGATTATTTGAGCAATGACCGCAAAGACAAAGCGGCATATTTATGGGGAAATCGTTCCGAATGGAAACAGTTCAACAACTTGTATTTTTCTCCTTTGAAATCGAAATATGAAAACTCGGATGAGAATGCCGAACCGGAACAAGACGACGGGTATGCAGGTCGAAAAGAAACATTTTATATTACACGCAACTTTGGCACAAATACATTTTTAGATGCAATTGAGATGCTGGGAAAAACCTATATTGTTACAGACTCGTTGAAAGCACCCGACTGGAAAATCTTGAACGATATTAAAGAAATTGCCGGACATGTGTGTATGAATGCCACTTATACCGATACACTTTTGCATCAAAAAATTGTTGCATGGTTTGCTCTCGACATTCCCATTCAGGCCGGACCCGACCGTTTCTTTGGCTTGCCAGGTTTGATTCTCGAAGTAACTATTAATAATGGAGCTAAAATAATGACTGCCCAATCTATTGATATGAAAACTTTTACTACCGAATTTGATTTGCCCAAAAAACTCAAAGGGAAAGCAATCAGTGGGAGTGCTTATGCGGCTATTCTTAAAAAATTCCTCGACGAAAAACGTAAAGCCGAAGAATTTCCTTGGGGAATAAATTATTGAAGCGTTTGCTATTATCTCAAAATAATCAGCCTCTTATTTGCCAATACTTGGTTTTCTGAACGTATTTGAACCAAATACAATCCTTCCGTTAAACTACGTACGTCTATTGTTTTGGAAACACAATTGGCCGCAATAGTTGTGCTATACACTGCCTGCCCCGAAATACTGTAAATCGTTATTTGCGCATTTGCTCCAATTTCTTCCCCTGCAAAACTTATCACACATTCACTGTTAGCCGGATTGGGCGAAATGCTAGTGCTTATTGTTTGTGTACTTTCATTTTCTTCAAGGCCCGAAAGGTTTCCGCAATACAAATATTTGCTTGTTGAAGCCGAATTGTTGTATGTATAGGTAACATCAGTTACAATAACACTCGAAGCGGCAGGAGTAATGGTTTGCGATTGCAGCGTTAATGTTGGGTGAACATTGGTCATAGCAAAAGCCACATCATTGCACAAGCCGTTGCCATTGGTATCCATCACCGCAACCACTCGGCCTTCATTATAACCCTGTCCGGCGTGCACTGTCGAATTCCCATAAGCTGCAATACCTCTAAATTCAACATTTTTGTTGCTGGTTGATGTGTTGCCGGCTGCCCGTTTTTTCCAAACCACCGAACCCGTATTCGCCAGCTTTATCGTAACAAGGGTAAAAGCCGAACCATCATAAATACTTCCATCCACTACCACATTACGGCCATTATTAATGGCAGTAATATCATTTAAGGTAAATTGGGTATAAGTTACCGTAAGTTCATTAAATGATTGTAAAACAAGTGCATTATTATAAAAAGCCACAAATTCGGTCTTGTTATTGTTGCTGTTATTATAGTTACCCATAATTGCATACCCACCGGTAGCATTAAGTTTAACGATTCGCATCGGAATTATTTGCATGCCTGTATAGGTATAAGCCGAATGCGAAAGCACAGTTCCTAACGCATCCAGTTTCATGGTGAGCAACGAATTGATATTGTACCCCGACGAAACCACATAACCCGTTCCCTCGGGTATAATACTCCAACAGGTTATTACTCCGGTGCTCAAAGGATAAAAATATTGATATTGCCACACAATGCCTCCATTTGCATCGCATTTAATAATGTAATTGTTTAGGGTACACTGACCCCCACCAAACAAAAAACCATTGTCAGTTCCGGAAGCTTTCGACAAGGCCTGAGAATAAAGGTTACCCGATGACAAATAATATACTTTTTGCCACAGCAATGTGCCTGTTGAACTGATTTTAAGAATATAGGTCGAACTGGTATGTTCTGTTGAACTACTCATAAAATAAAAACTTCCGTCGTTGGCTTCCACTATTTTTGGAAACGAACCTGTGCACAAAGCATCAGTTACTTTATATTTCCACAACATGTTAAAATTGTCGTCCCAGCGAATTATTTGAACTTTATAAACACTGTCGGAACCCACCGTAATATACCCCCCTGTTGAAACCCGCTCAATTTTTTCGAGCGAGCCATTGATTCCTACCCTCAAATAACCTGTGTTTTGAGCATTCTGGGTGAGCGAAAAGCAAAGCATGAGCGCCACCGAAATAAAAAGTTTTTTCATAAGTAAAGTTTAATTTTTGTTTTACTAAAGACGTATTATTCCCTATTTGGTTGCTTACACACCAAATTTTTGTAAAACTTCAGCTAAATCCGAAATGAATTAAAACGACCTTATCGCACGTACCCTGTGCGTAAGATTTTTATTATTATCCATATAAGCACCGCCAAACCCAACAATGTATGCATAGGTAACATCCTTTTCGGTTGAACACCAATAAAAATATCCGGGGTTAAATCCGCCTATCGATGCCTGATTCAAATACAGTTTCCACAATTCATCTTTGCTAGGCAAATACCAATCGTTGTAGCCTCCCAAAACCAAATCATAGCAAAGTTTGGCTGCATAGTTTCCGTTTCCCTGAGCCGCAACAATGGCTGTCGTATTTGCATTTCCAGTGCCAATTGCCACGCCGGTGGCCCCGGTAACTATATAGCTACCATTATACCAACCCATGCCTGTACTTTGGTCGCTCAGTGCAGCAATCAAACCGTGTGTTTCGCCGGCCACCCAACCCGCATCGCCCGATTGCAATACATAGGCTACTTTGCCTCCCATGTATGTGTCGCCAATTATCAACGAACCCGTGTTAAATGGCACTTCCGGCCCATAAGCTGTTCCCACAGCGTTGGTGGCATAAGCACGCACATAGTACGATGTTTTTGCCATAAGCCCGGTTAAATAGCTAGCAAATGTTCCCGTGCTGGTTCCGTCTTCCGTTTTGCTATCGGCAATAGTGGGCAAGGGATTGCTGCTCCAACATACCCCACGGGCCGTAACAAAGGAACCCCCATCATCAGTAATGCTGCCGCCGCAGGTAACTTTGGTGCCCGATATGGAAGTAACATCTGCTGTAACTAGGCTGGGCAACTCAGGTGGAACATCTTTTTTGCATGAAACAGCCACTGCGGTAATAAAAAACAGGTATATTATTTTTTTCATTTTATGAATAACTAAAGTATTTTGCGCATTTGATAAAACAAAAATAGCTGCAATTGTTTTATGATGAAACAAAAAAATAAAATATTTTTTAAAATCTGTATCTATTTTATTTTACTATCAGTTTTTTTTTACTATTTTTGTTCTACACTAACCAAAATCAAAAAAATATGAAAAGAAATTTACTTTTAATGGTATTATTATGTTTTGGTCTCGGCCTCCAGGCACAAAACTGGTCGCAGCAAAACACAAACATGATCGGCACCTCCACAGGGGTTGATCAGGTTTCCATTGTCGACAGCAATGTGGTTTGGGTAAACGGATACAATGGTTCCGGATACGGACAATTTATTAAAGCACATGCTCGAACCCAAAACGGCGGAGCCACTTGGACTGCTGGCACCTACAGCGGCTTTGGAGCCACCGTAAAAGCTTTCGTGCTAACCGCAGTTTCCTACAACAAAGCTTTTTGTGTTGCATTGGATACCGTAACCGGAGGCACTGCTTCGTTTTGGCAAACCGTAAATGGTGGGTCAACCTGGACCAAAGTTACTGGTATAATGAACAACGGAACAACCACTTTTGCCGATGGAGTTAAATTTTGGAATGCATCAAAAGGATTCTGTTATGGCGACCCCGTGAGCGGCGAGTATGATATATACACTACCAACGATGGTGGCACCACATGGAACGATGTGCCCGGTGCCAACATTCCAGACCCGGTTAACACACCTGCCGTCGAATACGGTTTTAACGGTAGCGATTGCGCCGCTATTGTACCCGGAGGTATTGGTTTTTTCATCACCAACAATGGCCGCGTCTATAAAACCACCGACTATGGCACCACATGGAGTGTAACCCCCGCCAACCCATTTACCCCAACAAGCGTTTCCTACGGAAGCAACAAAATTTATGCTTCAAGTGCCAATTATATTATTTGTGCAGTGTACACAACTGCCACCACAGTTTGGGAATGGAAATACACTACCGATGGAGGCACCACCTGGCAATTGTTTTCTCCCGTTTCCGGAAACTTTTACGAATACTCCATGTGCTATGTACCCGGCACAGCCAATGGTTTTGTGGCCACTTCGCCTTTTAGCACAGGCATCATGGGTGTAGCTCACAGCATCGATGGAGGTATGAACTGGATTGATTTTACCGATGCCACCTATTTGCAACCACTGGGAACCAATATACAATGCTTGGGCGTATCTTTTTATGATGCAGGTATCGGTTGGGTTGGCAACTACGACCAAGCCACATCCATCAATTCCATCCTAAAATTCCATAACCCCGTTACAGGCATTGATGCAGGTGTCATCACTATTGTGCAACCCACCGGCACCACCAATGCAAACTCCAACGTGCAAGTAATAGCAACCATCAAAAACTTTGGCACCACCGCACTCACCTCCATAGATATCGCGTATCAGCTCACCGGATCGGCTCCCGTCACAGGCACCTGGACAGGCAGCTTGGCACCCGGTGCCACCACCGACTATACTTTTACCACCACCTATACCGGCCCCACAGCAGCCACCTACGAATTGTGTGCCTTCACCCTGCTTTCCGGCGACATACATCCTGACAACGACATGACTTGCCAAACCCTGCAATCCGATGTGGGCATTCACGAAAGCTCGGCCAATGGCCTAATTTTAAATCAAAACTACCCCAATCCGGCCAACGATTTCACTACCATAGCATTTTCGCTACCCCATGCTGGTGAAGTAGTTTTAAATCTGATGAATTCCGTAGGCCAAATTCTGTACACCCAAACCCAAGCTGCACAAGCCGGCAACAACCAAATAACTTTAAACACTGCCAAATATCCCGCTGGCGTTTATTTCTACGAATTTGAATACCACGGCAGCAAAAGCCACAAAAAAATGATTATTTACTAAAAATCCAACTCACTACTTGCAAGAAAGGAGGCCATGAATGGTCTCCTTTTTTTTGGTACCCAATAAAAAAGGGTAGGGTGAATGAACAACTTATTACCTCTTACCAGGATGCAAAAAGAAAACCAAGGGCAGGGAGGCGGGCATAAAAAAAGGCGACTTGCGCCGCCTTAAATGTTTTCACAACGGAATAATCCTTATTGTGATTTGCTTCATTTTGTGAAACAAAAATAGTTATTTTTTTTCATCCAAATAAAAAAAAATGTAGTTTTATAAAAAAATTGACTATGAAAAAGGTTTTAGGTTTGGATTTGGGATCAGCTTCTATTGGATGGGCGTTAATTAACGAAAATGTTGTAGATGGAATTACAAAAAACGAAATACTAGGTCTTGGCTGTCGTATTATTCCCTACGAAGGTACAGAGGGAAAAGATTTTGATAAAGGAACAGGGGAAAGCCGAAATTCTTTGAGAACTCAAGCCCGTACTGCACGAAAAGGTTATGACAGATATCAATTAAGAAGAAAGTACCTGGTTGAAACATTAATCAAAAACAAAATGTTTCCGGACGATACGCTTAAAGGATTGCCTAAAATGAAGCTATGGGAATTAAGAAACAATGCAGTTAATTCTCAAATAACTCTGCCAGAACTGGGAAGATTATTACTTTGGCTCAATCAAAAACGCGGTTATAAAAGCAGCAGAAGTGATGCAAATCTAGATAAAAAAGACACAGAATATGTGGCAACCGTAAAAAGCAGGCACGAAAAAATCAAAGAACTTAATTTTACTATAGGCCAATATTTCTATAATGAATTGGTTAATGATGAATTTTACCGGGTAAAAGAAAATATTTTTCCCCGTGAAGCCTATATTGAAGAGTTTGATGCCATTTGTGCAACACAAAAGAAGTTTCATACATTAACTCTATCTGATGAACTGATTTCCAAAATCAGAAATGAAATAATTTACTATCAACGTCCTCTAAAATCTCAAAAAGGATTAGTATCCGTCTGTGAATTTGAGGGATTTTGGTGTAAAGGAAAAGATGGAAAAGAATATTTTGTTGGACCCAAAGTGGCACCAAAGAGTTCACCATTGTTTCAACTTTCGAAAATGTGGGAAAATATCAACAATATCAAGTTAGGGTCGCGAATTGGAGGGAATATTGAAATTACCCCAGAGCAAAAATGGTTATTATTTAATCATTTGGATAATATTGAGAAACTCACTCCATCTGATTTACTTAAAATTCTGGACCTTAAAAAAGAGAATTGTTATGTAAACAAGCAATTGTCAAAAGGCATTAGTGGGAACATCACCAAGTTTGCCATTAGGAAGTGTTTTGACGATGTAACAAAATACGACCATCTCTTTAAAATGGATTTAAATACAGTTGAAAAGGAAAAAGAAGGTTATTTATTTGATAAAAAAACGGGAGAAATAATAGGAACTAAACTAATTAAAATAATTGACCCGAAAATTGAACGTGAACCTTTCTATCAATTGTGGCATACTATCTATTCTATACAAGATCAGGTAGAATGCAGCAGAGTTTTGCAGACCAAATTTGAAATAGAACAACCCATCGCTGATAAGCTGGCCTCTATAGATTTCAGCAAACATGCATTTGGAAACAAGTCTGGCAAAGTAATCCGCAAAATACTTCCTTATTTAATGGAAGGTGATGGTTATAGCGAAGCCATGAGTTATGCCGGGTTTGATCATTCAAATTCTCTTACTAAAGACCAGAATTTAGAAAGAAAACTGTTAGGGGAATTAAAACTGTTGCCTAAAAACACCTTACGACAGCCAATAGTTGAGAAGATTCTTAATCAAATGGTAAACGTGGTTAATGCAATCATAGCAAAACATGGCAAGCCGGATGAAATAAGGGTTGAGTTGGCAAGAGAATTGAAACAAAGCAAAGAAGAGCGCAACGAGACTGACAAAGCCATGAGCAAACGTCAGCGGGAAAATGAAGAAATAAGTAAACGACTTGAGGAATATGGTTTACGCGCTACACGAAACAATATTATTAAATGGCGATTGTATCAAGAAATAGACAATACCGAAAACAAACTCAATGCCATTTGTATTTATTGCGGACAGCCAATCTCGTTGATTGAGGCCTTAAAGGGTAATGAAGTGGATATAGAACACATTATTCCGAAATCAAAATTGTTTGATGATTCGCAAAGCAATAAAACTCTTGCGCATCGAAAGTGCAATACCAATAAAAATGACAGGACTTCCTATGACTTTATGAAAAGTAAATCGGAGCAAGCCTTAACAGAATATGTTGACAGAGTTAACGCTTTATATGCCAATCATGTTATAGGCAGGGCAAAAAGGGATAAGTTACTGATGACTGAAAGTAATATTCCAAAGGATTTTATTGACCGTCAACTTCGGGAAACTCAATATATTTCGATCAAAGCCCGTGAGATACTACAAACGATTTGTCATCATGTTTGGGCGACCAGTGGGAATGTAACTGCTGAACTACGTCATCTTTGGGGATGGGATGATGTGACAATGAATCTTCAGTTTGAAAAATATAAATCAGTGGGTTTAACTCATATGGTTGAATGGGAAAGCGAACACGGAAAAAACAAACATCAAAAAGAAGTGATAAGTGGATGGACAAAACGCGATGACCATAGGCATCACGCAGTTGATGCCCTTACCATTGCTTGCACCAAACAAGGTTATATTCAACGATTCAATACTCTGAGTGCCAGTAAAACCAGAGAAGACATGAAGTTTGAAGTTGATAAACGATCTATAGAGTTTAAAGAAAAATTGAATTTATTAGAAAAATATCTTGTCGGAGAAAATCCAATAACTGTAGATGAAGTGCAAAAGGCTGTTGCCAATATTCTTATTTCATTTAAATCTGGTAAAAAAGTAGCAGTTATTGGAAAAAGAAAAGTAGGAAAACGTGGAAATAAAAAGGTTGTACAAACTGGAATCATTGTTCCGAGAGGTCAATTGCATCAGGAGTTTGTATATGGCAAAATAAAAACAAAAGAAAAGAAGCCAGTTAAATATCTTTTTGAAAATCCCAATTTAATTTTTAGTCCAAAAATTAAATTGTTGGTTGAAAACCTAATTAAAAAAAATGAAGGTGATGCTAAAAAGGCCTATGCTTCTTTGAAAAAGGAGCCTATCTATTTAGATGAAATGAAAACTACTGCATTGGCATTTGGTACTTGTTTTAAAGAGGGATTTGTAATAAAATACAATGTAAACACTGATTTTAATAAAACCGATGATGTTATTGATAAAAGCATAAAAGAGATTCTTCAAAAACGATTAGACAAATTTGGTGGAAAACATAAAGAGGCATTTAAAGATGTACAGACCGAAGGAAAAAAATTGATTAAGTGGTACGAAGATGAAGGATTGGTTAGACCTATAAAATCGGTCCGGTGCTTTACCGGATTATCAGCGGTTGTGCCCGTTAAAAAAGATGAACTTGGCAAAGATATAGGTTTTGTTAAGCCGGGCAACAACCATCACATTGCCATTTATATTGACAATGAAGGAAACAAACACGAACATGTTTGTACTTTCTGGCATGCGGTTGAACGCAAGAAATTTGGCATACCCGTGATTATTAACAATGCCAATGAAGTTTGGGATAAAATTCAGATGCAAGCTGATGGCACTTATCCGGAAAGTTTTTTAGAAAAACTACCCGAAGTACAATGGAACCTTTTAATGAGTATGCAACAAAATGAAATGTTCGTTTTAGGAATGACAAAAGAAGAACTAGAAGTTTGTTTTAAGCAAAGAAGTTTACTTACAATAAGTAACAAATTATATAGAGTGCAAAAAATGTCTTTAAAACCTAGTAGTGGTCAAATAGATATAGTTTTTCGTCACCATTTGGAAACTCAAATTATTGATGATAGTAACTCTAAAATAAGCAATCGTTATATTAATATTCAAAGTCTTGGTGCATTGTTTTCATTAAATCCTACTAAAATAAAAATTGACTGTATTGGTAATTATAAATTGTAAAAAAAGTAATGAATAAGGCTTCAACAATTCAGCAAATTTTTGATTTACTTTTAGTTGATAAAAAGCAAGAATGTTATGATTTTGCAAATAAAAACTATCCTTTTACTAGCATATTTACTCAGAAAAGACAGTACTCAAAATATCAAATGTGTAAAATTTTTCTGAGGGATGGATTTATTGACAGATATTCAGGTGATAAATTACTTTTTCCGGGATTGATTAAAATATTGACAATTGAATTGCCTGATATCTTTAAATATCACAGAAATTGGAAAATGTCGGATACTCACATGATTTATTGGGATTTATTTCCAACAGTGGACCATTTGATTCCGATTGCAAGAGGTGGTCAAGATAATGAAAGCAATTGGATAACAACTTCAATGGTTCGAAATGCAGCAAAATCGAATTGGACAATTGAAGAGTTAGGTTGGAAATTATTTGATAAAGGACAGTTAGATAATTGGAACGGGTTAATAAATTATTTCATTGAACTCACTACTAAAAATCAGGATTATAAAACGGACAGCTATGTGAATACTTGGAGGTTGGCCTTAATGAAAGCAATGAATGACCTTGAAAAAGAAAAATTAATCCCATGATAAAACGTACTCTTTATTTTGGCAATCCCTCCTACCTGCATTTGGAAAACAAACAATTGATTGTGAAACAACCGGAGGTAGAAAAAAATGATACGCTGCCCGAATCCTTTAAAATGCAGCAAAGGGCCAGCATACCCATTGAGGATATTGGAGTGGTTGTATTGGACGAACAACGCATTACCATTACACAGGCTTTGTTAGCGGCATTGATGGAAAACAATGTTTCGGTAATAGGTTGTGGCGACAATCATATGCCCATAGGCTTGTTTCTGCCTCTGGAATCCAACACCCTGCAAAACGAAAGATTCCGGGCACAATTGGATGCAGGGGTTCCTTTGAAAAAACAATTGTGGCAACAAACCATAATGGCCAAAATAAAGAATCAGGCGGTAATGTTGCAAAAACAAGGCAAGGATAATGAATGGCTCCAGAAATGGTGCAAAGAAGTGCGTTCGGGCGATCCCGATAATTACGAAGCACAAGCAGCAGCTTACTATTGGCAAAATATTTTTACCATAGAAATGGATTTCAAAAGATCCAGAGAAGGTTTGCCTCCCAACAATCTGCTGAATTATGGTTATGCCATTTTGCGGGCGGTGGTGGCCCGTGCCTTAGTGGCATCGGGTTTGTTGCCTACCTTGGGCATTCATCATGCCAACAAATACAATGCCTATTGCCTGGCCGACGATATTATGGAACCTTATAGGCCTTTTGTCGATCAAATCGTTTGCGAAATAGTAGCTTCAGGGGAAGACTATACCGAACTGACCAAAAACATAAAACAGAAATTGTTGGTAATTCCGGCCATGGATATTATGATAGATGGACAAAACAGCCCATTGATGGTAGGTTTGCAACGCACCACCTCATCATTGGTGAAATGTTTTGAAGGAAGCGAACGTAAAATAATCTATCCTGAGATGTAGAACCTTGTATGCTTGAACATTTAAATCAATATAGAATATTGTGGGTATTGGTATTTTTTGATTTGCCTGTCGTAACAAAAAAGGAAAAACGCAATGCGGCCCGTTTCCGCAAAGATATTATGGGCGATGGCTTTGCCATGTTCCAGTTCTCCATCTATGTGCGTCATTGTGCCAGCCGCGAGAATGCCGATGTACATGTGAAACGTGTAAAACATCTCTTGCCCGAACTGGGGCATGTGGGTATCTTACAAATCACCGACAAACAATTTGGCGATATGGAAATATTCTACGGACAAAAACCCGCCGAAGCCAAACCACCCAATCAGCAATTGGAATTATTTTAAATTTTAGAAAGTGATAGCCTCACTCCAAGTGAGACTATCACTAATGCGCGTAAAAAAAAATCAGAAAATTCCCGTGACGAAGAAAAAGTCACAGAAATTTCCTGATTTTTTTTAATTGCAAAACAGCCTACTCGTCAACAACCATAAGACTTTACGCCAGGGTATGTTGTTTACAATACTTCAAAGATACAAAATGAGAGCAAATCACAACTTAATAATTTTGTTGAAAAAAAACTACATTGTTGTTTACAATACTTCAAAGATACAAAATGAGAGCAAATCACAACTCAAAAAATTGATAATATAAAAGGTTTTTCGTTGTTTACAATACTTCAAAGATACAAAATGAGAGCAAATCACAACAAGAATAATAGTAGTAAAAAAGAAACACTTGTTGTTTACAATACTTCAAAGATACAAAATGAGAGCAAATCACAACTAAGCAGACGAAACATAGTAATTAGCCATCGTTGTTTACAATACTTCAAAGATACAAAATGAGAGCAAATCACAACTGAAGTCTTCCGTTGATTACTGTGTATTTCGTTGTTTACAATACTTCAAAGATACAAAATGAGAGCAAATCACAACTGGCATAATTATGCTGCATGAATTTTGAATGTTGTTTACAATACTTCAAAGATACAAAATGAAAGCAAATCACAACGATGAATTAACAGACAAATTAATGTACATTATTAAAGTACTAAACCCGACAAAAGAATGAACTTTTGTCGGGTTTAGGAGGGACTTGAATAATCGCGTCCTTTGTGCTTACAAAAGTACAACAATTAACATAGCAAAGTCAAGTTTTTGAAAAAATAAATTTTATGCTCACCCTCACAACCGAACAATTCAGTAGTAAAGCTGTTTACAATACTTCAAAGATACAAAATAAGAACAAATCACAAGCGTCTATGGCTAGTTTGCAATTCTTTAGGAGAAATAAATAGCGTTACCAAATCAGTTAAAACGGTCAACGCTATTTAGGCATTAACACCTATTACCTCTTCCCTCCTCCTACAACTTCACCAACTTCCGAAACTCATATTTTGCCACACTATGATACTCCTTGCTATCACCACCAAAAGCACCCTTAAAATACGATTTCACTTTCAGCGCCAAGTCATTAGACCCATGTTTTGGCTCATACAACTCTTTGTTTCTAGCAATTCTTGCATTATCTATCAAAGGAGTTTTTTCGCTCACCAAATCATTAGCATCATTCAAATCACCCAAAAAAGCAGTCAAAGCCGGCAGCTTCAGCTCCGTTTCACTCGGCGTATACTTTGGTTCCAAATCCAGCAAAGCCAGCAACTTGGTCACATTCCCAATTTTGTTATCCACCCCCTGTTGCGAAGCCGAAATCTGAACAATCAAATCATCCTCAGGAGCATTTTCAACATTAATTCTCTTCGCAAGCTTGGGAGAAATCCGAATCCCCATTATTTTCTTCACAATACTTTCCACATCCGCCTTAAACCGATCCGAAACATCACACACATTCACAATATTTTTTATACGAGTCATCATCGGGTCAACCAAATCAAGCACATCACCTCGGCCATTCACCGCCATAGTCCACGGAGCCCATTGGTTAAAAAAATCCAACATCGCCGCATCAACAGTAACTTTTTTTGCCTTCAAACCCAACACACCAATCGCCGAATCTGGCGGAGCATAACGAGTCCCAAGCGTCTCGCAATACGGTATGATTCGCGAAAAATTATTGGCATTCACCAAATGCCCTGTTTCATTAATCTTTTTCATAACATGTCAAATTAAATTATACAATCCGTTTAAAAATCCAAAACTAAAAAAAACCTAAAAACCAATGCCCTAAACCGGTTTCAACCTCATAAACCGCCGCAAAATAATACCCACCACACTTTTTGCCTCCGGCGAAATCCCACCATAAACCCCCTTCACATAACTCTTACATTTCTGAACCACATCAACAATACCCCTTTTATCATCATACAACAAATGATCCCGTTCATTTCTATAACCAATCGCTATCGCAATAAGCCCCTCCACAGCATCATTCGTCAACTTCATTGTAGCCAACAAACTATCCAAACTCGCCGTAGTCAAATCCGTTTCATTCGTCGCATACGTACTATCCGTTTTATAAAGATGAACCAAATTCGTAAAATTCTCAATCTTTTTTATAAAACTCTGATGACTAGTACTCACATATTTCGGATCCGGCGTCCCATCCTCAAGTTTACGCACCACCACATTTATACCCCGTATTTTTTGCGCCAGCGCCTTCGCATCCTGCTTATTTCTTGCCGTGGCTTCCGTACTTTTATAAATATTATAGCTTCTACCCACAACAATATCCAACCCCTCAAACAAATTTTCCCTATCATTTATCGGAACCCGCGTATCACCCCATTTCTCCAAATACGTCGTATGAGCCTCCGCCGCGTTTTCCCACTGCGTCGTCATAGTAGCCAACTCCAATGCCGCGTTTTCCGGATGATACCTCGTCCCAAATTCGCCACACCGGTCAATAATTTTTTTAAAATTCGCAATATTCACTGCATGTCCAGTTTCCGATGTCGATGCCATATTAACATTAATTTAATGAAACAATAATTCAAAAATAGTAATTTTCCAAACAATGATTTCCATAAAAAGGTAAATACTTTTCACCAGTTATTAACATCTATTTAAAATTTATCCCCAGTTCACCTGCGTGAAAACAATTCGTATCCGTTTCATTCATAACACACCCCACTTCAAATCCAAAACAGCCCACTCCATTTCATTTTTTCACCCCAACTTTTCAAAAAATCTCGGCTCCATTTCCAATAATCACTACATAAATTTTAACAAACCATTCGTAATTTCAAAAACACACAACGTCTTTTCAAATCCACGCCCCAACATTTCCAATTCCCCCTACTTATAATCGCACTTTCCTAATTCAAAAACCACCTCCCCCAACAAAATCACTTGATAAACCTACGTCATCTTTTAAAAACCCACCGTCTTTTCACATTCACCCATCGCCACACCTTGCATCCCATCCGCCATTTCCCATACATCCACCGTCATTCCTTGTTCTGTCACCGTCATTCCTTGAACTCACCACGTCATTCCTTGATGATGCACCGTCATTTCATGTTATCGCATCGTCATTCCTTGATGTTGCGTCGTCATTCCGTGTTTTCACGTCGACATTCCTTGCTCTTGCTTCGTCATTCCTTGATATCACTCCGTCATTCCTTGATGTTGCGTCGTCATTCCTTGATGTTGCGTCGTCATAGTTACACAACCCCCTGTTTACAGCCCTTTGCTCATATCCATCCCATCTCATTACGTTTAGTATTTCCCACCCACGTTCCGCCGCACAGCAACTTTTCGCATATCACTTTCAAAACTTTTCCCTCCATTTCATCCGCCATTTCCCGAAATAATGTATTTTTACTAAAAAAACCAACCAATGAAACGTTATCTGTTTGCAGCATGCCTCCTAAGCCTTTTGGTGGCTTGTAATTGTCAACCCAAAGAAGATATAGTGGCCATTCACACACCCTATGGTGTTATTCGAGTAAAACTCTACAACAAAACCACCCAACACCACGATAATTTTATAAAACTAGTACAATCGCGCTTTTTCGATAGCACACTTTTCCACCGCATTATTCCCGGTTTTATGATACAAGGCGGCGACCCCACTTCGCGCCATGCCAAACCCAGTCAACTCTTGGGCGATGGTGATACCAACTACCGTTTGCCCGCCGAATTTGTTGAAGAATACATACACAAACGAGGTGCCTTGGCCGCTGCCCGCGAAAGCGACGATGTGAACCCCAACAAAGAATCCTCAGCCAGTCAGTTTTTTATTGTGCAAGGTCATAAATTTACCGATGCCGGTTTAGATTCAGCCGAACAAAAACGCGAACGCTACACCCGTTCGTATCTATTGATAGCGCTGCTAAAAAAGAGTAACGACACCCTTACCCTGAAAGAGTTCCGGCAGTATATGAACAAACGTGATATACCCAGCATTAACCGGATACTGTATGCCCATCGCACCGAAGTGGATGCCGAGTATACCAAAAGCAAACCCTGGAAACTCACGCCGCAGCAACGACAGGTGTATAAAACCCTTGGCGGCGCACCCCATTTGGATGGTGCCTACACTGTGTTCGGCGAAGTGATAAGTGGCATGGATGTGGTTGATAAAATTGCTGCCGCCAAACGCGACACCAACGATAGACCTTTGAAAGATTTACGCATGTGGATGAAAGTAGAATGATGGGATGAGGATGAGGAGAAAACACAGAAACATAGAAGCTGATTTGTGATGATTGCTATGATTGTTATGATTTGCACTGATGTGGAAGTGGAAACTCGATGGTATGCCTATGAATAAATAAAGACAAGCTCCAAAACCAGAAATACAATGAAAACAAGGTAAGACCTACAGTTGATTTCGATACGATTTTTTATAATACCAGACACTCATTTGATGTTTCAATAGAAAATCGACTCAGCTAACCGCGATAGTGTTACATAATATAATCCAATCCTGGTTCGCGTGTGTTAGCAATCAACCTATTTACCAATTTACCTATTAACTCAGTATGCTCTTTCGTTTTTGCCTTCAATATAATTGATAAACGAACGGTTGGCAACTTTTACACCCCCCGGTGTGGGATAATTTCCGGTAAAATACCAGTCGCCCGTGTTGTTTGGGCAAGCAGCATGCAAATCTTCGATGGTTTGATAAATGATTTGAACCTCGGCGTTGATATCATTCGGTACCAACATCTTCGAAATCTTTTCCGAAATGCGTTCGGGCCCGAAAGGCGCGTAAATTTCTTTCACGGGGTTCACCATTTGGTTGGCAGGCAAGGTTAATTGCAGCTTGCATTTGTTGTACACCTGATTGATGATATTGCTCTGATTGGTTTCGCTCAGCAGTTGGATAGCCGCCCGGAACGCCACAAAATCGCCGAGTTTTGCCATGTCGATGCCATAACAATCGGGGTAGCGTATTTGCGGCGCCGACGAGGCAATAACAATGCGTTTGGGGTTGAGCCTGTCGAGCATACGGATAACGCTTTGACGCAATGTGGTGCCACGCACAATGGAATCGTCAATAACCACAATGTTGTCGATGTGGTCGCGCACTATACCGTAAGTAACATCGTACACATGTGCCACCAAGTCGTCGCGTTCTTTATCCTGAGTGATAAAAGTTCGCAGTTTCATATCCTTTACAGCCACTTTTTCGAAACGTGGCCGAAACGACAGTATTTTTTCTATTGCATCGGGTGTTATATTGCTACCCAGACTCAGTATTTTATCTTTTTTCACCTTGTTGCAAAAGGCTTCCAGCGCATCCATCATGCCATAGTAAGCCACAGCAGCTGTGTTGGGAATGTATGAGAATACGGTGCTTTCGATATCGTAGTCGATTGACTTCAGAATGGAAGGAGTGAGAAAACGTCCCAAATTTTTGCGTTCCAGATAAATTTCTTTGTCGGTGCCCCGCGAAAAGTATATGCGTTCGAAAGAACAGGCTTTTTTTGTTGCAGGTTCGCGAAACGGAATGATGGAATGCACACCCGATTTTTTCACCACCAAAGCTGTGCCCGGGTCAATTTCTTTTATTTTTTCGAAAGGCACATTGAAAGCCGTTTGAATCACCGGCCGCTCGGAAGCAGCCACCACCACCTCATCGTCGGCATAATAAAATGCCGGTCGAATGCCCGAAGGGTCGCGCATGATAAAAGCATCGCCATGGCCCAGCATACCTGCCAACACATAGCCCCCATCCCAATCTTTGGTGGCACGGGTGAGAATGCGTTTTATATTCAAATCACGTGCAATCAGCTCCGAAATATCTTTTTTCGAAAAACCTTCGGCTTTAAACAACTGATACAGGTCTTCGTTTTCTTCGTCGAGGAAATGGCTTATTTTTTCTAAAATAGTGATGGTATCTGATGTTTCGATAGGGTGCTGACCTAAGGCAATTAGTTTTTTGAACAGTTCATCAACGTTGGTAAGGTTAAAGTTTCCGGCCAACACTAGGTTTTTGGTTTGCCAGTTGTTGTTGCGAATAAATGGGTGCAGATTTTCAATATTATTTTTGCCGAAAGTGCCATAACGCAAATGTCCAAGATATAGTTCGCCAACAAAATCGGTGTTTTGTTTTAGCCATCCTGCATCCATCAACAAATCAGGGTTCGTTTTTTTTAACTGCTTGAGATTGGCATACACCTGACTGAAAATATCAATAATGGGTGTCGACGAATTGGAGCGCAGCCGGTTAATAAACCGTATGCCGGGTTTCACATCGAGTTTTATGCATGCTATTCCGGCACCATCCTGACCGCGATTGTGCTGTTTCTCCATCAGCAACGACAGTTTGTTGAGGCCGTAGATGGTGGTGCCGTATTTCGACAGGTAGAATTCGAGAGGTTTTAATAAACGAATAAAGGCGATGCCGCATTCGTGTTTTATTGGATCGCTCATGCCTTACAATTTTGCACAAAGTTACTTAATTGCTAACATATAAAGGTATTTATGCCATTGTTTTTTTAACAAAAGAATCATCAACTGTTGAAAAACCGATAATTATTTTCTAGAATGAAGCCTTAGCGTATCATTTGCAAATCGTAAATATCGATGTTTTCATAGGAACCCATATAATAGCGTGTGTAAGGCATGATGGTAGAATCGTTGTAGACAACAGAATCGTTGATCAGCAAATATTTTGCATTCAGATTCATGAGTTTGCGGATACGTTCGCCTTGGGTTTTGCAATCGAAACCATAGGAAGTCCACCCTTTTTGATTCATCAAAACCAACGAAATATTGATACTTCCGTCGGGAATACTGATAACTTTATCTTTTGGGGTCACTCCTATTTCGCGTAAATAATACGACAGGGTTTCGTAGGCTTTTTGTTTCTTTATGTATACTTCGTGCATATAGGCCCATCCGCCAATTTCGAATTGATTGGTAAAGCGTTCGGGTTTATTTATATCAATCCAGTAGCGCATTTTCATATTGTTTTGGCAAAACAATATGTTGAAAACCAAAAAAACACAAAACACGCCTTTTGTGATGTAGCTATTGAAAATCCTCGATGAAATGTTTTTAAGCCCGACAAAAAACAACAGGCATACGAACAAATACAACATCAACAAATCGATGAGATAGTAATCATGATTTCCAAAAGCATTGAACCAGCATAAGGAATAAAATACCGTGCCTAAAATTAAAATACACAAAACAAAAAGATGCACTTTGCGTATTTTTTTTAAAGCTACGAAGACCATAATGGAAACAAACATCAAAGCGGAAAACCATAGGTTGGTAATGCTAAACAGTTGGTGTAATGTAAAGGTGGTAAAACCATTCCACACTTCGGCAATTTGAACCGAAGTCATTTTCCAAATGGGCCACACGCTGTTAAAGGTGTAGCTCCCACCGTAATAGGTGTTAAATTTATTGGCAAACCAATACCAAAATAATATCAGCAGCGGCACAATCAGTATTGGAACAAATTGTTTTGCAGGTTTGTTGAAGAGTTTTTTTTGATTCCTGAATTTAATCCATCCTGTTAACTCGAAAACAAAAATACATAACACCAGAGCATAGCTAATAGCCGACGATACTTTCAACAATCCCGACAAGGCAAAAAACAACATGGAAACATACAGAAATCTGGTCCTGTGCTTTTTGTAGAACTCATAAAAATAATACCAACCGACCAAGGCAAAACTAAAAGCTGGCATGTTAGTCAAATAGTTGTTAGAATAAAAAGCAACAATGGGCGAGGTAAAAAACAACACGGTAAGCAACAAAGCCCAAACAGAATCTTTTAAAACACCCTCGAAAGTTTTGAAAAGAGCTAGCAAACCAATGAAAGTAATAACAATAACCACAAACCGATACAACCACAAATGCAAACCGAAAATCTTCCATAAAACTGCTACCAAATAATAGATGATTGGAAATTCGCCCATGGCAAAGCCACTGTTTCCACCTTGGCTCATTTGATTGTGAAGTTCGGGTTTAAAAAAGTTCATATCACCCTGATAATAATTTAAGGCAATGGAAAGACAATCGGCTTGCCGAAACTGATGAATGGATTGAGGTGTATAGAATAAAACATGATGGTAATGGTAGAAATATGCTACACAAAACAGCACCAGAAACAGAATGCATTTTGAATATTTAGGTTGGTATGAAAACGATTTAATATTCATTAAGAATGCGCATCGTAAATACTAAAACTTTTTGTTATCAAAATTAATTTGCACATTGCCTTGATTATACTTGTTGCAATCAATTTCAACTGACAAAGGTTTCGAAGGACGTGGAAATTTATCGTTAGTTGAAACATTTAATGATTTATCTGCATACACTTTTTTCATGTACAACGCCCAAATTGGCAGGGACATATTAGCACCTTGTCCGAGTAAGGTGCTTCGAAAATGCACACTACGGTCTTCGCAACCCACCCAAACTCCTGTGGTTAAATTTGGAACAGCACCCATAAACCACCCATCGGAGTTATTGTCAGTAGTTCCAGTTTTTCCGGCAATTTGGTTTGTAAAGCCATATTTACCACGCAAACGACCACCGGTACCACTTTCGACCACACCTTGCATTAAACTAGTCATCAAAAAAGCGGTTTCTTCGCTCATGGCTTCTTGAGTACGTGGGCCAAACCGTGCCAACACATTGCCGTGTTTATCTTCGATGCGTGTTACAAAAACCGGTTCAATATACACACCTTTGTTGCCATAGGTGTTTATAGCACCCACCATTTCGTACAATGACAAATCGGCTACACCCAAACAAATGGCATACACTTCGGGGATTGCACTTTTAATGCCCATTTTGCGAGCTACTTTTATTACAGGCCCCGGTGAAAAACGTTTAATTAAAAAAGCCGACACCCAGTTAATTGAGTTTGCCAATGCTTCTTTCAGTGTAACCATTTCACCTTCCTTATAATCGCTTGAGTTTTTTGGTTCCCATTTGTCGCCATTTGGCAAATCGAAAGAAACTGGCACGTTTGGAACTTTGGTGCAAGGCGAATATTCGCCTTCTTGCATTGCCACAGTGTAAACAAATGGTTTAAAAGTTGAACCTACCTGACGTTTGGCTAAACAAACATGGTCGAATTGAAAATATTTATAATTAATGCCACCAACATAGGCCTTCACATATCCTGTTTGCGTTTCAACCGACATCAATCCTGCCAATAAAAACCATTTATAATATTTTACCGAGTCGAGCGGTGACATCACGGTATCTCTTTCTCCCCGCCACGAAAAAACTTTCATTTTAACCGGTGTGTTGAAAATTTTCATGATCTTATCGTCGGAAATATTTGCTTTTTTTAACGCCAGGTATCTGTCGGAACGATGAACGCTTTGCAGTATGATGTCGTTAATTTTATCTTCACTCAGCCTATAATCGTATGGAGCTTTTTTAACGCCTTTCCAATGCACATAAAACTGATTTTGTAATTCTTTACCCAGATGTTCAGAAACTGCCTCTTCAGCATAACGTTGCATCTTTGAATTTATGGTAGTATAAATTCGTAATCCGTCTTTAAAAACATTATACGGTGTTCCATCTGATTTTTGATTTTTGTTGCACCATCCGTACACGGGGTTATTATCCCATTGATCCATTTCTTCCTTAAAACTCTGCGGGTCCGTATAATCTTCTTCAACAGGTTTTTTACGATTGAGCAATGTTTTCAGATACTCGCGGAAATAAGTTGCCAATCCTTGATTATGATCTTGCACCCTAAAACGTGACATATCGATAGGTTTTTTTCGAGACGACTCGTATTGCTCTTTGGAAATAAAACCATATACTTCCATTTGTTTCAACACAACTTCGCGTCGACGTATTGAGTTTTCGGGATTTTGAGTCGGGCTATATTTTGTTGGTGCTTTCAACATACCCACCAAAAGTGCAGCCTCTTCTATGTTCAACGAATCGGGGGTTTTATCAAAATAGGTTCGTGCAGCAGATTTAATTCCAAAAGATTGGTTGCCGAAATCAACCGTATTTAAATACATTGCTATAATCTCTTCCTTGGTATAGTTTCGTTCTAATTTAATAGCAGTAACCCATTCTCGAAGTTTTATTGAAACTAATTTTAATTTAGAAGGTTTTTCATCCCGAGGAAATAAGTTTTTTGCAAGCTGCTGGGTTATTGTACTTCCACCACCAGAACCCTGGTCACGTCCAATAATCGTTTTCCAAATAACCCGGAATAAGCTACGGACATCAACACCCGCATGTTCAGTAAATCGAGCATCCTCAGTGGCTATTAGTGCATTCACAATATTGGGAGATAGATCCTCGAAATGAATATTTGAACGATTTTCTATATAATATTTACCCAATAATACCTGATCAGAAGAATAGATTTCGGAAGCCAGATTGCTTCGTGGATTTTCAAGCTCTTCAAATGTGGGCATAAATCCAAAAAATCCTATTGAGATGCTGGTAAAAAGCAATACTAAAAAACCAAAAATTGAAGCATAAATGATCCAAAGTATTTTTATATACTTACGAGATTCATTATTTAAAGCCTTTTTCTTCATCTTATTCTTTACTTTCAAATTTTTCGATTCGTATTCCAAAATCTTCAATACCTGCAAGATCATCAATACGCATTGCTTGTTCAAACTCAAAGGAGTAAGTTCCGGCATGAGTAAATTGAACTGCTTTTCTGAATAAAATGCGGTTATCAACAACTCTCCCACTCCGCTTTCCTAACCATTTTCCATTGTTATCGGCAAGATAACATTCAACCGTATCGATTGAAATCTTACCGTTGGGATAGAATGTTTTAATGAACAGAAAAATATTACTGTATTGATAATCTGTTGAATTTCGTAAGTTGATATAGAAATTATACGGCTGAACCGAATCGGCAATTGGTACTGTGAATTTTACAATATCCGAGCTTTTCCAAACTGAATTTTCAATTTGTTTGTTTTTATCAAAAATAACATTTGAATTGCAAGAAAATAAAAAAGATGAAGCTATAAATACTAGTAATATTCCTATTTTATTTTTCATACTAATCATCCAAATACTTGGTTAAATCTTCTTCATAATGTTCAAATTCAACTTTCGTTTCCTTTATTTGCGAAAAATCTTCAAGCTTTTCAGGAATAATACCCTTCGCGTTGTCCTGAATTATTTTTTTTACCTTGTCGACCGGAATAGCCAAGATATTTGACTGATCGTCTTTATAAGAATACCACATTATTCTTTTTATAACATCTGTTTTCTGACAATAAGCAATGCCTTTCTTAGTTTTAAGAATAACGTCGTTATGAGGAAAATCTTTCAAGGCATCAACATATACTTCGTACTCGTAATTTAAACAACATTTCAATTTTGAACACTGTCCTGCAAGTTTTTGAGGATTTATTGTAAGCTGTTGAGTTCTTGCAGAATTTGTTGAAACAGATTTAAAATCATATAACCAACTTGCACAACATAATTCTCTACCACAGGTTCCAATGCCACCTAAATTGCTGGCCTCCTGTCGTGCTCCAATTTGTCTCATTTCAATTCTTATACTGAATTGCTCTGCCAATAGTCTTATTAGTTCCCTAAAATCAACCCGTTCTTCAGCAGTATAGTAAAAAGTAGCTCTTGTTCCATCTGCTTGAAATTCAACATCATTTACTTTCATTGAAAGTTTTAAACTTCCTGCAATTTTTTTTGTTTTAGAAACCGACAAAAGCTCAGAAGAAACAATTGATATCCATTTTTCAATATCGGAAGGACGGGCTCTGCGGTAAAGTTTCTTAATTTCCTTGACTTCCGGATTTATTTTTTTTTTCTTCATCTGAAGTCGAGCCGTTTCGCTTAAAAGCGTAATTATACCGATGTCGTGTCCAGGCGATGCTTCAACAGCAACAATATCTCCAATGCAAAATTCCATACCTTCGGGCAATCGATAAAAGTCTTTGCGACTATTTTTAAACCTCACCTCTGCATAGTCAAATTCTTTGTATAATTTAGGTAAGCTAATATTCCCCAGCCAATTATATGAATTCCGTTTGCAACACGAATGACTATATAAATTCTCGTTTTTCTGATACGACTTCGGTTTGTATGAACACCCCCTTGTCAAAAAATCGTTTTTCTCGTTGTCCATAAATAATAAATTCTCGCAAATTTAAACAATTTACCCAACATAAATAAAATTATGAGTGCATAATGCGGTGTAATGTAAACGACAAATTCATAAACAAAACTTTAGGATTCGCATTTCGTTCAATATGAAAAATAGCTTTAGTAAGCTCCTCGGATAAAAGCGGTATTCGAGCCGAATTAAGAACACCGGAAAACTTTGACACGAATTCGGTTTCATTTGCATCGAGTTTTACCAATTTCTCATTTCCATGATTCAGTAATGACGAATTACGAATAACTTTTAATGCATAGCTAAAAAAGCTCTTTTGCTTTTCGCGACCAATTTTCGAAATTTCATCAACAAATTTTACTAACGCTAAAGTATCTTCATTATTAAATCTATAACACAAACGCAACCATAGACGAAGTGTAGTAAAATTATAACTGTCGTCTTCGTCTTCCTCAATTAGTGATTTTGCAAAAATTATATTCCCTTCGGCCACGTTTGAGATTTTTCGTGCCTGAATTTCGGATGCATTAGAATGCTGAATCAATGCAGTGTTAATATCTTTAGTTGTAAGTTTGGGTATTTTCACCATTTGTGTTCGCGAAACAATAGTGTTGATTATTTGTTCATGTTTTTCTGAAATCAGAATAAACAAAGTTTTTTCGGGCGGCTCTTCCAAAATCTTAAGAATTTTTGGTGCAGCTGAATGAAATAACTTTTCCACCATCCATATCAATATAATCTTATATTCCGACTCGTACGCTTTTAAACTAAGTTTTCTTACAATTTCATCGCAATCTTCTGCATTAATAATACCTTGCTTATTTTCAACGCTAATACTATTATACCAATCATTCAGGGATATGTAGTAATGATTGTTTATCAAAAGTTCACGCCAAATTTGAATAAAATCTATACTCTTAGGCTTGGATTTAATTTCCTTGGTGGTAGTAATTGGGTAATAAAAATGAATATCTGGGTGAACAAGTTTATTGTATTTAACACATGAAGGACAAACACCACATGAATCCCCTATTAAAGGAGAATCTGAATTAAAAAACAATTTATTAGTACATGAAATAAATTGTGAATATGCTATTGCTAAAGCCAATTTCCCAGAACCTTCGGGTCCAAGAAATAGCTGAGCATGACTAACTTTACTGTTTTTCACAGTGTTAATCAAATAGTTTTTCAGCGGAAGCTGACCTATAATTTCAGAGAATTTCATTGGTAAACTTATTGCATCAGCAAACGAAAATAAAAAAAAAATTCAGATAAAGTTATTTAATAAATTCGTTAATGATTGCATCTACAGATATTCCTTCGGCTTCAGCTTTATAATTTTTTACAAGTCGATGACGTAGGACTAAATGTGCAACATTTTTAACATCTTCGATATCTGGAGAAAATTTTCCATTTAAAGCAGCATTACATTTTGCACCAATAATTAAATATTGCGAAGCTCGAGGGCCTGCACCCCACAAAATAAAATTATTTGCCCACGGGTGTGCCAGTTTTGTTTGAGGCCTTGTTATTGAAGCCAGATTAATTGCATATTGATACACATTATCAGGAACCGGAATTTTTCGAATGACTTCCTGAAATTCTAATATTTCTTCTGCAGTTAAAACAATTTTAATTTGCGGAGTATCGTTTCCTGTTGTACTTTTAACAATATTTATTTCCTGTTCAAAACTTGGATAATCGAGCCAAATGTTAAACATGAACCGATCGAGTTGAGCTTCCGGTAATGGATATGTACCCTCTTGCTCAATAGGGTTTTGAGTGGCAAGAACAAAAAATGGTTCTTCTAATTTGAAGTTTTTACCTGCAACTGTTACAGCCTTTTCTTGCATTGCTTCAAGCAAGGCTGCTTGAGTTTTCGGTGGTGTGCGATTAATTTCATCAGCTAAAATAATATTTGCAAAGACCGGTCCTTTTATAAAACGGAAATGTCTTTCTTCGTCAAGAATTTCCGATCCAATAATATCTGATGGCATCAAATCAGGAGTAAACTGTATCCTTGAATACTTTAAACCTAAAGCTTTTGAAATTGTATTTATCATCAAGGTTTTTGCGAGACCCGGAACTCCTATTAACAAAGCATGCCCATTGCTAAAAATCGTAATAAGTATGTTTCTTACAACTTCATCTTGCCCGATAATTATTTTAGCAATTTCTGATTTTAATACTAAATATTTATTAACAAAAGATTCTAAAGTCTCAACATCCGATTTGTTATGCATAGTATAAATTGTGTTTTGAATTAGTATGATATCCAGTCGTATTTAAAATCACAACTTTTAAAATCATTTGTTATTTTAACGAATGTATTTTTCGATTTTTCAACAACCCATTTATTTATAGCTTGATTTTGTTTGATGGTTAAGGCCATATTTTGAATTTGGGGATAGTCGTCTTTTAAGTTCGCTTTGTGGGGCTCGGTTCTTGATTTCAAATATACAATTCGATATGCTTGTTGCCCATCATCGTTTGTAAAAAGCATAGGAGCAGATTTATCCCCAACATTCATCTTCTCAACAATAAAAAATAAGTTTGGTTCAACTTCCTCTGGTGAAAATTTCGAATCCCCTGTATACGGGTTAATGAGTTTTCCACCATTTACTTTGGTAGGATCATCAGAATATCTTGCAGCAGCTTGTTCAAAAGTTAGAGTATCCATTGAAATAAGTGCCATAATATTCTCCAAATCCTTTCTGGATTTTGCTAAATCAATGGGCGAAGCCTTGGGAATAATCAAGATGTGACGTACATTAATATATTCACCCCTCCGTTCAATTAATTGTATAATATGATATCCTTTTTCTGTTTTCACAATTGGCGAGACGTCCCCAAGTTTTAATGAAAATGCAGCAGCTTCAAATTCAGGATAAAGTTCACCTCTGCCAACGAAACCCAATTCGCCACCTTTTGTCATTGAACCCGGATCTTCAGAATACAAGTTGGCCAATATGGCAAAGTCTTCACCTTTTAATACCCTTGCCCTAATACTATTCAGTTTATCCTTAACCATATCGATTTCAACATTGCTTATCACTGGCTGTTTTACAATTTGTTCAATTTCAATTTGTGACCCAATGAGTGGTAAACTATCTGATGGTATTGTTCGGAAAAAGTCGGTCACTTCGGAAGGTGTTATTTTAATATCTTGAGTTATTTTCGATTGTACATTTTGGATAAGTAAGTATTCACGTATTTTTTCACGCATATCCTCTTTAATTTCTAAAATACTTTTCTTAAAATATTCTTCCAACTTTTCTTTCGACCCTACCTGGCTGATAAAATATCGTAACCTACGGTCAAGTTCACTATCAACTTGTTTGTCTGTTACCTTCACACTATCAATTTCCGATTGCGTCAACATTAGTTTTTGAAACATCAATTCTTCCAAAATATTGCATTTTGTTGAACTCCCTTTTGTACTCCCTTGAAGTTGCATTTGAATAAACTCATTCTCAATCTCAGAGTATAAAATAACATTGCTACCAACAACAGCTACTACTTGATCAATAAGTACTTTTTCGCTATTTTGTTGAGCTTTAGCCATAAAAGGAAACAGAAATAAAAATAAAATTATTGCGTAACATTTTGTTAGATTCTTCATTACTTGTTTATTTATCAGATAATAACTTATAAAAATAAAAAATAGTATGATGGCTATTTATTAATTATTTCAAAATCACCTTTTTTCAAAGCTTTATTATACACATCATTTTGCATTGTTTCTATTAACTTCAATTTGCGTTTGTTGATAATAATATCCCTTATATTTCCTTTTTCGAAGCTTAGTGGCGACAAACCTTCCTTTATCATAAACCCTTTTATGTTAAGTAAATAAATGAAATTCGAATCTTTAATTTCAATTAAACGATTATTTTTCAAATAATCTTCCTGATTATAGGTATTGATCGGAATTTCTTTTAAAATATCATTAAACAATAACCAATTCCCATCCTCCAAATAATAGTTTACAGCATATTTATGACAAAAATCTTGCAATTTTTTACGGTCTTGCACATTATCGGATCGTATATATAAACGAGCGGTACTTATCGGGCTATTATTCGGAACTTTCACATAAATTACTTTTACAATATTTTCTTTGAGTTCAAAATTGCTTTTATTTTTTTCGTAATAATCTTCAATTTCATTCTCAGCAACATTTGTATCCAGACTTTGTTTTATAAGCTCAGACTCGTATCGATATATGGTTAATGAATTTTTATAATCTTCAAGCTGCTTGGTAAAATCTCGCTGTTCAGCAGATAAGTTTCGTTCAGCTTGGCTGATTAGCAATTGCTGCCTTATCCAATTGTCGATATAATCATTTATCAGTGCTACACTGTCTTTCCCGAACACATTTTTCGGAATGACGCCTTGAAGATCGTTTAAATACAAAAATTTATCAAGAACACGGGCAACCGCTCGTTCATTGTTTTTTTTGTTAGATGAACAGGCACAAATAAAGATTAGTATAATTAATAAGAGCTTTTTCAAAAAACAATTAATTTATTTCATTTCATAATATACTGGCCTTGTTATTGCCTATTTCAACAATGATTCAAAAACATCCTTATTAACAGTGTAAGTATATTTTTTACGAAGTTGGTCTATCCATTCCTTTTCAAGATAGTTTTGATAATCAGCGGTTATTAAGCCTTTAGCTTCTTTAATTTGCTTGGGTTCCGGAGCAACTACCTTATGAACAACTACAAAAATAACCTTATTATCTTTTACAATATTATTTGTAATACTTTTAACCCACTTCACTGAATCAATAATTGGGCTATCTTTTTTCAAATACAATTTTCGTTCAATTTTTAAAACAGGAATAGTATCAGTGTTTATTTTAATCAGAATGTCGTTTTCGGTTATTTTACCGTCATCAAAATCCTTCAAGAGTTTACGAACATTATTTGCTACCTCTATATTCTTACATGTATATATTGAGGCATCCAGCCGTTCATCCCACATATAATTTGTTTTGTGGTTTTCATAATACTCTTTTAATCCTGTAGTATCCTGAATGGCTTTCGACCAAACTTTTTTATCGGTGAGTTCAAATAGCATAATACCATCACGATATTCTTTCATCAGCATTTTAAAATCGGGATATTTTTCTTCAAGTTTAGTGTCTTCAAAGTTCTTACAAAAATCGTCAACATACGTTTTATAGCGCTCGTTCACATAACCAGGAATATTCATTTTAGTGCGTTTTGCCTGTTTTAAAGCTAAGTACTGGGCAAAATCACTTTGAGTAATTGTTTTCGGCCCTAACACAAACATTGTTTTTGTCAATTTATTGGCCTTTTGCACATCCCACTTACCATCAAAAATAGTTGTATCGATAACACTGTAAAATTTTTTCAAACTCTTTGGATAGTCTTTAAATTTGTATTCTTTTTTTATACGGGTAATAACCGATTCTAAGCTTTTATTTGAACGGCTATCTTTTATAATTCTCGATTTCAACTGTGGTTTTTCTTCGTCAAGACTCTTAATGGGTTTGCGATCAATCAGTTTGATAATATGCCAACCATAAACCGTTTGAATTGGTTTCGAATAATCACCAATATTATTTAAGTTAGCAATGGCTTCAATAAATTCGGGAACCATTCTGTTAACTCCAAAACCAGGTAAAACACCCCCTTTGGCAGCCGAACCTTTGTCATCAGAATACTCGTTAACTACATCTTCAAACTTTTCGCCTTTTTGTAGCTTTGCGTATGCTTCATCAATTTTGTTTTTAAAGCCGGCCAAATCTTCCGATTTTGCATCTTTGGGGACACTAACAAAAATATGAGCAACGACAACTTTTCCCATTGCAGGCTTTTTGTTTGATACCTTTAATAGATGATAACCATAATCTGTACGAACTGGCATCGAAACTTCACCAACCTTTGTATTAAAAGCTCCGTTTTCGAAAGGATAAATCATGTCTAATACCGAAAAATATCCCAAATCACCACCATTACCTTTTATGGTTGATTTTGATCCCGCATCTTCGCGGTCGCGCGCCGATGGATCTTCCGATGTTTCTTTGGCAACTTTATCAAAAGGTTCGCCTTTGATAATTCTATCACGTATTTTCATGATTTTTTTATAAGCAGCCAAGGTATCTTCGGGACTAGCGTTTTTATCAACTTTAATTAATATATGGCTGGCTCTAATATCCCATTGCATTCTTTCATATGCTTCGTTAATCAGTTTTTCGTCAACTTCTTTATCCGTCAGATACGGTTGGGCAAGTTGTTTGCGATAGCCGGCAAGCTCTGTTCTAAAACTAGCAAAAGTATCCAGTTTTTGTTCTTCGGCTTCTTTCACTTTTAATTTAAAATTTATATATAAATCCAAATATTCCTCTAAGGATTTCCTATCCATCGCATCGCCTTTAACATTGTTTTTTTGGTATACATTTAAAAACTCCGATTTAGTAATATTTTCTCCTGCAACGTTCAATAATATTGGATCATTAACCTGTGCTTTTGTTATACCTGAAAAGCCAATAAAAATTAAAAAAAGAAAAATAACATGTTTCATAATTATTATAATTTATCTGTTAAAACTAATACAAACCTACATGATTTTTTTTGATTATAGCAAAATTTAAAATTGTAGAATCCGAAATCCCAATAACGAAATTATTTAAAAAAAATTATCTACTGTAATTTGGTGCTTCACGTGTAATAATAACATCGTGCGGATGGCTCTCAGCCACAGAGGCTGCAGTAATTTTTATGAATTTTGATTGATGCAGTTTTTGAATATTTTCGGCACCACAATAACCCATACCTGCTTTTAGTCCGCCAACCATTTGATATATCACTTCTGATAATGTGCCTTTGTATGGAACACGCCCCACAATACCTTCGGGCACCAGTTTTTGAATGTCATCTTCTGCATCCTGAAAATAGCGGTCTTTTGAGCCCGATTGCATTGCTTCAATCGAACCCATGCCTCGGTATGCTTTAAATTTGCGACCTTCAAAAATAATGGTCTCTCCGGGCGATTCTTCAACTCCGGCAAATAATGAACCCAACATAACTGTGTTCCCGCCACCAGCAAGTGCTTTAACAATATCACCACTAAAACGAATACCTCCATCAGCAATTACTGGTACACCTGAATCTTTTATTGCTTTTGCAACAGAATATACTGCAAACAACTGCGGAACGCCTACACCAGCTATAATTCGTGTTGTGCAAATTGAACCGGGGCCAATACCTACTTTCAATGCATCGGCACCGGCTTTAACCAAGGCTTTTGCTGCCTCAGCAGTGGCAATATTTCCAAGTACCAAATCGATTTCGGGATAATGCTTTTTAAAAAGTTTCGCGGCTTCAATCACATATTTCGAATGACCGTGCGCAGTATCAATTACAATAGCATCAACACCCACTTTAACCAAAGCCGAAACACGGTCGAGCATATCGGCAGTAACCCCCACACCGGCAGCAACTCGCAACCTACCTCTGTTGTCTTTGCATGCATTTGGGCGGGCTTTTATTTTAATAATATCTTTATAGGTAATCAAACCTATTAGTTTATTACTCTTGTCAACAACAGGCAGTTTTTCAATTTTAAATTCCTGTAAGATATCTGCTGCCTTCTCAAAGTTTGTGAATTCGGTTGTGGTAACTAGGTTTTCTTTGGTCATCACTTCCGATATAGGCCGACCCAGGTTTTTTTCAAATCGCAAATCTCTATTGGTGACAATGCCCACCAAATAACCATTATCATCAATAACAGGTATGCCACCGATTTTGTTTTCGCGCATCAATTCTAGGGCATCTTTCACACAGGCGTCTTTTTTCATGGTGATGGGTTCAATAATCATCCCATTTTCTGCGCGCTTCACTTTTTTAACTTCAATAGCCTGGTTTTCTATCGACATATTTTTATGCAACACACCAATGCCACCCTCTTGAGCTATTGCAATGGCCATAACCGATTCTGTCACCGTGTCCATGGCGGCCGAAACTATCGGAATATTCAACTTAATATTGCGCGTAAATTGTGTCGAAACATCTACCATCCGTGGCAATACTTCCGAATAGGCTGGTACTAACAAAACATCATCGTAAGTTAAACCTTCTCCGATAAATTTATCTGGATCAAACTGCATGGATTTTGGTTTTAATATTTGTACAAAATTATGAAAAATACTTGTTTCTCAAAATACGAAATGAAATGTTGTTCGAATAATTTTAAAAAAAACCGGCTGTATGCAAGCCGGCTGTAATTCTTATCGCATCAACATCACTGTTCCTCGCTTTTCAAATGTCTTATTATAGGCGTTCGTTATAAAAATATAATAGGCATAAGCACCCGATTCGGCTTTTTTACCCGCAAAATTCCCATCCCAGCCTTCATAATAATCCGTAGTTTCATATACTTTCTCTCCCCAACGGTTATAAATTATAAATTTATAATTGTCCTTTTGGGTAAATACACCTATGGGTTTAAAAATATTGTTCATGCCATCGGGGGCAAAAGCATTGGGTACATACAAACGGGGGGGCTGCAAAAGTATTTTTTCGTTCGAATAAACCGTGTCGGCAAAAGCATAGCTGCTATTAAATATATCGTAAAGTGGAGCTTGAATCGTGTATCTGAATCGGCCGCCGCTTTCGGTATAGTTTTCCACATCATCCTTATATTGGGTTTCGTTGAAAACTAATGAGTATATTTTTGTAAACGGTTCATAATCCTCTACCTCACGCATCACATTGTAGGCTTGAGGATAACGGTCTTCATAAACATTCCACGTAACATAGTTATACAAATAATCGTCAACAGTCCCATCCAAAAAAATGGTTCTTCCAACATTCGAAGTCAATGTATCCACATTGCAACTATCCACCACCTTCACTTTATAGTAATAACTTTTTTCGTCAACCTTGGCCGAGTTATCATCAAAAGTAATATTCGAATAAATGTTTCCGTGCGGCACAATTCCAATATCCGCATAATTCACTCCATCTTCCGAACGAAGAATAGTATACCGTTGAACATAAGCTGTAGTATCCGTAAAAAATCCAACCCGAACAAAAGCTTTATCTTTTACGGTTGCATAACGCAAATAAACAAATTGAGGTTCTTTCGGATTTCGGGCATAGGCACATTGTATGTTCGATGTTGACATTTTGGTGTGCAAGGAGTCGAAAGCTTGAACATAATAGCAATAATGCGAATTCGGCATTAAATTGATATGCTCAAACGAAGTGGCAGTTGGAGTTGTGGTAGCCAAAATTCCATAGGGACCACCGTTTTCGCTCATCATAACCCGATATCCTGCCAAACTCGGACTTAAATTAATGTAAGCACTCCAATCAAGCTTGAATATGTTTTTACAAGCATTCAATGTTAGCAACGATAAATAAATACTTTTATGAACAACGCCCATGGCACTAACTTTCTTCGAACTATCCTTGGCCGCAATACAATAGGCCTCAGAACCCGTTTGAGGTATCGAAGTTAAATCAGTATACGTTGTTGCTGGAATATAAACGGAATCCAATAAAATCCAAATTCCTCCACTCCCAGGTTGGTGATAAATAAAATATTTTGCCACATCAGTTGCTACACAATGCTCCCAACCCAGCACCGTTTTACCAAGTGTATTATTTACACTCACCGTATCAAGCAGCGGTGTATCGGGTGGAATTGTATCATCCACCATTACCTCTTTTTTTCCAGCAACCTCCTCACCCGAAACGGTTGTGGCAAACACAGGGGTGCTCAGCAAAAACAAAAACACGCCCAAAAGTTTTATAGCCTTCAACATGAGTTAAAAGAGTTGATTGTAATTACTTTGCAAAGATACTAAATTCAATGCGATTGTGGTGAAGTTTATCTGAATTTCATCACGCATGTTCGCAGTATGCCATTATTTTTTATTCAAGTAAATTAATAAACAAATAAACGAATTTTTCGACAAATAATTTGGTTTGTGTGCATTTTTCTATTGTTTGTCTATATAATTATTTTAAATTAACTTTACAGGGTTCAAATTGGAGTTAGTTCGCTCAAAAAAATTTATCTTTGAGCCAAATCTCTCTCGTATGACTCATGCTCAAAAAATAGCTTCCGAACTCGGTTTGCAACTTCGTCAGGTCGAAAACACTATTTATTTGCTCGATAACGGTGCAACAATACCATTTATTGCGCGTTATCGCAAAGAACTCACCGGAATGCTCGATGAGGTGGAGATTACCAGCATCCGCGACCGCATTGGTCAACTGCGCGAACTCGACAAACGCCGCGAAAGCATTTTGCAATCCATCACCGAGCAACAAAAACTCACACCCGAACTCGAAAAGCATCTGATGGCCGCCACCACTATGGCCGAACTCGAAGATATATATTTGCCCTACAAACCCAAACGCAAAACCCGAGCCACCGTGGCCCGTGCCAAAGGTCTCGAACCCTTGGCAAATCTCATCTTTTCGCAGCAAAACATCGATGTGCACGAAAAAGCCAATGCCTTTGTCGACCCCGATAAAGACGTTAAAAACACCGCCGAAGCCATTGCCGGTGCCTCCGATATCATCTCCGAATGGGTCAACGAAAACCAGCAGATTCGTTCGCGCATCCGCATGTTGTTCGAAAAAGAATCTTCCATCACTTCCAAAGTAATTAAAGGCAAAGAAATTGAAGGCCGCAACTATGAAACCTATTACGAACTCAACGAGTCACTGCTCAAATCGCCCTCCCATAGGGTGCTTGCCATGTTTCGCGGCGAAAACGAAGGCTTTCTCAAAATCACTATTGAACCTGCTGCCGAAAAAGCCCTCGACATTATCAATCGTCAGGTAATTAAAGCACGCAACCCCTCGGCCGAAATTGTGGGCGAGGCGGTAAAAGATTCCTACAAACGCCTGTTGCAACCATCCATGGAAACCGAAATGCGCCAACTCGCCAAACAACGTGCCGACAACGAAGCCATCCGCGTTTTTGCCGAAAACCTCAAACAACTCTTGCTTTCACCCCCACTCGGACAAAAAAATGTGCTCGCCCTCGATCCGGGTTTCCGCAGCGGTTGCAAAGTCGTGTGTCTCGACCGTTCGGGCAAACTTCTGCACAACGAAACCATTTATCCGCACCCTCCCCAAAACGAATTTAAGCAAGCCATCAGCAAAATCGAAAACCTGGTGGATGCTTACAAAATTGAAGCCATCGCCATTGGCAATGGAACCGCCGGACGCGAAACCGAAAATTTTATTCGTCGCATCAAATTCAAAAGAGATATACTGGCCATCGTGGTCAACGAAAGCGGTGCATCGGTCTATTCCGCTTCGGCAGTGGCTCGCGAAGAGTTTCCCGATTACGACGTAACCGTTCGCGGAAGCGTTTCCATTGGCCGCCGACTGATGGACCCCTTGGCCGAACTGGTAAAAATCGATCCCAAATCTATTGGCGTTGGGCAATATCAGCACGATGTAAACCAAACCGAGCTTCAAAAAACTTTGCAAGATGTGGTCATTTCATGTGTCAATTCCGTGGGCGTGGATGTAAACTCGGCCAGCAAAGAGCTGCCCACCCATGTGTCGGGTGTGGGGCCCGTGCTGGCAAAAAACATTATCGAACATCGCAACAAAAAAGGGCTGTTTGCCTCGCGCGAGGCACTCAAAAAAGTGGCACGTTTTGGCGACAAAGCATTTGAACAAGCCGCCGGATTTATGCGCATTCGCGATGCCGCCAACCCCTTGGATTGCTCGGCCGTGCATCCCGAAAGCTACCCAATTGTGTATCGCATGGCCCAACAACTGGGTTGCACCCTGCCCGACCTCATTGCACGCGACGACCTGCGCAAACAAATTCAACCGCAGCAGTTTGTAACCCCTCAAGCCGGATTACCCACCATCAACGATATTATGCTCGAGTTAGCCAAACCCGGTCGCGACCCACGACAAAAATTCGATTTGTTCGAGTTCGACAAAAATGTGCACGATGTCAAAGACCTCATCCCCGGCATGGAACTGCCCGGCATAGTCACCAACATCACTGCTTTTGGCGCTTTTGTCGATATTGGCGTGCATCAAGATGGGCTGGTTCACATCAGCCAAATGGCCAACCGTTTTATAGCCAACCCCAACGAAGTAGTGAAACTCAACCAAAAAGTAAAAGTAAAAGTGATGGAAGTGGATGTCGACAGAAAACGCATTCAACTGTCAATGAAAGAAGTAAAATAATTGGCAACTTGCCATGCGCTTTTGTGAGTCAAAAAAAATTGGTAATGGAGTTTTATTTTTTGCTAAGTCAGTTTACCTCTATAGCTAACTGAGTTTACCTTAATCAGCACGCGAGTTGGCAACCAGCAACCTCCATTTTTCAAAATAATTTTCACACCTCTTTAAAAATATACTACACCCTCGGCCAAAAACCTTTCATCACAAAACAACTAAAAACGGCTAAAAACAATGTGCATATTTATTCCAACACCCTGTGGCAACCTATGGGTTTTTGACGTAAATTTGTGCTAAAATTTGGAATATGCTATCTGCCGAAGAACTACGCGAAAAAAAAGAAATACTAACACGCTACCGCGATTTGCTGCGCGTGTGCAAACCCCGCACCACCCGCGACGACAAACTATTAATACGCAAAGCTTTCAACCTAGCCTTAGAAGCCCACAAAGATATGCGGCGCCGAAGCGGCGAACCCTACATATATCACCCCTTAGAAGTGGCCCACATTGCCGCCGAAGAAATTGGGCTGGGCACCACCTCGGTGGTGTGCGCCCTGCTGCACGATGTAGTTGAAGATACCGAATACACCCTAGAAGACATCCGCGGTTTGTTTGGCGACAAAGTAGCCCGCATTATCGACGGACTCACCAAAATATCCGGACTGTTTGATAACAAAACCGAATCGCTGCAAGCCGAAAATTTCCGTAAGATGCTTTTAACCTTGTCAGACGATGTGCGGGTTATTTTACTCAAACTCGCCGACCGCCTGCACAACATGCGCACACTGGAATCGATGCCCATCGAAAAACAACTGAAAATTGCCTCCGAAACCTCCTTTCTGTATGCCCCCCTAGCCCACCGCCTGGGTTTGTATGGCATAAAAAGCGAACTAGAAGATTTGGCCTTTAAACACATGGAACCCGAAATATATAACACCATTTTAACCATGGTAATTGAATCGGAACCCGAACGTAAGCGGTTTATCACCAAATTTATTGCACCCATAAAACGCGATTTAACAGCAAAAAAAATAGATTTTACGATATTGGCCCGCACCAAATCAATATTTTCGATTTGGGAAAAAATGCGCAAAAAAGAAATTCCTTTCGAAGAAGTTTTTGATTTGTTTGCCATACGCATTGTGCTGAATGTGGCTACCGAAAAAGAAAAATCATCGTGTTTTAACGTCTATGCCCTAGTAACCGACCATTATCGACCCAACAAAGACCGCTTCCGCGATTGGATATCGATACCCAAAGCCAACGGCTACGAGGCCTTGCACACCACCGTTATGAGCAACACAGGCAAATGGGTCGAAGTGCAAATACGCTCCAAACGCATGGACGAAATTGCCGAAAAAGGCTATGCCGCCCACTGGAAATACAAAGACGGACCTCAAGCAGGCGAAAGCGGGTTAGACGAATGGCTGGCAAAAATCCGCGAATTGCTGCAAAGCCCCGAATCAAACGCCTTAGATTTTATCGAAGATTTTAAACTAAACCTGTTTGCCGACGAAATTTATGTGTTCACACCCAAAGGCGACCTAATCACCTTGCCAATGAAAGCAACCGCCCTGGATTTTGCCTACAACATTCACTCCCACATTGGCAACAATTGCATAGGTGCCAAAGTAAATCACAAACTTGTGCCCTTAGACTATGCCCTAAAAAGCGGCGACCAAGTGGAAGTAATAACATCAGAAAAACAAACACCCAAAGAAGAATGGTTTGATTATGTAACCACCGCCAAAGCCAAAGCCCAGATAAAATCATTTGTGAAAGAAGAAAAAAAGAAACTGGCAGCCGAAGGCAAAAGCAAACTAAAAGCAATGTTCGAGGAGTTTGAGGTAGAATATACTACACCCAATTTGAACAAATTTATGCATTTTGCAGGGTTTACCACACCGGCCAATTTGTATTTAGAAGTGATGAACGGCGCAATAGGATATAAAGATGTGAAAAACTGCTTTGTGGAACAGGAACGCGAAAACTGGTTCCGCTATTTGCGATTTCCCTTCACACGAAGCCGACATGCCGAAATAAAGGAAGAAATTGCAGCCAAAAACGGTGATGCACCCGAGAAACCCAAAACGGATTTACTCGGTACGCAGGTTGAGCACATCAAATATAAAATGGCCAAATGCTGTGGCCCCATACCCGGCGACGAAGTGATTGGTTTGATTGAAAAAAACGGCGAAATAACCGTTCACCGCACCAATTGCAACACAGCCATCAACTTTATGTCGAAATATGGCAACCGCCTGGTTAAATCAAAATGGATTAACAACGAATCGGTACAGTTTTTGGCAGGTATCACCATCAAAGGCATCGACCATGTCGGGATGCTTAGAGACATAACCACCATAATTTCCAAACAACTCAACATCAACATACGTTCCCTAACACTTGAAACCACCGGGGGTATTTTTGAAGGGATTGTTACGGTGTATATTCAAGATACCAACCAATTAAAAGCCTTAATTGAGAACTTGAAAACCGTAGATGGCATTGAAAGTATTAATAGAATTAATTAGTTACAAATTACTCTAGAAAGTTTTGAGTTGAGAGATGCTGAAAAAATGCTTGAATGCTATCTGATTAATTTAATATTCGTATCTTTATCAAAAAAAACAGTTGCCTAGGTTATGAAAGAAAAAACACCGGATATATTTGATGTTGTGAAACAAATTTTTACGACCTATCTGGAGCATAATGCCCACCGAAAAACTCCCGAACGGTTTACGATATTGAAGGAAATTTATTTATTTGAAGGACATTTTGACGTGGAATCCCTCTATATAAAGATGAAGAACAATAACTTCAGGGTGAGCCGAGCCACACTTTACAATACGGTCGATTTGCTTATTAATTCTGGTTTGGTTGTAAAACATCAGTTTGGTCAAAACTGTGCACACTACGAAAAATCCTATAAATTTAAACAACACGACCACCTGATTTGCATCGATGATAAAAAAGTGTTCGAGTTTTGCGACCCTCGCATATTGGAAATCCAGAGATCACTCGAAAAAATGTTTGATGTGCATATAACCCATCATTCGCTAACGTTTTATGCACGCTGCAAAAAACCATGTAAATAAAAAAATACGAAATATTTAGAACCGATTTATGAAAGTTGATGTGATTTTAGGACTTCAGTGGGGCGACGAAGGAAAAGGAAAAATTGTGGATGCGCTAACACCACAATACGATATTATAGCACGATTTCAGGGGGGACCCAATGCGGGACACACCATAGAATTTAACGACCATAAAATTATTTTACACACCATTCCATCAGGTATTCTGCATAAAAACACGGTGAATATTATTGGCAACGGTGTGGTGATAGACCCGGTGATACTGCTAAAAGAATTGGATGTTGTTAAAACTTTCAATGCCACAGCCACCAACAATTTGTTAATTTCGAAACGGGCTCATTTGATATTGCCCATTCATCGCGCACTCGATGGATGCTACGAAAAATCGAAAGGGGAAGCCAAAATCGGGTCTACCTTAAAAGGTATAGCACCAACCTATGCCGATAAATTTAACCGCAAAGGGATTCGGGTGGGCGATATTTTGCATGAAGGATTCGCACGCAAATATAATGAGCTAACCGAAGAACATTTGCAAATTATCGGGCTTTACAACTTTGATATCGACCAATATGTTATAGACGGGTTGCCATATATACAATACGAAGAAAAGTGGTTTGAGGCGATTGAAGCCCTGAAAGAAATCCAGTTTATTGATAGCGAAATTTATATTAACCAAGCAATAGAAAAAGGCAAAAGTGTGTTGGCCGAAGGGGCTCAAGGCACCTTGCTTGATATTGATTTTGGCGCTTACCCTTTTGTTACTTCATCGAACACGATTTGTGCCGGCGTTTGTTCTGGATTGGGACTTGCGCCGAGCAAAATAGGGAAAGTATATGGTATTTTCAAAGCTTATTGCACACGCGTGGGCAGTGGCCCTTTCCCTACAGAATTGTTTGACGAAACCGGTTCGCAATTGCAAAAAGCCGGCAACGAGTTTGGCTCCACAACCGGAAGACCGCGCCGCTGTGGTTGGTTAGATTTGGTTGCATTGAAATATGCAGTTATGATTAACGGTGTTACGGATTTGGTGATGACAAAAGCGGATGTGCTCAGCATTTTCGGAACATTGAAAACTGCAAATCAATACATCATCAATAACAAAAGCATACAATATTTGCCATATGATATGATAGATGAGAGAACAGAACCCGTTTATGAAGAAATTGCAGGATGGAATACAAGGGTTGATACAATACATGATATTTCGGAGATTCCAACAGAATTGATGAATTATATTAAATTTATTGAAAAAAATGTGAACGTACCAATTTCATTACTATCTTTAGGCCCAGATAGAAAACAAACCTTTAAATTATAAAAACTAAAAAATAATGAAAACAAAAGTTTTAATGCTAGTCGGTTTTTTATTATTTGCTTTTGGCAGTGTTTTCGCACAAAAACTAAGCGAAGATAAAGTACCACAAGATGTGGTTATCAGCTTCAAGTATAAATATTCGGAAGCCACCGTGATTTCGTGGGAAAAAGACAAAGATAGTTACGTTGTGAAATTTAAATTAAACGATCAGGTAGGCCGAGCCCACTTTGATGCCACGGGAGTTTGGAATATTACCAAATATGATGTTGCTGAAAAAGAATTACCGAGCCCCATTCTGACTTATTTTAAAGAAAACTACCGTAATAATGGATATGTGATTACAACATCGGAATTGCAAAAAACCAGCGAAGGTGAAACCAATTATTTTGTTGAAGTTAAAAAAGAAGGTTCGCAAGAAAAGCCAACCGATTTGACTTTTGACATCATCGGAAAACTGCTTAATAAAGCCGGTCCCGAAAATAATAAAACTGTTTCCACCCCAAAACAAGAACAAAAACAAAAACCCGAAGCAAAAAAAGAAGAGAAACAGCCGGTTAAAAAAGAGGTAAAAAACCAAGAAGAAGACCAAACAACAGAAGTGGTTCAAAAGCCTGAAGAAGGAGATAATATTATTGATGCAGCCAAAGTTCCCACCATTGCAAAAACACATTTTGCAAGTAAAATGAAAAAAGCTACCGGGGTGGTTTGGCATTTTAAAGACAAAATTTATACGGTTAAATTTAGTTTGGAGGGGCAAAGCGGTCAATCGACCTACGATAAAGACGGTGTTTGGATTGAAACCCGTGTAATGCAACCCGAAGAATCGTTAAATCAACTTACGCTCACCTATTTGAAAGATAATTTTAAAACCTACAAAGTTAAAACTGTGGAACTGGTTACCACACCGAAAGATAAAAGCACATTTATTCGCATGTATGATAAGCGCAGCAAAGCATTGCCTCCACCTTTAACAGAAATTTGGTTTTCAACTACCGGCAAGCTTATTAGCTTGAACAAACCCGACATCGACGACCCCAATGCTGGCGATATAGCTAAACGTAATGAAGAAAAGGATGATAAATTTTTGTCGAATGTTGACCAAAAAGGCAGTACGTTTGAAAATGCCAATAACTACAACGACAAAGTTGATATAAAGGAATTGCCCACACCGATACTGGATTACATAAAACATAACTATAAAGATCAAACCATCAGAAGTTCGCGCTTGGTGAGCGACGACGAATTGGGCAACATCTATTTTTTATCGATTTGGTATGAAGGAAATAAATACGGGACTCTTTTGTATTTCGACTTAAACGGAAAATTCTTGAAGAAAATTGATGAATCGGAAGGTAAAGTAAACAATCAGGGCGGCAATTCGGTAAGTACTCAGAACAACAACGAGCCCAAATCGAAATACGGCACACCGGAAGAAAAGATAAACCCAAGTGAGTTGCCTGCCTCCATTTCGAAATATTTGAAAAAGAACTTTCCACAGCACACCATCAGCGAATCGTTTTTTAAAACAGATACGGATCAGGGGAACTGTTATTTTCTTATTCTGAAAAAATCGGGCGATAAAAAGGTTGTGAAACTTTATTTCGACCTCGATGGAAATATGTTGAAAAACGAAACTGAAAATTGATTATTTCGTTTCGAAAAATAAAGTTTGTTTTTCTGCTCGGTTTCAGTAGCTTTTAAATCATGAGAAAATGTATTGTTTTTGGGTTGGTGTTGTTTTGCTGTACAAACATTTTGTTTGGCCAGGCAAAAAATCCACCAAAAAAAATTGAACTGATTGGTGCCGAGAAAGCTATTTACGATAAACTCAAGGGTGAATATACTTTATTAATAGGCAATGTAATTTTTCAGCACGAAAATGTGATGTTGTATTGCGACAGCGCGCATCTGTTTTCGGAAGCCAACAGCTTGGATGCATTCGGAAATGTGCATATTAAAGCCAACGACTCGGTGAACATTTATGGCGATTCGTTGAAATACAATGGCAACACCAAAATTGCTGAAATACATAAAAATGTGAAGCTGATAGACAACGATATTACGCTAACAACCGAACATTTAACTTATGACATGAATGCTAAAACCGGATTATATTATTCGGGAGGCAAAATTGTTGACCCAGAAAATACGCTAACAAGCTGGTATGGTTTCTATTTTTCCGAAAACAAAAATTTCTTTTTCAAAGATTCGGTGATATTGGTAAACCAGAATTACACCATAACATCTGATTCATTAATTTATAATACAGGTAATGAGGTATCGTATTTTATTGGCCCAACCAATATTATTAGCGACGATAACCATATTTATACCGAATTGGGATGGTACAACACCAAAGCAGATATCTCGCAACTTACAAAAAACTCCAGATTAAAAAATAAAAGTCAAACATTGACCGGCGATAGCATGATATATAACCGGGTTTTAGGATATGGTATGGGCTATAGGAATGTTACACTTATCGATTCATCAAGAAATGCAATAGTCAAAGGCAATTTTATCCTTTACGATCAACGGCATCAATACAGCCTGGCAACCGATAGTGCTTTGTTTATTCAGATTGACGAGCAACACGATTCGTTGTTTTTGCATGCCGACACTTTAATTGGCACTTTCGATACCATCACCGAAAAAGCAAAACTGATGTTCGCTTTTCACAAAGTTAAGTTCTTTAGAGACGATTTGCAGGGCAAATGCGATTCGTTGGTTTATAACTATGCCGATTCGACTATTAGTATGTTTCGCAACCCAATTATCTGGACCGAAGCCAAACAGTTAACGGCCGACTCGGTGAAAATTCAGTTGGCCAATAGTTTGTTGGATAAAATGTATTTGCGACGATCGTGTTTTCTGGTATCCAACGACGACAGTACACATCAACGGTTTAATCAGGTGAAAGGCATTAATATGACCGGTTTTTTTGTGAAAGGCGAGTTAAAAAAAATTAAAGTATACAACAATGCCGAAACCATTTATTTTATGCGCGAAGACAACGGACTAAAGTCGGGTATCAACAAAGCCATATCAACCAATATGGATATTGAGGTGGTTGAAAATAAAATAAAGAGCATTACCTTTTTAGATAAACCCATAGCCACTTTGTATCCCGACAAGGATTTGCAAGAGAAGGAGCTGTTTCTGAAGAATTTTCGGTGGTTGGAAATGTATCGCCCGAAAAACAAAATTGAGATTTTTAATAAGTAAACCATGCATTTATTTTATGCTTCGGATATTGATTCGAGCCGGTTTGAGTTTAGCCGAGAAGAATCGCGTCATTGCAAAGTGCTGAGGTTAAACACATCGGATACTATTTACCTCACCAACGGCAAAGGGCGGTTGTTTCATGCCATTATTAATGATGCCGACCAAAATGCCTACAAAGCCACTATTGTAAAAACCATAAACGATTTCAATAAACGAACTTTTAAATTACACATTGCTATCGCCCCCACCAAAAGCCCCGACCGCTTTGAATGGTTTTTAGAAAAAGCAACCGAAATAGGCATTGATGAAATAACACCCCTGATTTGCGAACATTCGGAAAAAACCGTAGTGAAAACCGATAGGCTTGAAAAAATAATGGTGTCGGCTTTAAAACAATCGTTTTCGGCCTATTTGCCCAAACTCAATGCGTGTACTACGTTTAGCAATTTTATGCTACAAAATTTTCAGGCTGCCAAATTTGTGGCCTATTGCAATGATAGTGAACGAAAACTTTTGAAAAACGAGTACATTGCCCCAAGCAATGCCGTGGTGCTTATTGGTCCTGAAGGCGATTTTTCGGAGGCTGAAATCTCAGCAGCAAAAAAATCGGGGTATATGCCAATAAGTTTGGGAAATAACCGTTTAAGAACCGAAACAGCCGGCATAGTGGCTTGCAACATCATTAATATTGCCAATCAGTAATTATGAAGATTTTTAGAACCGGTATCGTATCCTTGCTCCTTGTGCTACTAGCGTTTTTTGCTCATGCGCAAAATGTGCAAATTGCCCTGCTAAAATACAAAGGAGGTGGCGATTGGTATGCCAACCCAACGTCGCTCACCAATTTAATAAAATTTTGCAATCAAAATTTAAACACCAACCTAAATACCGAATATGCTACAGTGGAAGTGGGCAGTCCCGAACTGTTCAGTTATCCGTTTGTGCACATGACCGGACACGGCAACGTAATTTTTACCACTTCCGAAGCAAAAAACCTGCGCGAATATTTAATTTCGGGAGGTTTTTTGCATATCGACGACAATTATGGCATTGATATTTACGTGCGGCGCGAAATGAAAAAAGTTTTTCCGGAATTGGATTTTATTGAACTGCCGTTTACCCACCCTATCTATCATCAAAAATATACGTTTGCGAATGGTTTGCCCAAAATTCACGAACACGATGGCAAGCCTGCCCAGGGTTTTGGCATTATTTACGAAGGTCGTTTGGTGTGTTTCTATTCCTACGAAAGCGATTTGGGCGATGGCTGGGAAGACCAGGATGTGCACAAAGATTCGAACGAAACGCGACTTAAAGCTTTGCAAATGGGAGCAAATTTAATTCAATATGTTTTTATGCAATAGAAAGCATGAATACGATAACCTCAGCTCTAAAAAAATATTTATCTCGCTTAGGTCGTTGGGAAACGTACCCATGCTTGAAAAAATTGAACGCAACGAAAACGTTGCCAATCAAATTCCGTTGCATTTGCAACTAACAGATCCACCACATTCAAAAACCGAATATCTGGTTGTAACAGCCGATACCAAGAAGTATTACACTTTGCACCTGACCGGTGACCACGAAGCAACGAAAAAAATGCACGAAAAAGCTAAAATTTTAGACTCTTTTTACTACGATACGGCTGAATATACCGAAGTTGTAGCCAATGCAACCAACGATGCAACCCTACTCATCAGCATGGGTTTTGAACCGTATGCCACACCAAAGCCAAGAACCAAAAAAGGTTTAACCATTAGAGATGGCAACCATCCGGGCGAATTGATTGTTGAATATCCAAAACTAAAAGGCGCAGCCGCCTACCGTGCCGAAGTTGCCTTAATTGTTGAAGATGCCGAACCCATTTATTTTCATGCAGGAGCTTGCAGTATTACATTTATGGTTATTACCAGATTAAAACCGGGAACACGATATCTGATGCGTTTAAATGGTATATTTCCAACAGGCGAAGGCCCTGCCAGCGATCCAGTTTCATGCAGAACAAAAGATTAAGAGCTAACAACACGCAAAAAAAGAGGCTGACAAATGTCAGCCTCTTTTTTTTGAATAGAATTGGGATTATTCAATAATCATTTTCTTTGTTAATCTGCCATTCTTTGAAGCTAATTGTATAAAATACATTCCTTTTGCAAATTTTGTTACATCAATATTAGCAGTGTAGATAGTATTTGCTGATTTTGTACCTTCGTTGATAACAGCAACTTCGTTTCCACTCATATCAAGTACATGAATTTCTACAGGTGAGTTATTTTGTAAAGCATAATCTACAAATACATTGTTTCCGCCATTTCTAACGGTCATTTGCATTCCCTGAAACGAACCATTGTCTTCAACTCCGGCACCATCGTCAATCACAGCAAAAATCGACATGTTAACATCAAGTGTCGATAATTTATTTGAAACATAATAATAACCAGCTGTATCAACACATTGTTGTGAAAAATCCATACCCAAACCGTTGCCTATAGCATCGCAAAACATATAAGCAGTATCGCTATGAGTTCTGATAGCTTTAAAATTAGCAACAGCAGCAAAATCGCCAGTAACGGTTGCTAAGGATCCAAAAGGAACCCAGTTGAAATTGGTAAATACTGTATCTAGATTTGCAATGGTTAAAGAACCTGAACCAAGAACCGGACCAGCAGGTGAAGGACCAAAAGTGGTAGGACTTGAACCAATAATACAACCATGAGCACCGGCTACATAAGGTCTCATATTTTGTAAATAAACACTTAATGTAGAGGCAGAACTGCTTGAAAGATTTGCTTTTCCTGACAACCAAAACAAAATACCGCTAACTTTTATTGAATTAACATTAACCCAACACTGCGCCCAATAATCTGCAGCTGTATCTGATGTTGTGGTTCCGTTGGTACCAAACCAATAACCTATTCTAACAGCAGGTGTACCTTCGGTCATCATGTAGGTATGAATTTCGACAGTTGGAGCCAAAAATTCAGGTTGATAGCCTGTAGTCCAACCAGCCGTATCAATAGTTGCTTTGGCTGAAGAATGCATAATTGAATACGGAACGGTTTTGGTGTTTCTTAGAACAGCATTTTTAACAGTTGGAACTGCAAGCTGAGCAAAAGAAGCAGAGGCGAAAATCATGGCCAGAGCTAAAACGTAGATTTTTTTCATTTTTTTATTTTTTTAGTTTATAATAATTTTCTACAAAAGTAAAATTAATTTAATATCAATTCACAAATTTAGTAAATTTTTTCAAGTAATATCATGATTTTCTTAAAAAAATAAAAATAAGTGCACCTATTTTCGATAAATTAAAAAAAACAGCCCTGTTTTTTTTAAATAGGGCTGTTTTTTTTATTATTAAACAATACCTCTATCTTTCGATAACCAGTTTATTAACCGATTTGTGCTTATTAACATCAAGCACGTAGAAATAAATTCCTGCTGTAAGTTCAGATGTGTTGAGTGTATGGGTGTAAACACCTGTACTTTGTGTACCCAAATCAACTTGATTGATGATACGCCCTGTTACATCCATTACTTGCAATAGCACATTGCCTGTTTTATTTAACTGATATTTGATAACAGTGCTTTGGTCGGCTGGATTGGGAGCGTTATTCACAAAAGCAAATCCATTTGCATTTTCGTCGACCCCTGCCGCTGATTCAACAATTTTTATTTCGTCGAGGTACAGCACATCCATATCATTTGCATTGTGATGGAAAGCAAAATAACAAGGTGTGTTGGCATACATTGATGGAATAACTACAGTTTTCATAGCCCATGAACTGTCAGTTCCATCAGTGCCGGTATAATCAGCCCTTGTAAAAATTGCAGGATCAAGAAAATTACTATAATTACTTATGCCAGTTGTTGAAACTAGCACTTCATATCCATCAAACCAGAATGGCGCAGTGCCACCGCTACCATTATAACGCTGAAACCAGCTAAGTTCAGCACCTGCAGGCAAAGTTATTGGGCCAAATTGCAACCAGTTATCTGCTTGTCCAGCCGGATTGAACCATGAAGTTGCAGCAAAATACCATGCAGTGTCAACATCCCAAGGCATCCACCAATCCACTCTCATGGTTGTATCGTAAAACGACCCGAATGACATAAAATAATTTGCATTGTTTGTAGGAAGTTGATCCATATCATCCATTTGAACAGTAAAACCTGTAAAATCAGCTGCATTAGGATACCAATAGTATCCATCAGAGTATAATAAGGTATCTCCAATAGCCTTATTCGTCTGTAATATTACGCTTCCGGGCTTACTCGCCGAATTAGCTTTCATAATTCCGCCACCTTTGTTTGCTATTTGTGCATTAGCAACAAGTATGCAAAGGACAATAAAAAAAGTTGTAATTGTTTTTTTCATAAGCAATACGTTTTTAGTTTTTTTGGTTAATAATTTATTTCGCTACAAAGTTATGTTTTTTTTTAAATAATGAAACAACTGATAATAATCAACAAGGAAATAAAAACAAATTGCCTTTAAATTGAATTTTACCGGAGGAAATTTGTTGAAACGGATTGAAAATAATTTTAATAGAAACATTTGCGGTTCCAACACTTTCAACACAGTATAGTAACGTATTCTCCTGAAAAGAATGTAACTTGCAAATTTCAACCAATTTTTCAGCTGGAAAATAAAAATGTTGCATCAAATCGGTTTTTGCACACAAGAAAACATGAAGGAATATATTTTCATTCTTATAAACTGTAAAATCAGAAACCCGAGAGCGTTCAACTTTATATTCAGGCTGCACAAATTCATGTTTTAAATATAACAACAAAAAATCGCAGCACCATTGATAAATATTATCGAAATCAGCTTCCGAATATTCTTTTAGATTCGTCTCTTTATACTCAAATAAATTTAAGTTGGTCTGAATGGTATTAAGAACATTGAAATTCCCTTCAATTGAAACCGGAACGGCAGTTAGATTTTTGATCTCATTTATATTTATTTCATCGGGTTTAACCGACGGCTTCCATTCAAAATATGTATCATCAAAAACATATTTATTAGAGGTAATATTCAACAAGATTTGGAGTTTAGCTTTTTCGTTTACTGTAAGTTTGTATTTTGTTGAAACATCAGAAATGCACATCGCTTCAGGTGCCTCAAAGCGGTTTGTTTCTGTCAAAATCCAATTCTGACGTTTCAGATAGTGTAATACCTCATCTTTTAAGTAATATTCAGGTGCTTTGAGTATTATTTTTAAAAATGCATTCGAACTTTCGTAATCTACATATCGAATAAAATCATCAAAACCTTCAAATTTTGGAACACTATTGTCAGAAAAATGAATCCTTGGAAAATCGAATAACCCGATTTCTTTAAAAAATGACTCTACGATATCAGGGTATTTTCTTTTCAGTTTTGAGATGAACAATGGTTCAGCAAACCAAACTCCTGTAGTTGATTTGAAATACTTCTTTAATAAACTATCCGGCAAATAAACTTCTGTAGGTGTATAAAAGTATAATTCACCTTCGTTATTTCGTGCAGGCACCCATGGTGCGTTTTTTAAACTCTCGATTAAAATTTTGTTTCGATTGTACGATGCCTCCGTATATGCCAGAAGAACTCTATCAAGCTTCTTAAAATAATTATTATTGGCTATGCTACATCCGTTTTTAAATTGTGGAATAATATTATAAATTACATCATCCACAACATCGGGTTGTTTAATTTCAAGGTCGTTAAAGAATGTACGGCTAAATTCGTTTGAAAAAAGTCGAGGATTTACAACTGGCAAAAAATCCTTTTTCCCATTCGATAAAAAAACTTTGGCAATTTGATTATCATCATACGCAGCCTCCAATGTGTATGCCGCAGTCATTATTATTGGTGATGTTCGTATACTATAATACTGACTCATGTGTTGGGTATCCCACAATTTTTGTTGAAAATGCAGGTATTTATAAAATTCAATAAACCATTTCACCGGTCTGTTTTCAAGAAAACTTGACGATACTTTTATACGGAATCCGAAACTTTCAGCATCTGCAATTTTTATTTGCAATTCGCTCGAAAAGTAATCACGCAATTCGGTATACGATTCATTAATAATTAAAGAATCAATAAAGAAACTCTTTTGAAAAAGCATTTTCAAATCTGCCTCTTGCAAAAAGCCGTACATTAATTCATCGGCCGGAATTAAAACTTCAGTGTTTGTTGCATATTTATGATTTTTAATTGGAATTGTTTTTCCGTGAAGCAAAAACGACTTTAATGCAGTATAAAATTCCTGATATACTATTCCTTTATTATATCCACTCAGAATAACCGAAGGTTTTCTCAAAGGCAGTTTCGACAAAAAATGCAAGTCATACAAACCCGTTTTCAAGAAACAGTTCATTCCCAGAACAAACAAACGGGAAATCTCATGCAACAATTGCATATTTTCGGGTGCTAAAACAGCATCGAACGGTATGAAATCGCGCAAAGGATTTGTGGTAAAGGGTGCATGTATCAGGAAATTCAATCCGCTCGACATTTTTGTCGGGAAATAGGCAAATAAAGGAGCATCCGGTATTTCGACAAATCTAAATGAATTTTCACTTTCTATAACTTGGAAAGCTAATTCCGGTTGCGGTTTTTTTGACAATTCTGTTTTTGCAACAAGAAGATAAACCTCATTCTTCTCAGAAATATAGGATTGAAAAAACTTTTTTTGGAAAATTATTTTTTGAATGTTCTTAGAAAATGTCGATACCTGTTTTTCAATTTCACAAAAAAGAGTTTCACTTTCAAAAATCTCAATCCGCTGAATTTGTTTTAAAAATATAAGGTAGTATTCGTTAAGATTCAGCAAACCCTGCTTTACAGCATTAAAACATTCCAATTTGTTACTTTTCTTAAAAGGCAATACAATTAGGGTATTAAAACCATCATCAGGTTTTTGCTCCTGATTTTCAACTAATATTTCATAGTCTGAAATTCTAAAATGATATTTCCCGGAATGAATTTCCGGTTGATTGGTTATTGAAAATACCGATTTAAATCCAATCCCAAATTTCCCGATTTGGTTAATTTCACTGTTGTTTTTTTTAGTTGTATTAGCGAATGTGGTTACCGACATCAAATCTTCTTCATCAAAATTTTTGCCGTTATGATGAATTTCTACACAGTTTTCAAACAATTTAAACCTGATTTTTTTAAAAGAACTATCTCCTATTTTACGAGCATAAGCATCTTCTGTGTTTTGCAAAATTTCTTCAATAAAACGTGAAGGTTGTGCATACATCGTTGCCAGAAAATCGGCATGACGATTTCCTTTGGCTTTGTTTGCAGCAACGGCTTGTTTACTTCTATCAATATGTTCTTTTAAAGTCAGTTTCAAAAATCAGTTTTTTACAAAAGTATATTTAAAAACGAAGTCTAAAAGTAAATTAATTCTCTTAATTTTTGATGGTTTGATTGAAAAATATTCGAAAGGAATCTCCACATCTTAATTTCATTTCGCACCAAATGACTACTTTTGTGGCATGATAGAATCGAAGCCAACACACACATCTTTGTCTGAATTGGGAGAATTTGGACTTATCGATTACCTTACAAAGAACATAGAATTAAAAAACAAATCATCCATTAAAGGGATTGGTGATGATGCAGCAGTTATTGATATTGGCAATAATTATACATTAATCTCGACCGACCTTTTAGTTGAAGGCATCCATTTTGATATGACGTACACCCCATTAAAACATTTGGGTTATAAGGCTGCTGTGGTCAACTTTTCAGATATTTATGCAATGAATGGCACACCTCGTCAAATTACTGTAGGAATTGCCGTTTCGAATAGATTCTCACTCGAAGCTCTTGAGGAATTTTATTCAGGCATTTACTTAGCGTGTGAAAAATATGCTGTTGATTTAGTTGGAGGAGATACTACCACAAGCAAATCAGGTTTATTTATTTCAATAACCGTTGTTGGAACTGTAGAAAAATCAGACGTTGTATATCGAAATACTGCCAATGAGCACGATTTGATTTGTGTTAGTGGCGATTTGGGTAGTGCCTATGCTGGATTATTATTACTTGAAAGAGAAAAATCTGTATTTATTGCCGATCCCGAGATGCAACCGGACTTGGATGGTTACGATTATATAATTGAAAGGCAATTAAAACCCGAAGCAAGAAAAGATATTATTACACTTTTTAATGAGCATAAAATAAAGCCAACATCTATGATTGATATTTCAGATGGCCTTGCATCTGAAATAATCCATATTTGCAAAAATTCAAATACGGGTTGTGCTATTTTTGAAGAAAAAATCCCGATTGATATTTCTACAATTAATTTTTGTGACAGCGTAAATATTGACCCTACAACGGCTGCTATGAATGGTGGCGAAGATTATGAACTTTTATTTACCCTATCGCAAAATGATTTTGAAAAAGTAAAACAGTTAGAAGAAGTGAAGATTATTGGCTATATCACAGATGCATCAAACGGACTAAATCTCATTTCAAGGAGTAGTCAAGCAATTCCAATAACAGCACAGGGCTGGGACGCCCTAAAAAATAGTAAATTTTAAAATTTAAAACCTTTACTTTATATAATTTTTACCGGTTAAAATTGCTAGAATTGTTCCAAGGACAACCACACCTGAAGCACCTCCAATTGCAGCATTTACAAGTTTTTTTCGTTTTGCCTCATGCTTAAATCCCTCAATATAAAGTTCATCATTTAATTTTTCTACAGGAAAATATTTCTTTCTTTTTGCTTTTACTGGAACTGCAGCCGCAACTGCTACATAAGCAGCAGGAATGGCAATTCCCCAAAAACCAAGATAAATTCCACCCACACCAGTAACAGCCCCACAAACAGTAGCCCATCGGGGATGGTAGCGATATCTAGCTAAATTTTCGCCACCAATCAAACTTTTCATTTCCAGAATTGTCAAAGGATTTTCATCAGTTGCAATTGGCGCATATAATACTTTTTCAACACTGTCTTTATAATACAATGCAAAAATATCTTCCTTGGCAAGAACTTTAGTTTTTATGTGTTTCTTCTTTTTCAATTCAAATCTAAAGACCGTCTCATTATTATTAAAGTCAATTATTCTTCCTTTTAAATTTCTCCCGTTATAAAAGATTACTGAATCTTGTGGAAAAACAAAACTGCTCGACAAGAAAAAAAGAACAAAAAGCGTTAGGATGTATTTCATCTGAATTTTTTTCAAAAATATAAATAAGTTTTAAGAACAAAGGTTCGTTATCAAAGTTGTTAATAAAATACCTTTTTATATAAAAATCAAAAAATACCTATTTCTAGGTATTTTTTTTTGTGCTATTTACTATTTTCTTTGCATCATTAATTTTACAATATGCAAACCGATAATACAACATCCAAAATTTTTATTCTCTTTATCGTTTTTATCAATATCACTATTTTGTTTTATTTGGTAATGAGACTACTAAATATTATTACCTTTTAAAAATCGTTTGTATAAGCGATTTGATTTTCTTCTTTTCATCCGCACCTTCATCCTGTATGCGATAAGATACATGGCTGGAACAAAAAGTAGTGTAAGGAAAGTAGCAAAACTCAATCCGAAGATGATGGTCCACGACAGACCTCCCCAAAACAAAACGTTATCGCCCCCGAAATGGATGTGCGGATTCAGCTCGGTGAACAGCGTGATGAAATTAATGTTCATACCCACGGCCAGCGGAACCAATCCAAGTATGGTAGCTGTGGCAGTAAGAATAACGGGCGTAACCCTAGTCAGGCCGGCCTGCACAATAGCGTCGCGGGTTTTCATGCCTTGTTGCTTCAGCACATCGGTGAATTCAACGATCAATATTCCGTTCCTAACCACTATGCCCCCCAACGCAACCACACCAATACCGGTCATAATAACCGAAATATCCATACCAAAGATCACGATTCCAAGCAAAACACCTATGATAGAGAAAAGCACTTCGCTGAGAATGATTATCGTTTTAGAGAACGAATTGAACTGGGTGATCAGAATAAAGAAGATTAGCCCCAGGGCAATAATCATGGCTGTTGACAGGAATCCCATTGATTCGGCCTGTTGTTCGTTTTCGCCTGTCAGTTTTATCTCTACACCCTGATCCTTATTGAACTTGTCGGCTTCGTTGCGGATACGTGTCACAATTTCGTTGGCATTGTAACCTGGTAAAACATCAGACGAAATGGTGATGACTCGTTTAAAATTCTTACGCGTAATGCCTCCGTAAGTATTGGTATAATCGATTGTGGCCACTGACGATAAGGGTATCTGTCTGACCTGTCCGTTGGCCATATCGCGGTAGGTAATCTTCATGTCGAGAACCTGATTAATGTTTTTGCGCTGCTGTTCCGAATATCGCAGCATAATCGGATATTCATCTTCATTCTCTTTAAACTTCGAAACTTCCTTGCCATAGATAGCGTTGCGCAGTTCCATCCCGATCTGGGCTGTTGAAAGACCTTCGTGGTTGGCCCTGATACGGTCGACATTGACCATAATTTCTGGTTTGCTTTCCACAAAATCCGATTTCAGTTCATCGATACCTGGTATTTGCAGAGAATCGAGATATTTTTTAAAGTTTGCCGAAGTATTGATAAGCGGCATAATATCTTCGCAACTGATCTCAATATTGACCGGTTTGCCGGTAGGCGGGCCCATCTTGTTCTTTTGCACCGATATTTGGGCACCGGGAATATTTTTCACCGCATCTCTCAGTTTATTGATATATGGGTTGGTGAGTTCGCCATTGCGGAACTTATATTCTACAAAATTTATTGCAATCTTTCCACGGTTGCTCATAGCCGAGCGGTCCCATATACTTCCTTCGCCGGCACCGGCAGCAACATTGGTAATAATAGACTCCACTATAGGGTTGTTATTTCCTAGAACCGCAATCGCCTTTTTTTCAACCACACGGGCTACAGAATCGGTAACACGCTGGTCGGTTCCGACAGGCATATTGATAAAGACGTTGATGGAGTTAGCCTCATTATCGGGAAAAAATATCACTTTGGGTTTCTTCAAACCAACAATAAACATTGTGAGGATGAAGAGGGCCACAATGCCTCCCAAAAATGCCCAGGGTCTGTTCTTATGCAAAACCACATGCAAGGATTTTTCGTAGATGCGCAAAATCTTTGGCCACAACTTTTGCTGAAAACCCTTTATCAGATACTTCAACACAAATTCGTAATTTAAAATCATCAGGAAACAGAAAATCATGAAATTGCCTATTCCTATCCATCGTAAAATATAGCTCAAAATAGCGAGTCCACCAAAGATGATACCCCATTTGGCGAGCTTGCGCCAATTATATCTTTTTTCGTTTTCGGTGGTGTCGTATTCATGTTTCATAAACGAAACAGCAAACACCGGGTTGATTATATAAGCCACGAACAAGGAAGCAAAAAGAGTTAGAATCAAGGTTACCGGCAGGAAGTACAGAAACCTTCCGACCATGCCTGGCCAGAATGCCATAGGAAAGAAAGGTGCAAGGGTAGTGAGCGTTCCTGACAAAATGGGTGCAAACACTTCACCTGCGGCCGACTTGGCCGCTTTAACAATATCGGGTTCTTTGCGGTGTATGCGGTGTGTATTCTCTATGACCACAATAGCATCGTCAACCACTATCCCCAGAGCAAAAATAAACCCGAACATTACAATCATATTCATGGTAAATCCCAAACCAGGCATAATCAGATAAGCAATTAACATGGAAAGCGGCACCGACAAGCCCACGAAGAAGGCATTGGTGAAACCCATGAAGAACATCAACACCAGAATTACCAGAATAAAACCGATGATAATGGTATTGTTCAAATCCTCTAGTGTGTTTTTGGTGAAGCGCGACATATCGCCGCTTACATTGACCTTAACGTCGGGTGGGAAGCTGTTTGCCTTCAGGTCATTCATAATCACTTTTATTTGGTCGGCAGCTTCAATCAAATTCTGTCCCTGACGTTTAATAACATTCAGGGTGATTACATTTTGTCCGTTCAATCTCGAAAAGCTTTCCTGCTCCTTGAATCCGTCTTTTAGTTCGGCAACATCTTTCAGATACACTATGGCTCCCGTTGTTGATTTCAGGACGATATTATCCAGATCTCTGGCACTTTTAAATTCACCAGTCACACGTATGGTTCTTTTCATTCCGAAAGTTGAGATGTCTCCAGCCGAAACGGTTCTGTTTTCGGCAGCTACTGCCCTTTCCACATCCGACATGGTAACACCGGCTGCTTGCATCTTATACATATCAACATTGATTTGTATTTCTCTTTCCAGAGCCCCCGAAATATCAACACGGGTGATTTCTTTCAGCGATTCTATCTTATCCTGTGCCGTTTCGGCAAATTTTCTCAGTTTCTCCAGATCGTAATTCCCCGAAATTTGAATGTACATGATGGGTATTTCGGAAAAGTCGATCTCCATTACGTCCGATTCTTTTGGAATGTCGTTCGGCAGTTGTGCTTTTGCTTTATCAAGGGCATCCTTCACCTTTTGCTTGGCATCACTAACAGTAACATTGGTATTAAATTCAACTACAATACTGCTGAAATCTTGAATGGAATTGCTCGACACGGTTTTGACACCTGCAATTGACTTCAACTGCTTTTCGATAGGCCTGGTGATAAGGTTTTCCACATCAACTGGTGCGGTGCCCGGATACACAGTAGAAACTAAAACGGTTGGAATAACCAGCTCAGGGAATTGCTCCTTTGGAATAGACACATAACTTTTAACACCCAGTATCGTAATCAGCACAATCAGTACATAAACACTGGTTTTATTGTCGATAGCCCAACTGGTAGCAAAAAACTCTTTTATTTTATCTTTAGCTTTTTTCATCATTTTTTATTTTAAAAGTAAAGCAAATCAGAAATTAATTAAACTGTTGGGGTTCACATCCTGATAACCTGTGGTAATAACTTTATCCCCGGTTTTTAAACCGGAAAGAACCTCAATAAGTCCGTTATAATTCATGCCTAAAGTTACAGTTTGTTTTTTGGCAATCTTTTTTCCTTTATCAACCACGGCCACATAAACAAATGATTCATTCATCGATTTCTGAACCACATTGGCAGGAACTGCATAGGCGTTATTTGCTTTATAATCGTTGATCTTTACAACGGCAATCATATTCGCACGAACTTCTTGTTTCATTGCTCCCAGCTTCGCCTCAATAGAGAAAGTACGGTTTAGTGGATTGATATATTTACTAGTAAAACTTAAGCGTGTAGCAATCACTTCGTTAAAGTCGGGAAAATAAACCAAAACACTGTCGTTCGATTTTATTTTTGGCGAATACGCTTCGGCAACATCAGCCACAACCTTAATCTTATTAAAATTCACCACGCGGAATGTGAGCATGCCCGGTGCAATTTGTTGACCAATTTTTATAGGAATTTCTTCGATGGTTCCGTTTATAGGCGAAGTGATACGTGAGGTGGCTATCTGATCTTTCAGTGTTTTAATCTTATTTTCCAGACTCTCTTTATTGTTTTTTGCTGTGAGATATTGCACTTCAGAACCAATTTTCTGATCCCAAAGATTTTTTTGACGGTTGTACATATCCGTTACAAAAGCCGATTGCCCTTCCAGGTCAGCTAGCTGGGTGTACATAACCTGTGCATCGAGTGTGGCGAGCAACTGGCCTTTTGTTACTTTCTGACCTTCTTCCACATTCACACTGGTAACAACGCCCATGCCTCTTGCACTAACGGCAACGTTTTCGTCGCCATCAATTTTCCCCTGAACTTCGATATAATGTTTAAAAACCATTGGTTGTACTTCGGTTATAGCCACTGTAATAATTTTTTTGTTTGCGCCGGAATCGGTACCCAATTCTTTTTGAAGTTTACTAATTTGTTCAGCTAATTTATCGTGTTCCTTTATCAGTTTATCTAATTGTGCTTTTTTATCTGACGTATGGTTACAAGCAGAAAAAGTGATGATGAGGCATAGTAATATGAGTACTCTTTTCATGGTAATGATTGTTTATTCGTTAATATTTTAGTTTATAAAGTGTTTAATGCTTTGTTTAAAGATGTATAGGTATTTAAAAGTTGTAGCAGGGTATTAATATAATTCCCTTCTTGTGTTAACATTTGTAAATAGGCCTGATTCAAATCCATTGAAGAAGAAATTCCTTCACGATACTTGATTAGGGTTTTATTATAAATTTTGTTCGAAAGCTCCATATTTTTTTTATCGGTATAAAATTGGTCGGTATACATCTTTAATGAAACTTTTAAATTTTGAAAATCAATTTTCAGTCCTTGTTCCACCTGTTTTGTAATTATTTGCTGTTTTTCATAAATAAATTTATCCTGTTGAATTTTATAATGTCTAATGCCGGAGCTCCAAATTGGCACAGATAAATTAACGCCAATAAGGGTGGTATTATACCATTTTTCTGAATTGAAAAAATTAAATTTATCGCGCTGAGCATTTGAAGAGGTTGACAAAATCAGGTTCATAGAAGGATAGTATTTTGCTTTATCCACTTTTACCGATTGCTTTTGAAGTAGCTCCCCAGTTTTTACGAGCTTATAATCAAAATGAGTGTTGACATCAAATTGCTTATCAAGCATATTCGAAGCAATAGCTTGGTCGATTATTGAAGAAAGATTATCTGTTAGTTCGATGGAATCATTGATATCAATCCCCATCTGAAATTTAAGCAAATTGGTTACCATTTGAATATTTTTTTCCGTAATATCCCTTTTACTTTTCAGGTTCGAAACACTCAATGTTAGTTGTTCGATATCGGTTTCATCCATAAATCCATTTGCTTGTATTTTTTTGTTTTGTTCAAGAATTTGATTCATGTTAATATACGTGGAATCCAAAATCCTCAAATTTTCTTTTGCAATTAAAACCAAATAATAGGCTTGTGCTACACTTGCTTTGGCTTCGATTACCGATTTTTCGTTGCTTATTTTGCTCATATCAACAAGCATGGCAGCCGCTTTCAAGCCAACAACAAATGTTCCATCAAAAAGTAACTGACTTGCAGACGCACCTACCGACATATTATTCTTAGAGCCAAATTGTATGGGGAACATTTCGCCTGTGGCAGCACTCATTTGGGCCGGAGTAATTAAACCATGTTTTACCATTGTACCTTCGATGGCTGGCGTTAAAAAATCGGGCATAAATTGGGTTGGTATGTTTGCATAGTACTGATAGCCAGCAGAAGCATTGACTTGAGGTAACCCAATTGAAATAAAACCTCGGCGCTGAGCTATTGTAGCTTGAACATCTAATGCTGCCGACTTGGTTTTATAACTGTTGCCAACCGAATAATCCATTGCTTGTTTAAAGGAAAAACTTTTAATCTCATTTTTGTTTTGTGAAAAAACATTTGTTGTGAATAGTAGCATAATGAATATGCCAATTTGGTGTTTAAGCTTGATGGTTTTCATTTAGTAATATATTTATTAAGACAAATTTGTTTTTCAAAGTATTCGATACCCTTTTTGCTGGCAATTCCGCGTATGTGATAGGTAAACATTTCGGAGAAAAGTTCGGTATGTGTATATTCCTTAGCTTGCAAAAAATTAGCATCCATAGAGGCTTCTATTCTGCTTACATATATTTGCGCTATCAATTCGGGTTTTAAGTCGGCGCGATACAAACCTTCTTTCATGCCTTGTAGCAAATTATCTTTTACACTATTGAACATATTGTTGCGTTTGTATTCAAACAAGGATTTGAATATCTCAGGATAATACTTCTGCAAATCGTAATGTACCGAAGGGGTTAAATCTTTTAAAAATCCCATCATTATTTTACTGATATCCAGTAAATGGTCTATCGCATTTCGTTCCGTATTCTTGTCTGCTTCAAAAACACTACGGATTTTTCGCATGTAAAATTCTAAAAACTTGCTCACCAAGTCGTTTTTATCTTTAACGCATTCGTAAAGTGTTTTTTTTGAAATTCCCAGCTCTCGGGCCACGTCGTCCATAGTAACACTTTTGATTCCGTATTTTAAATACAAATCGGAAACTTGTTGCAAAATGTTTTCTATTTTTTCTTCCATGCGGCAAAAGTATACAAAAAATAAACTGTGGAAACATTTTTATAAAAAAAAGTTTCCACAGTTTATAATCGCTTCAATATTAAAAAAATTATACTGCTTTTTACACACGAAAATCGTAATCTGGGATGAAATTCATACCAAAAACAGATGCCATATTCTGCTTCAATTGTTTTTTGACACCTTCTATATCTATTACCATTTCTTTTTCTTTTGATACAGAAGTAACCGATTTGTCGGTGAAACCGCAGGGGTTGATATGGTTGAAAAAAGATAAATCGGTATTAACATTCAGCGCAAAACCATGCATGGTTACATAGCGGCTTGACCTAACACCCATGGCCGCTATCTTGCGCGCATGGGGTGTGGTGGCATCCATCCAAACACCTGTTGCACCTTGGAGGCGCCCCGCTTGAATGCCAAAATCGGCTAAGGTTAAAATTATTGATTCCTCGAGATGGTGAACATATTGTTTTATTCCCAAACCAAACAATTCGAGATTGATTATAGGATACACAAGGAGCTGCCCGGGACCATGAAAGGTGATATCTCCACCCCGATTGATGCGATAAAGCTTTGCATTTTTCTGCTCCATTTGTTGCCGACTAATTAATAGGTTTTTCTCTGAGCCGCTTTTTCCAAGGGTATAAACATTGGGATGTTCGCAGAACAAAACATAGTTGGCCGGAATTTCGCCTGCACAGTTTTTTGTTGTTTTATATGCAATTAAATCGGAAAAAAGCTTTTCCTGAAGCTTCCAGGCTTCATTAAAATCAATCAGTCCTATGTCATTAAATATAACATTTATCATAAATTTTTGCTAAAAAATTAATTCGATACTCAAAATAACAACTTTTAGTTTATTTTTGTTCAAACAAATTTAAAATAAAATCTATGAAAAAACATTTTTACTTTTATTATCGATTATTTTCTTTGTTGGAGCAGCTGTTCAAGGACAAAAAAAATGTCTCCCCGAAAATTATCAGCAACAAAATTCTTCGAAATTCGAAGTATTATCCACCATGCCCAACTTCTCGTTAACCTTTACGGATGCATCTCATGTTCATCTGCATCAAACATTGGCAGCAGGAAAATCTGTTTTATTGGATTTCTTTTTTGTGGGTTGTAGCTATTGTCAAACCTATGCGCCAATTATCGATCAGTCGTATGTGGCTCATGGAGCCGGAACGGGAAACATCTTATTCTGGGGCATTTCGGACCGCGATGCCAATGCTGCCATTACTACGTACAAAAATAGTTATGGTGTAACCAATCCGTGTGCAGGCACTGCCGGCAATGGTGATTCGGTTACCACTATGGTAGAAGGTTTGTTTACCTTTACCGGATGGCCAACGTATTCGATTATTTGTCCTGATAGAACGGTTCACTGGGACGTTAATTATCCACCATCTGCTACCGGTTTTGATTCCTATTTTTCGGGATGCGGTGCGGCAGGTATTAACGAAAACGCCACACGTATTTCGTATATGTTTCCGGTTCCGGCACAAAATAATATTACCATAGATTTTTATGCCGACCAAAGTTCCACAATACGGCTTGAGATTTATGATTTGCTTGGAAACATTTTATATACCGAGAACTCGGATGTAACTAACAATTATTACAAAAAAGATGTTGACTTGTCGGCTTACAGTGCCGGTACCTATTTTGTGAAATTGTTTCAAAATAACAAACTGCAAGACACCAAAAAATTTGTAGTGATAAAATAATTTCAAATTTTTGTTTTAAAACCTGCCTTACTATCACAAGGCAGGTTTTTTAATGTTATTAAAACAGATTCGGTTCAAAACAGTAAATTTGCAGAAATTTTTATCATGAGTATGGAATTAAGCGAACAAGAACAAATACGGCGTAAATCCTTAGAAGAACTTTATAAACTTGGCATAAACCCCTATCCGGCTGAATTGTTTGAAGTGAATGTTTCTACCACCGAAATTATTGGAAACTATCCGGCAAACACACACAAATATCAAGATGTGTGTCTGGCAGGTCGCATGATGAGTCGGCGAATTATGGGTGCTGCATCCTTTGTGGAGCTGCAGGATTTGAACGGAAGAATTCAGTTGTATTTTAAACGCGATGATATTTGTCCGGACGAAGATAAAACCCTGTACAATACGGTTTTTAAACACTTGCTCGATATTGGCGATATCATTGGCGTGCGTGGATTTGTTTTCGTTACCCAAATGGGCGAGATTACAATTCATGTGCGCGAATTTAAAGTTTTGAGCAAATCGCTTCGGCCCTTGCCCATTGTGAAAGAAAAAGATGCTGTGGTGTTTGATGCTTTTACGGATGCCGAACAACGCTATCGTCAGCGCTATGTGGATTTGATTGTGAATACGGATGTGCGAAAAACTTTTATGAAACGTGCGGCTATTTTAAATTCGATGCGTGGGTTTTTGAATGCCAAAGGCTATTTGGAAGTGGAAACACCCATTTTGCAACCTTTGTATGGCGGAGCGGCTGCACGCCCCTTTAAAACACATCACAATGCTTTGAACACTACGTTGTATTTGCGCATTGCAAACGAATTGTATTTGAAACGACTGATTGTGGGTGGATTTGATGGTGTGTTTGAGTTTGCCAAAGATTTTAGAAACGAAGGCATGGACCGCTTCCACAATCCCGAATTTACACAAATGGAGCTGTATGTTGCCTACAAAGATTACGAATGGATGATGAATTTGGTGGAAGAAATGGTGGAAAAAATTGCTATCGACACCAGCGGTTGCACCAAAGTGAAAGTTGGCGAAAACACCATAGATTTTCAGCGACCCTGGCAGCGATTCACCATGTATGAAGCCATTGCGCACTTCACTGGCATCGATATTTCGGAAATGGACGAAGCGCAACTGGTGCAAACGGCCAAAAAACTGGGTGTGGTGGTTGACGATAGCATGGGCAAAGGCAAACTGATTGATGAACTTTTTGGCGAAACCTGCGAAGGAAAACTGATTCAACCTACTTTTATTACCGATTATCCGGTTGAAATGTCGCCACTGGCAAAAAAACACCGTTCGAAAGAAGGTTTGGTGGAACGTTTTGAAGCTATTGTGAACGGCAAAGAACTTTGCAACGCTTTTTCGGAACTGAACGACCCCATTGATCAGCGCAAGCGGTTTGAGGCACAATTGGAACTGGGAAAACGCGGTGATGAAGAATCGATGGTGCTGGACGAAGACTTTTTGCGTTCGCTGGAGTTTGGTATGCCACCCACGGCAGGTTTGGGGATTGGCATAGACCGCCTGGCCATGATTATGACCAACTCACATTCCATTCAGGATGTGCTTTTTTTTCCACAAATGAAACCCGAAATTACCTCCTTGGTGAGTTCGGTGGAGGATTTTGTGGCAAAAGGTATTCCGGCAGTGTATGCCGAACTCATCATGAAATCGGGCTTCACCACGCTGGCATCGTTGAAAACGGCAACGCCCAGCAAATTGTTTAACGATATTTGCGGGTTGCGAAAAAAACTGAAACTGGATGCTAAAGCGCCAACGATAGATGAAGTGACTGCATGGGTAACTAGTGCAGGGAATTAGATTCTGAAAAAAAATTTAACCGCAAAAATCGTTTTTAAAAAAAAACGCAAAGAAAACAAAGAATCCTTTGCGAAGTTTGCGGTTTAAACAATAGTAAACATAAATCATCAGCATAAATTTGTGCTTGACATGAAAGCGAAACACCCCCCCTACCTGCTTTATGCCGACGACCAAGGTCAGCTATTTGAAGACCGCTCGCTGTGGATGGTGGGGAGAATTGCCGACAACACCCTTAGCATACCGCCCACCGACCTGATTGCTTTGCCCCAAGGCAGCGATTTTTTTCATTTGCCCGGCCGACGCGCCCTGGGTTTCGACTACAAAACAAAGCAATTTCGGGTGTGCAAAAAAGGTTGGGCTGTGGCGGCTTTTGTGGCTCCGGCTTACACCCTCACCCATCAAGGGGCTTGGATAACCGAAAAAAATGCACCCCGACTGCCGCTGTATGCCTATGCCGCCATTGGCTGGCGGGAGGAGGGTTTTTATACAGCCGCTTTTCGTATCGACCCCGATATTCGGCAAGATTGCGACCAATTTGACCAAGCTCTTGTGGAAAAAAATGCCAAACGCATGTTAAAAGCCAACACGCAAAACCGTTTGCTGAACCATTTGGGCAACTGTGCGCTGGTTTATCTTTGTCCGGCAGCACGCAACTATTTTCTGAATCGCTGGGAAGCCCCCTTGCCCACCTCGCCCACCTGCAACTCGCGCTGTGTGGGTTGCATCTCTTATCAACCTAAAGAAAGTAAAATATCTTCCACCCAAAACCGCATCACTTTTGTTCCCAAACCCCAGGAAATTGCCGAAATAGCCATAGAGCATCTTAATACCGCCCCCAATCCTGTTGTGAGTTTCGGACAAGGCTGCGAAGGAGAGCCTTTGCTGGTATGGGAAACCATGTGCGAAGCCATCAAACTCATTCGTAGCAGTACACAAAAGGGAATCATTAATCTAAATACCAATGCCAGTAAGCCAAAGGCCGTGGAAGAAATGTGTAAGGCCGGACTGCAAAGCATTCGCGTAAGTATGAATTCAGTACAGGAGCAAAATTATCTTAAATATTACAAGCCTGTTAACTATACTTTTGCAGATGTTTTGGAAAGCATTCGTACGGCCCGTCGTTATGGCATCTGGGTTTCCATCAATTACTTTGTGTTTCCGGGATATACCGACGAAGCCCATGAAGTAGAAGCCTTACGCAAATTCATCAAAGAATACGACATTAGCATGATACAATGGCGCAACTTCAACATAGATCCCGAATGGTATGCCGAAGTTGTTCCTCCGGTGGAATCAGGCGAATTCATGGGAACCAAGAACCTGGTTGATACCATGCGCATCGAATTCCCTAAATTATATCATGGTTATTTTAACCCGGGCAGCGAGATCGTTTTTAAGGATAGAATGTAAGCATGGAGAATTTTCTATTCAAACCTTACTGGTTCAGACAATCCACATCTCAGTAAAGTCTGGATAAATACCCATCAAGGAAAGTTCGGCCTCTATAATGGCTGTATAGATTCTGAGCATGTTTAGGAGATTCCAAATTATAACAAGACAAATCTTAATTAGGGCATGACAAATCTTAATCTGGGTAAGGCAAATCCTAATTAGGGTAAGACATATCCCAATCATGTTAAGGCAAATCCTGATTAATACAAGACAAACCCTAACCATGGCAAGCCATTACTTAATCAGGCTAAGCCAAATCCTGATTAAGTAATGGCAAATCCTAATCATGTTAAGACAAATCCCGATTAAGGCAAGACAAACCATAATCAGGAAATGGCAAATCTTAATCGGGAAAAGACAAACTTTAATCAGGATTTGTCAGGAAATAACTTTTCTAAAGCAAACCCGAAGTATGATTGACTTAGTCGAAATAATCAGCTTTTCTAACAACATTTTACTTGGTGGTTTCATATTATCTTTTCAAAAAAACTAATTTTTCAACAAAAATTGTAACATTTGTAAAGTTTCCTAATCCAATTGCCAAACCGATTAAAAAAATGACCCCAAAAGAAGAACAGTTCAGAAAGATTGTGGAAGAGCAGCAGGAACGTGTGTGGAATATTTGCCGGCACTATGCACGTTCCTCCGACGATACCAACGACCTGCAACAGGAAGTAATGATAAATGTGTGGCGAAATCTCGATTCTTTCCGCGGAGAATCGGCTCTCAGCACATGGATCTACCGTATTGCCGTGAACACCTGTCTCAGCTACATAATGAAAGAAAACCGCCGTTCAGGCTTCAACCTTTCGCTCGATCACAAAAATCTGGAACATCTGATGGATGAAGATGAAACCTCTGAAAAGCTTTTTGAAGAGCAGAAACTGGACGCACTTCACAACACCATCAATCAACTTACGGTCATCGACAAACTGCTTATTTCGCTTTCGCTGGAAAAAATATCCACACGCGAAATGGCAGATATCATCGGAATCACAGAACCCAATGTGCGCACCAAACTTCATCGCATTCGCGAAGAACTGCGCCAAAAAATGAACGGAGGCAATAATGAATCAAATTAATGAAATCATGAACGGAAATCACCCCATAGATGTGGACAACCTCATCAACCGTACCCAAAAAGAAGACAACCGCAACAAAGGATTAATGAAAGGAGTATTCGTGCTCTACCTTATATGTACCATACTATATGCCTTTATACTACCGTTTAATCCAGATCCCGATTTAACGATCTACGAACGTGTGGGAGGATTGTTTTATGTAGCCGCATTCCTCATCGGCACCATCTATTTTCGTAAGGAATACCTTATCTATAAGAAAATGGACTATACCTTACCCCTGTTGCAATTATTGGAACTTACCGAAAAACGCTATCGATTCTACAGTCCCAAATGGATACCAATAATTATAATAGTAGCCTTGATAAATGTGGGAATCAGTTTATCGCTAACAGGTTCCCACCATTTGTGGATACATGAACCCATAAATAAGTTCCTGTTCATTCAGGCAACCTATTGGCTCCTTGTGTTCACTTCAGGATTTATAGGCTATCTGATATGGAAGAAGCGCTCCTACCCCATCTGGAAAGATGCCAAAATCTTACTTTCGGAGTTGAAAGACTAAAAAGAAAAAGCCGGGAAAACCGGCTTTTTCTTTTACAATGAATCAGGCACAATGTCCTTTTCGAATTGCCTTATCTCAGGCAAGGGGCTTCGGTTGATGTTGAAATTGATCACACCACCTTTCTTATGGAAGAGGTTCATTTGATTGATTTGGCAGGTATCAACAGAAATGCGGGTCTTACTATCCATGTGAATATTCAGGGTATCGATGCGGGAGCTATTAAAACTTAATGCCATGGGGCCTGTTAGCAGGAATTCCTTCATGCTACCGTTCATTTCAGTATTGATATTCAGGTTTTCATTACCCTTAACCGTAATACTACTAAGGATTCCTGTGGAAATAGTAATGTAATTATAGTTTTGGGCATCCACAGCCATCACCTTCACATAGAGGGTGTCATTTTTCACATAATAATCAGGTTTTTTGCTTTCGCCAATCATTTTACCGAAACTAAGTTCCTGTTGGTCGCCTTCGGCAATATTTAATTCGCAATATCCCACAACATTGGCTATAATACTCACATGGTGGAATTTCTCTTTGATCGGGAAATTAGTCTTTTCATCGTCATGGATAAGATTGATTGCTTTGCCCCAAGGCAGCGATTTTTTTCATTTGCCCGGCCGACGCGCCCTGGGTTTCGACTACAAAACAAAGCAATTTCGGGTGTGCAAAAAAGGTTGGGCTGTGGCGGCTTTTGTGGCTCCGGCTTACACCCTCACCCATCAAGGGGCTTGGATAACCGAAAAAAATGCACCCCGACTGCCGCTGTATGCCTATGCCGCCATTGGCTGGCGGGAGGAGGGTTTTTATACAGCCGCTTTTCGTATCGACCCCGATATTCGGCAAGATTGCGACCAATTTGACCAAGCTCTTGTGGAAAAAAATGCCAAACGCATGTTAAAAGCCAACACGCAAAACCGTTTGCTGAACCATTTGGGCAACTGTGCGCTGGTTTATCTTTGTCCGGCAGCACGCAACTATTTTCTGAATCGCTGGGAAGCCCCCTTGCCCACCTCGCCCACCTGCAACTCGCGCTGCGTTGGCTGCATTTCGTATCAGCCCAAAGCACATCTGATTTCGGCCACCCAAAACCGAATCACTTTTACACCTACGCCCCAGGAAATTGCCGAACTGGCCGTGGCACATCTGGAAACCGCACCCAAGCCCATTGTGAGTTTTGGGCAGGGCTGCGAAGGCGAACCGCTGCTGGTGTGGGAAACCCTGTGCCGCGCTATTGAGCTCATGCGCAGCCAAACCCAAAAAGGCATTGTGAACCTCAACACCAATGCCAGCAAGCCCCAAGCGGTGGAAGCATTGTGCAAAGCCGGTTTGCAAAGCATGCGTGTGAGCATGAACAGTGTGCAGCAAGCACATTATGAAAGCTATTACCAACCGGTGAATTATGCGTTTGATGATGTGCTTGAAAGTATCGACATCGCTAGGCGCTACGGCGTTTGGGTTTCCATCAATTATTTTGTTTTTCCGGGCTATACCAACGAAATGAGCGAAGTTACTGCCCTAAAAAAGTTTATTGCCCAACACGATATTAGCATGATTCAATGGCGCAATTTTAATATTGACCCCGAATGGTATGCCGAAATTGTGGCGCCCACCACACCCGGAAATTATGTGGGAATGAAACAATGCGTTGAAACCCTTCGGCAGGAGTTTCCCAAACTGTATCACGGCTATTTTAACCCGGGGCGTGAAATTATTTATGGCGAGTGAAAACTAGCAAGGCGACCTTGGTTCCATTTTGCCTTATTTTGCGCCAAAACAGGTGTTCGCAGTTTTATTTCTGAATTATTTTTTGAAACAGCCTGGCTATTTCAGAAATAACAAGGCCTAGTGCTATTTTATTTGTCGCCCAACTTCATTGCATAAAAACAAAGGCAGCCATCGGCTGCCTTTATTTTAATTTTATATTCACTATAAAAACACATATTACGCTATGT
>JBAXWF010000089.1:0-10652 GCA_037128515.1 Bacteroidota bacterium | reverse complement strand
CTGATTTGAAAGGAAAAAAACATTCGTTTAAAGGTATTGTAACTTTAATACAATAGTTTTATGTTGAGACAAATAACTTACAATAGATTTGTGCAACATTGCGATTCACAATAAATTAATGGTTGCTCTGTCAAGTAATGAGAATTGAACAGATTACCTTTACGCGATGTATAGCAGCAATTTCAATAGGTATATATCCTTAGGGTACAAAATTCATTCCGTTCGAAAGGACTTGCTTACTTTTTACATACACTTATCCGTTCTTATTACATCTTCGGATATCTGTTACAAATATTTTGAAACACCTCTCAGGAAAAAGATGAATAAATTTCGTTTTAAAAGCAAATAATAGAACTGGGGGTTATTAAATTAATGTTTATCCATAAAATTCAATTTCTTGAACCATAGGTAAACGATCATTTCTCAGGTTTTACGGATACTATGCAAATCAAAATATCTAATTCACCATTTTTATGGTGATTTTAATATCCTTCAATGGGCGGTCTGCTTTGTCTTTCTGAACTGAGGCTATTTTTGTAACAACATCAAACCCCGAAGTTATTTCACCAAATACAGTGTATTGGTTGTCGAGAAAATGTGTTCCACTTACCGGTTCAACGATATAAAACTGCGACCCCGAACTGGCTTTTTGCGGGTTTGTGGCATCGCCAAGACGTGCTGCTGCCAGTGCCCCTCTTTTGTGCGTAAATTTAGCGTTTATTTCTGCGGGTATTGTATATCCAGGGCCTCCCATTCCCAAGGCTTGTCCCGCTTTGGCGGTTTTTGAATCCGGGTCACCACCCTGAATCATAAATCCAAGAATCACGCGATGGAAAAGAGTACCATTGTAGTAACCTGAGTTTACAAGTTTAATAAAATTATCGCGATGTTTGGGTGTCTCATTATATAAAACTCCGTATATATCACCGAAATCAGTATGAATAACAAATTTCTTCCGTGCTTGCGCGGTTGCAGTTGTTTGGGCATTAGCCACAAAACTCGACATAATCAAAACGATTATGACAAAAAAAGATAGTTTTTTCATAGACTCTAAGGATTTAGTTTTTTAATTGTCTGCAAAATTAATCAAAATAAATTATTGCATAAGCTGCTTCAAAAAAATTACCACTATTTGTTAGCAAAGGGTTTATTAATTAATAATTGATGCAATTGTATTTTAGAAATTTCTTCTTTTTATTGACTTAAAAAGAAATATCTTAATGAACAATGAATTATTTTTTTGTAATTTAGCAATGGTTTTCTAGCCAAATTATTCTTTCTTCTCCATCAAACCTTAAACAAAGGAGGCCTTTTTTATGAAAAAAATGATTACATATCTTCTAATTGCTTGCTTAAGCATGGCTTTTGCAAAAGGGTATGCTCAAAAAAGCAGCCCCTATGTGGTGCTCACAACAGTGAATTCATCCGATCCGTATTATGCGGCCGCTCAAGCACTCAGCACGTATCGAAGTGCCCCAATTGTTCATTTTAGTCCCGATTCTATTACGGATTTGATTCCGATACTAACTAGTTTGGCTCCACGTTATGTTGCTGTGGTGATAAAACCTATTCAGCTCGATATCAATTTTGTTCGGAAGTTTTTAGTAATGAGCACCAATATCGATTCGGATCCTTTCAGCGACTTTTCCTATGGATATATAACTGGAGCAACAGCCACAGATGCATTGAATTTTGTGAACAACACTATTTATGCAGAAACTCACGCCATTCAAGGCTACCCACTTAATGTCGGTGGGTATTCAGCTTCTTCGCTCAACTTTGTTTATCCGGGTTCTGGCGATTTTATGAAATATCTCAACCCCCCTATTTCAAATAACATTTATATGGAGACCAATGATTTGGGAACAGGGCATAACTTCTTTTTAGCTAATACAAGCTACATGCTCAACAATAAGTTGCTGAACATAGGTCATAATGGAGATGCACACATGTTGTGGCTTTTCGAAAACGGTAATTCCACAACCAATCCACCACCCTGGATATTTGATAGCACCAAAATAGAAGATACGGCCTATGCCCGTGTTGGTCTGACGAGTTTTGATATAGGAGCATTAAACCTTTATCCTGCAGTGGCTTTTAATGGTGCATGCCATGCCGGCGAACCAAAAAGAGTAATGATTGAAAGCGATATTGAAGCTACATTTGGCGATACGCAAGGCTTAATAAAATTCTATACCATGAGTGATACGTTCAGTTTTTGTTTATCCATACTCAAAACCGGCATCACAGGCTATTTTGCGCCATGTGGAGCAAACAATGCGAATGACCAAGGCGAAGAAATTTATAATGCATTTCTTTATGACGAACCGCTTGGCGATGTGCAAAAACGAACGATAGATGGGGTGGTAATGGGGTGTTTAGGAAATCGTCCAAACCTAAAAATATTTCAATCGGGTGGCTCAATTTACGATGATGATATACTTTCTTCCGGAACATTTAATCCTGCCGATTGGTCAGGAGCGGCCGGTATGCTGGGCGGAAAAGCTAACCGCATCTATTATGGCGACCCGCTCTATAACCCTTATAAATTTGATCACTCCGATTCGCTAAAAATTACAAAAACATCAATTGATTCTATCACTTACAACACATTTGATATACCGCTTACCTTTAAAAAACCGGATGCTTCGGTTGCTTATTTCCCAATATGGGATAAATTTCATTTCGGCAATTCACGAATTTATACTTCAGTTGAACTGCCAACTTTTTGCGGAGCTATAACAAAATTTGAAGTGGTTGATTCATCCGGACCTTACCATATGGTAATCCATGCTGTTGAACAATTCGAAGGCAAAAACATTCTGCATATCGAAGTCGATATTCCTGATGATATGTATGCCGCTATCAATTATAATATACGGTTCCGTATTACATTTATACCTACCGGTATTGCTACTGTTGCTCCAGCACTGATTTCTGAATTTGATGCTTATCCAAATCCAACCGAAGGCCAAACCATCGTAAAACTCGGATTGAACAGTAAATCTGATATTCGACTAAATCTTTACGATATCACCGGCCGACTTGTAAAAAGCATTTTCAATGGGATTATGGAAAAAGGAACCCACAAAATTAATTTGTTAAGCGAGAACGAACTGGTTGACGGTATCTATTTCATTCGCCTTGAATCCGGAGATACTAAATCTACCAAAAAGCTGGTAATTGTCAAGTAAAATCAGTATCTATTCAATAGACTGAGTAGCCCGTTAATGAATGTTAAAGGATGTGGCGGATTCCCCGGAATATATAAATCGATTGGGTGTTTTTCGAGAAAAGAGCGATTGAGAGCATTGCTTCCGGCAAATATACCTCCGCTTATGGCATCTGTTCCACAAAGTATAATAACTTTTGGAGCAGGCATGTCGCGAAAACATGTCTCTAATGGTTCTGCCATATTCTCGGTGATAGGACCTGTTATTACCAATCCGTCGGCATGGCGTGGTGAGGCAACAAACTCAAATCCAAAGCGTCCGATATCAAACTGTACGTTGCCGGCGGCATTCAATTCAAGTTCAGCACTGCTATCCCCACCTGCCGAAACTTGACGAAGTTTGAACGACCCTTTGAACATACTAATGATCTTAGGCCGCACTTTGTCTATATCAACCTGCAACGGTTTATCTTCTCCTGCCTTGATAATAAGAGCTTCGCGGCTGTTCACCGAAAGATGATAATCTTTGGTGAATTTGATTTTATGTGGAGAATGAAAAGCACAAGCTCCGCAGAAAATACACATACCCAAATCAATGCAAAGTGGTGATGCGCTAATGGCATTTGTGGGGCAAAGCTCAACCAATTCTGCATCCTTACATGCTTCCGAGCTTATTACCGGCCTCCCTTTGAAAATACCCGGAACTTCTGTATGTCGCAGATCGCGGATATATTGGCTGCCTTGTTGGTATCGTATTTTGATTTCTTTCAGCATAATTTATAAATCAAATCCGCAGTAGGAAAGGTTAAAACTCTTATTAATTATGGGAAAATCTGAAATTTCGTTGTTTCTTACCGCCAACGCCAGTGCCAGCCAATTGTGCATCGAGGGGTCTTTTATTTTGTACGCTATCAAGTTTCCTTGGTCGTTGGTTATGGCGCAGTGGCAAATTTCGCCTCTCCAACCTTCGGTAAGACTTAAAGTAAATGAAGCCGCCTTAGGTTTGAAAGGCAAAACATGATAACCAACCGCAACAGGAATTTCAACAAGCCAATGTTTCAAATAACCGATAGATTGTAAAATCTCTTCATTGCGCAATTGTGTTCTGGAATACACATCTCCATGTTGTTTCAGTATGCCCTCATGTTTCATGTTTTTGTAAAGTCCGTATGGATGTGTAGTACGTATATCACGATTCAAACCGGCCATACGGGCTGCCATTCCAACTGCGCCTATCTCTTGCACTTTTTCTAGTTTCAAAGCTCCGGTTTTTTCAAGCCTTGAGAGCAAACTGGGCAACGTTTTCATCCGATGCCACATATCGTTATAATCGGGCTCGTAGGCTTCAAAAATAGTGATAAGTCGTTGTTTTAGTTGAGGTGTAAAATCATAAAAACTACCAAACGGACGAATAAGCCCTTTTGCCAGACGGTTACCACACCATTCCTGAAAGAAATTCACCATAGGCGTTCGTAACCTGCCCAAAACGGCATTGCCCAACTGATAGGCCACATCGGTGCAGATTGCTGCCAAGTCGCCAGTATGCATGGCAATGCGTTCGAGTTCCAAGGCAACATTTCTTTGCCAAATAATTGCATCGGGCGTGTCGAACCCACATATACTTTCCCACAAAAACGAAAATGCAGTGGCATGACCACAAGCAGTATCTCCGGCAATACTTTCTGCCAAGGCACTTCGTTGATTGATATTGTCTTTTACTAAAAACAGTTGTTCTATACCACGATGTTGATATCCAAGCTCAATTTCAAGATGTATGATGCGTTCACCGTTACAAATAAATCGGAAATGACCGGGTTCAATAATACCAGCATGAATTGGACCCACTCCAACTTCGTGAAGTTCTTCGCTTTCAATCCCGAAAAACGGATAATTGCCAATCGTTTTTGTAGTATCTATTCTGTTCCATGCATATCTCACCGGTTTCAACCACGGATGTTCTACGAACAGGATACCAAAATTCTCGTGAATTTCGCGTTCGAAAATATAAAAAGCAAGGTTCTTTTCGGTCAAAGACGCTACTGCAGCATTGTGTTGTTGCCATTGCCACGATAACAAATGTATGGTTCCATCCGCATCATCGGCAAGGCAGCAAATCAAGTGAATTTTTTCATGAACTATATATCCAAAATAATTCACACAATGTACACTTTCCACTGAAGCAATTGCTAAAACATTCGCATAAAAATCATGATACGAAAAAACCGGAATGGTTTCGGTTAGAATAGTTTGTTGGTTATATATTTGGAGTGATTTCATTGTGTTTTACATTATACATTGTGATAAAAATGCTGTAAAAGCATGGGGTGGAAAATAGCCCAACCAAATAACCGAAAGTAATAATATAAATATAGGAAGTAGTTCAAAAACCTTTATTTTCCCATACGTTTCATTCGGAATTATTTCTTCCGAAAACACCATGCTTAATGCATTCCGAGTGAAGGCAAAAATTATGAACGTCAGCAATAACAGCAAAAGCACCATTTCCCAAATATGACCTGCATTGAAAAGCCCTTTGAATATTAGAAACTCGCTTACAAAAAGCCCTGATGGAGGAATGCCCCCCAAGAAAAACAATGTCATCAAAAACAAAAGTGCGGCTGTGGGTGCTTTCCCAAAATAATCCCGTATAGAATTGATTTTATAAGTCCGAAAATGATGAAACACCGAGCCCAAATGATAAAACAATCCGGCTTTCACCAGCGAATGCAGTATGAGGTGTAAAAACACGGCATAAAGCACCGGCCCACCCACCGAAAGCCCAATGGCAACAAGCCCGATATGCTCAAGACCGGAGTAGGCCCCCAGTCGCTTTAGGTTTCCAACAAATATCATGTAAACAGCCGCAATCAAAACACTTAACATACCGGTCCACATAAGTAAATGATTCATCCAAACCAATATGTCGGCAGCCGACAATGCATGATAAAAACGATATAATGCCATGAAACCGGCATTCATCAATGCTGTTGAAATAAATGCGCCAATAGGCGACGGGGCAACCGTAAGTGCATCCACTTTTATGGTTTGCAATGGAAACAATCCCAATTTTGTGCTAAATCCCACCAAAATAAAAAGAAAAACCATCTTCATCCAAAACGGATTTGCCAAGGCAGCTTGCGACCGTATGGCTACAAACGAAAGATCGTATGTGCCATTGGATTGCACAGCCATGCCAAGAAAAATAATCCCAACAAAAGCCAAGGCAATACCTATGGAACAAATAAATACATATTTCCAGGTGGCTTCCAGGCTTAGCGCATTTCGTTCATGATAAATCAGTAACGAAACGCATAAGGTGGTGGCTTCCACAAAAACCCACAACAATCCGGCATGATCCGAAAGATAAACTCCGGTAACCGAAACAATCAGCATGATGAGGGCTGCACTATAAATTGAAACACGGAAAGGATTATCCCTATTTCGTTTCAAATAAATTACACTGTAATAAACCGTATAGTAAGATAGTAAAGTAAGAATACTTAAAAATATCACGCTGGCATGGTCGAACAGGAAATAGTCAAGGGTTTTTTCTCCCAAATGAATAAAAGCATAAAGATTAATAACGGTTTGTGCTAGTAAAAAAAGCAAAATGCAGAAAAAAGCGACCACCCTTTTTCGAACTAACATTACCAATGATGCTAATATAATACCCGATATAAAATATATGCCCAGCATCATAATTTAATCTTTTAAATTTGAAAGGTTATCGATACTCATTTCTTCAAAAGTATTGCCAATTCTGTTCAAAAACAAACCTAAAACCAGCACGCTAACAAATATATCCAACAAAATACCCATATTTACCAGCATGGGTTGATGTGCACCAATGGTTAACGACAACAAGAACACACCGTTCTCAAGTATCATATAGCCCATCATATGGGTGATGATTTTTTTTCGGGTAATAATGATATAAATTCCGGTAAGCAACGAGGCAAATGCTACTGTGAAATCGGCTTTGGTGTTTTTATCCAATCCCAAATAGCCAGAAATTACGTAGGACATTATGATGAAGCCGGTGATGATAATAAGCGACCAAAAATAGGAAACAAAGGGCTCGGTTTCGCGTACAATTTTGTTTTTGTGCAGTATATAGGATAAAAACCAGGGTATCGCTACTGCTTTAAAAACGATGGTTTCCAACAAAATCATCGATAGGTTAAACCAACTGATTTCGGTAAGTTTCAAAAAGGTGATACCAAACAGCAACAATCCTTGCAAGGCAAGCATCCGTATAAAAGTGTTCAACCGATTTGCTATGCCGATGAACAGGAGCGTGAAAGAGAAGACTGTCAATAAAATGGTTTCCATAACTATTTTTGTAAAAACAACAATATGCCAATAAAGATTAAAAATGCCAGCGATGTTAACGAAAGAATGAATTGCGGATTGTGTGTCATGCGGAAACGTGCCATAAACGATTCAACAAAAGCTACCATAATGGCAAGCCCTGTTTGGATACCCACAAAAATCAATAGGGCTGACCATGCCGTGGCTTCGAATAGGAAAAAGTCGGCGATAATAGTTCCAAAAACCGCAAATTTCATGGCACTTGTGAGCATGAAAAGCCCCAGGTCGAATCCGCTGTTATCCAGTATCATCACTTCGTGAACCATAGTTAACTCCAAATGGGTGCGTGGATCATCCACAGGCAATCGGCATGTTTCAACCAAGGTAAATAAAAATATCAGAAAGGCCGACATCACCCCTATACCATAAGCAAACGCCGAACCATTGCGCATGGTGGTAAATATATCGTGAAATGAATAATGCCCCGTGAACAGCACCAACGACCCGAGTAAAATTAAAAAAGCCGGTTCGGCAAGCATGGCAAAATGCGCTTCGCGACTGGCTCCCATACCTTCGAAACTGCTGCCGGTATCCATAGCCGACACGATGGCCAAAAAACGTCCCAAGCCCAGCATATAAATAAAAAAAACAAAATCACCTTCGAAACTAAGCGCGGCTTTCCAAGGACCAATAGGTAACACCAGCGATGCACAAACAATAGCAGCAAACGAAATGGTTGGTGCCAATTTAAAAATAGCACCTGTGGTATGGCTATAAACACTGCCCTTGCGAAATATGCGTATCAAATCTTTGAGCGGCTGCAACAACCCCGGTCCTTTTCGTCCGCTTAGCAAACTCCGGGTAATATTAATTACTCCGGGAAAAAGCAGCGCTATAATTATAATCAATAATACATTCATTTCATGCTACTTTCTAAAAAATTCAAACACTAATACAATAATGATAAATAGAAACCCATACATCAAATAGCTTTGGGTTTGTCCGTTCTGAAATATGCGGAAACGACCTAAAAACTTCATTACTTTTTCTAAAGGGCCCGATATCAACCGATCTTCAATTTTATCGTGCGACTTACTTTCGTACGAATATACTTTTTTGGGAAATACTGCCTCAATGTTTATTTTGTCTTTTTCTACCGATACCAATGGCTCAAAGAGTTTGCGGAACGTGCGTGCAAACGAACTGGCTGTGTATTGCATTCGGGGATTGGGTGCCACATAGCCACAACCCCAGGTTTCGCTTGTAGAAATTTCGGTTTTGCGCTGTGCAAGTTTTCGCAACCCAGCCACCACCAATATAATGGCGATAAACACTCCCGAAATCCACGAAATGGAGCTGAGCGTTGTGGCAAAACCCGATAAAGTTGACTGCATATCGGGGGCAGCCACCATCAGGTGTAATGGTTGTTCCATAACACGAAGAATCATACCCGGAAAAAATCCTATAAAAACCATCATAGCAACAATCAGCATCATCGGCACTTTCTTCACCCATCCCATTTCAACGGGTTCTTTTGCAAGTGGTTTGCGGGCACTCCCTTGAAAAACAATTCCGAATGCTTTGGTAAAACACAATATAGCCAAGCCGCTAATAAGTGCCAAAGCCGCTATCACCAGTGCAAACGAAAACGATTCAGACAGTCCGAAAAGATGTATGGCTTTAAACAATCCCAGATAGATGATGAATTCCGAAACAAACCCATTCAAGGGTGGTAATCCGCAAATGGCAATGGCGCCTATCAGAAAAAAAGCTGAAGTGTAAGGCATCTTCTTTCCCAGCCCACCCAAATTTTCAATATTCACAGTTCCGGTTGCCTGATACACATTGCCTGCACTGAAAAACAGCAAGGATTTAAACAAACTATGGTTCAATGTGTGTAGCAATGCCCCCGCAAAGCCCATAAATGCCAATACGGTGTTGCCATAACCCATTCCCAAAACGCCCATACCAAGGCCGATACCTATGATGCCGATGTTTTCGATGCTGTGGTAAGCTAATAGTTTTTTCAAATTGTGTTGAATAATGGCCAACATTACCCCGTACAAGCCCGAACAAACTGCAAATATCATAATTATCCAACCCATCACTATCATGTTGGCCGGACTTTGCATCACCACACGCAATATACCGTAAATACCCACTTTGATGATAACCCCCGACATAATACCCGACAAATGCGAAGGTGCAGCAGGGTGGGCATGAGGAAGCCAGGTGTGGAAAGGAATAAAACCCGATTTGATGCCGAACCCAATAAAAAACAGCAGAAACACCAACAACGAATTCGTGGTACCTGCCTGTTGCGGCAAGGCAGCCATATCTGTAAACGAAGTGCCGCCGCTGAGGTAATACAAATAAAAGGTACCAATAAGTAAAAATACCACACTCACATGCATTTGTATAAAATAGTTGGTAGCTGCTTTCACCGTTCCTTCTTTTTTGCGTTCGAAAAGTATGAGCAAAAACGAACTCAACGACATGATTTCCCATACTACGATAAACAAAAACAAGTCGTTGAACAAAGTAACATACACCATGGATGCCTGAAAAAGCGGCAGCAAAGCAAAATGAACCTTTAAATCCGACCGACGATCGGGATAATGCCCCAAATATTCCTGCCCATAAAAACTCCCTGCCAACGAAATAATGTTGATAATAATAACAAACCAGGCACTCAACGCATCAAGCCGAAGCTGATATTCGCCGAAAGCAGTATATAGCGGCGTAGTAATAACATCGCTACCTGATAATACCATAACCGATGGAACGATGGAAAACACCACCACCACCACCGAGGCTAAAAACGATATCCATCCCGAAAGTTTGGGGGCAAACCAAGGCAACACCAACAAAGCAATGGCAACACCAAGCAACGGATAAAGCAAATTTACAGGCATCTATAATCTTTTAATTGCATAACAAAAGTATAGCTTAATTGGTTCGAAAAACCAAACCCAAAAAAACAAATCAACTGCTCTCGGTTAATTATTTTGATGGTTAAACAAATAATAATCTGCTACTTGTTCAGGCATTAAATAAAAAAAACGATTCGGAATCCGAATCGCTTTCATTAGGTAGCGGGGCTAGGACTCGAACCTAGGACCTTCGGGTTATGAGCCCGACGAGCTACCACTGCTCCACCCCGCACTAT
>JBAXWF010000088.1:0-11045 GCA_037128515.1 Bacteroidota bacterium | reverse complement strand
CTTGGGCCATGCCAACATCTTTAATAAAATGTTCGGGTGTTGCCACAAATCACAAAGGTGTTGTAACAAAACCCTCAGGCGTTGCCACGCTTACTCATGCTTTGCTACAAAACCCTCGGGTGTTGCCGCTTAATTACAAACAGAATTCGCATGCTAGCCCAGCAATTTATGGCATTGGAGCCAATGGTTCGCTGAAGATACTTCATGTGGTTACTGGTACTGAAATTACAAATAAAGGTCAAGGCGTTGTGAGCTTTATGCCAACTAATGATTTGGCGGGAAAAATTCGTGCAACTGCTATTGTTATTGACCCTATGTGTTCGGCAACGATACCGAAGGGTTGGACAAGCATAGAGGTTACGAATTTAAGCGCGACGCTGGAAACATTTGTTTCGGTTCGGACAAAATAGCACTTTATTACAATTAATTTTCAATTTGCTGGTTGATATACTATTAAAAATGCAACCGTTGGTGAAAGCCAACGGTTTTTTTTTGTTTTGATGGGGTTTAGATTGGGAATTTCTTTTTATTGAGCTTGATTTTACCTGAATGAAGCTGGAATTTACCTGAATGAAGCTGCAATTTACCTGAATGAAGCAGCTTTTGGTTGGGTTTACTTTTTAGCTATTTGAAATGAATTGGAATAATTTGTTAGTTTTGTGCCCAAAAATTTTTGTTTCATGATGAAGGTGTATAAAACATTTTGGCCGCGTATGGTTTTTTTATCGCTTATGTTGCTATGGGTATCGCTGAAAAGCTATGCACATGAGGAACCGCCAAAAACCAATAAGGAGAAGAAAGATAGGGTGAGCCAGGAACAAAAAATAAAGAAATCGAAGATAAAAAAGAGTGTTGTAATGCGACTTGTTTATGGAAAAACGCCTTCGAAGCAAAAAGTTTTTGAGCATGGCTATGATGTGTCGGGGCATTTAACGTATATGGACATCTATAAAAATGATTCGTTGTTATTAAAAAACACGTATACCTATTCGCCCTCTGGCGATATGATTACCTCAAGCGATTTCGACCGAAAAGGCGTTTTAACCGAAAGCACTTTTAATACTTTTGATGAATATGGAAGCGTAATTTCTGGATATTCGAAGAATAAAACCGATATGCTAACAGGCTATTTTAGAATAAAGCATAGTATGGATAAACAAATGATAGAGTTTGTGAAATATTCGGCCAAAGATAGTATTGAATATTCGATGGTGTATAGTTATCCCAATGATTTTGACAAGGAGGATTTTGCCGAATTAACTAGATACGATAGAAAAGGAAAACCAAGCACAAGAATTACCAACAAATATAATGAAAAAGGAGAACTAACGGAAAAAACCCTTTTTGATGCCAATGGCAAACGATTGTATAGCTTTGTTTATGTTTACGACATCAAAGGTTTAAATACAAAAACTACAAAAAAACTTGCCGATGGAACCATCGATATAGTGGATAGTTACACCTACGATTTGAACGGCAACTGCCGCGGAATAAAAACCTTTGATAAAAATAATGTATTGAAGATGGAATTGATTTATCAATTTGAGTATTACAAATAGATAAATTTTCAAATACTAGGGATGGTGGGAACATGCCGCTACCAAAGGAGCAGGCTACGGATTTAGCAAGAAGCTTGTATGCACTTTTCGCAGGACAAAATAAGTATAACAGTTTTTTAACACACTTGGACTCAAAATAGTGGCAGTAAAATTTTTCTCTAACGCTATTTTTGTTTATCATTGTAATCTCTTTTTAAAGAATCGTTTTTAGAACAACCAAATAGCCTATGGCAGTAGTATTTACACTTATAAACACATATAAAAACAAAGCAAATACAAAACCACGTTGCACAACTTTTTTACCTGCTTTGTTAGTGTTTTCTATGGTTTTACTTTTCAGCAATCGCATGTTTTCGCAATCCACCAATTGGTTTGCAAGTGCCGAACCTCAAAAAGTATTTATCGAAAATAAAGGTCAGTTTCATATACACCCATCTGCCGAGCCGGTGTTGTTTGCGGTGGATGGCGGTTCCACCTGCATCTATTTCACCAAGACGGGTATTTCATATAGCTTTCTGAAACGTTGGGCCAAGCAAAACAAAAAGGAAGAAAGCGATTATACCTTCAGTTCTATTGAGCAATGGAAAGAAAAAGAAGCCGAAGAAAAAAGGATGGAATTTGAAAGCGATGCGGTGTGGATGCAATGGACAGCTGCCAACCCCGATGTGGAAATTGTTGGCTACGACGCAACGCCCGATTATCACAGCTATTGTGTGAAAGGTAAAGATGGTGAAGTGACCAACATCAACCACAGTAAAGCGTATCGCAAAATCGTTTATAAAAACATTTACCCAAACATCGACATAGCGTTTGTTTTTCATCCTAGCGATGGATTAAAATATTCGGTGATACTGCATCCGGGCGCTGATGTGTCGAACATTAAAATGAATTATTCGGGTACTACCGATATTAAAACCAATGGCGATGTGCATATTGCAACAAAGTTTGGCGATATGATTGACCATGCACCAGCAACGTTTTACAGCGACAGGAAAACAAAAACAATCGGTTCGCATTTTGTGAAAACTGGCAATACCATTGGGTTTGAGTTGGGTGCTTACAACCAAAGCAAAGATATAACCATAGACCCCTGGACACAAACGCCTGCCTTGCTCAACTCGAACGGGGTGTGGGAATGCGAACGCGATGGCGCCGGCAATGTGTATATCATCGGCGGCGATATGCCCATGAAACTAATAAAATACGATGCATTGGGAGCCATACAATGGACCTATAACACCCCCTTTGACACTGCCAACAATTGGTTGGGCACTTTTGCCACTGATTTGGCCGGCAATAGTTATGTTACTTCGGGTTCCATTGCTGCCTTGCAAAAAATTAATACGAGCGGTGGGTTGGTCTACAACGCCACTTCGGGCATAGGCAGTAGCAATGAGTATTGGAATATTGCGTTCAACTGCGATCAAACCAAATTGATAATTGGTGGCACTTCGGGCAGTTTGTTTTCGTTGCAGGGTGCTATTTTTGACATCAACACCAGCAACGGAAGCATCAACAGCACCAAATTGGTAGGCTATGGCAATATGTTTGGTTTTCCGCCCACTATCGAAGAAGTGCGGTCGATTAGTTCGTGTCGCAATTCGCGCTACTATTTTATGACGTTGGATACCATTGGAGCTATTGATGACGATTTTAGTGTGTGTCCAAGCAGCGGTCCGGCGGTATTCAGGGTGAATCACGGGTATCATTTGTCCTATAAATGCGAAAACTACCGACCGAATAATGGTAATTCGGGCATAATGTCTATTCGGGCCAATAAAAATTTTGTGTACACACAGAACGGAACCACCGTTGAAAAACGTTCGCTGATTGATGGTTCAATTATAAGCAGTGCTGCCCTACCTGGCGGGATTAATGTTACCACATTGGGGCAACATCAAGTAGGCAACAGTGGTATCGATATTGACTCTTGTGGCAATGTGTATGTAGGTTCAGGCAACGGAGTCTATAAATTTGATGCCAACCTGAATTTGATTACCTCGATTGCCACCGCCTATAAAGTTTCGGATGTGAATATCAGCACCAACGGTGATGTGATATTTTGCGGCACTACCGGTACCAATTCCAGTACCAATAGGGTTGGCACCATACAATCGGCCAATATGAGTGCCTGTCCGCCCATGACCTTGGTTTGTTGCGATGCCAGTGTGTGCCCTGCAGGACCTTTTTGCATAGGCGATGCCCCTTTTGCACTCACCTTTGGAACACCGGGCGGCACTTGGAGCGGAGCCGGGGTGAATGCCTCCACAGGTGTTTTTGACCCAAGCACCGCGGGAGTGGGCACGCATACGATAACCTACACAGTGGCCTGCGGGTCGAATTCGATAAACATCGTGGTGAATTCGTGTGCCACGCTGAATGTTTGTCAGGAAGCGAACGGAAACCTTACGGTGGCCGGCGGGGCAAGCCCTTATACCTGGCAGGCTTCGCAGGATACGGTTGATTGCAGTTCGTGTATCATAGGTTGTATTTTCCCTGTGGGATGCGCAGTAACCTCAACTATTTGGACAACTTTTGCTACAGGCAATACTGTTACACCCCCTGCCAACGATACAATTCGTGTTATTGATAATAACGGCGTAGTTCTAGTGATATACGATACGGTTTCGTTAGCTGCTTGCGGACCCTGTCCGTCGCTATCGGTTATCACATCAAATATTGTGAGTGTTTGCACCGGACAATCGAATGGCAGCTTTACAGCCAACACAAGTGGTGGCACCTCGCCTTACGATTACACCCTGATGAATGGCAGCAGCACAATTGCTACATTTAACGATGTGAGCGGGCCACAAAACTTTACCGGACTGGCAGCAGGAACCTACACGGTGAATGTTGTCGATAGCAATAATTGCCCCGGAACAATTGTGGTGACAATTTCGTCATTAACCAATTTAACTCCGCTGATAAGCGGACCCACTACCATTTGTGCAGGCAATCAGACACTGTTAGATGTTGGCGCGGGCTATACAACCTATTTATGGTCGACAGGTGCCGGCACACAAACGATTTCGATTTCGACAGCAGGCAATTATACCGTTACAGTTACAAATGGCAGCGGATGCAGTGGCAGTGCTTCGGTGAATGTTTCGGCTATAACCCTTACACTATCTCTTAATCCTCACGACGAGGGCTGCTTGAATAGTTGTACAGGTTACATTAATTCAACTGTTGGCGGAGGCAGTGCACCTTACACTTACCTGTGGAGCAACGGACAAACAACAGCAAATATCTTGGGTATCTGTTCAGGAAATTACAGTGTAACCGTTACCGATTCCAATTCGTGTACAAAAATTCTCACTGCAGTGGTTGGTTCCGAAATTATTGGCGCAGGTTTTACAGCCAATCCAACTTCGGGCACCGTTCCATTGAGTGTAAGCTATAATTATACCGGCACGGGAGCATTTACCTGGGCTTGGGATTTTGGTGACGGAACAACTTCAACATTGGAAAATCCGGTTCACAGTTACGATTCGGTAGGTTCCTACCTGGTAACACTCATTGTTTCAAGCGGAGCGCCATTCTTTTGTTATGATACTTCGCAAATGACAATTGAAGTGCACAAGCCTTCGGTGCTGGTAATTCCAAATATATTTACACCAAACAACGACGGGCACAACGATGAATTTATCATGCAATATAAAGAAATTGAAAGTTTTTCGTGTGCGATTTATAACCGTTGGGGAAAGAAAATATTTGAATGGACCGATATTTCGAAAGGCTGGGACGGCAAAACCAATGGTGGTACTACAGCCGCTGATGGAGTTTACTACTATATACTATCTGCTAAAGGTAACGATGGAGTAGTCTATGATTTGAACGGAACAGTTACCTTATTAAGATAAAAATAAGAGGAAATATAAAAAGAATCATGTATTGCAAATTATTTTCAAACAGAGCAAAGCAATTTATACTAAATTACGTTATTGAGATAACGAAAAAGAAGCAAACATTTGGTTAAACAAAACAAAATAAGATATGGCAGTAGCAAATACCCAACAAAATTCCGTTCAAACCAATAAAACAATAAAAAAACCCGAAAGACTTCTTTTCAATTGCCTTTTAGTATGTAGTCTGGTTTTAATTTTCAATTTAAGGGTTTTTTCGCAATCTGGCACCAATTGGAGTTACAGTGCCGAACCACAAAAGGTATTTATCGAAAATAAAGGACAGTTTCATATACATCAGTCTGAAGAGCCGGTATTGTTTGCTTTTGATGGTGGTTCCACTTGCATATATTTCACTAAAAAAGGTATTTCATATAGCTTTCTGAAACGTTGGGCCAAGGAAAAGGATGAGGCAGAACGTGAGCGGGAGCGTGAAGAAAAATTTACTTCGATTGAACAATGGAAAGAAAAAGAAGCCGAAGAAAAAAGGATGGAATTTGAAAGCGATGCTATTGGGATGGTATGGGAAAACGCCAACCCGGATGTTGAGATTATCAGCTATGACCAAACCTCCGATTATCACAGCTACTGTGTGAAAGGTAAAGATGGTAAGTTAACAAACATCAACTATATTAAAGCTTTTAAGAAGATTGTTTACAAAAACATCTACCCGAATATCGACATTGAGTATGTTTTTCATCCTACCGATGGTTTAAAATATTCGTTGATACTGCATCCGGGCGCTGACATATCGAAAATTAAAATGAATTATTCGGGAACTGTGAACATAAATACCAATGGCGACGTGCATATTGCTACAAAATTTGGTGATATTATTGACCATGCACCTGTATCGTTTTATACAGATCAAAAAACAAAAGGCATTGCTTCGCATTACATCCAGTCAGTGAATACCATTTCTTTTAATCTTAGCACTTTCGATAATACCAAAGAAGTTACTATTGACCCTTGGACACAAACGCCCACCTTGCTCAATTCAAATGGTGTTTGGGAATGTGAGCGCGATGGTGGCGGTAATATTTATATTATTGGTGGCGATATGCCCATGAAACTCATAAAATATAATGCTGCAGGTGCAATTCAATGGACATACAACACACCCTATGACACCGCCAACTATTGGCTGGGAACTTTTGCTACCGATTTGGCCGGGAATAGCTATGTTACTGCAGGTTCAGTTGCCGGACTTCAAAAGATAAATACAGGTGGCGGATTGATATATAGCGTCGGGTCCGGCTTTGGAAGCAGCAACGAATATTGGAATATTGCATTTAATTGCGACCAAACCAAACTGATTATCGGTGGAACATCAGGTAGCTTATTGAGTTTGAGTGGGGCAATTTTTGACATAAATACCAGCAATGGTAGTATTAACAGTACCCAAATAGTTGGTTTTGGAAATATGTTTGGATTTCCACCTACCATTGAGGAAGTACGATCGATAACTTCCTGCCGGAATGCCCGATATTATTTTCTTACATTAGATACCATTGGTACTATTGATGACGATTTCTTGATATGCGGTGCAACTTCACCCTTATTGTTTAGAATAAACGATGGTTATGCACTTTCGTATAAATGCGAAAACTATAAACCCGACAATGGAAACTCAGGTATTATGGCAATTCGTGCCAACAGATATTTTGTGTATACCCAAAATGGAATTAATATTCAAAAACGTTCGCTAACCGACGGTTCAATAATTACAACAGCAGCCATACCCGGAGGAATCAATGTTACCACTTTTGGGCAACATCAGGTAGGCAACAGCGGCATTGATATCGACTCCTGCGGTAATGTGTATGTGGGATCGGGCAATGGTATTTATAAATTTGATGCGAATTTGAATTTGATTAGTTCCATAGCTACCACATATAAAGTTTTTGATGTTTGTGTGAGTACGGGAGGCAATGTAGCTTTTTGCGGTGCTACTGGCACAAATGCCAATACAAACAGAATTGGCACAATTCAATCAGCAAATATGAGTGCATGTCCTCCAATGACTTTATTCTGTTGCGACGCGAATATTTGCCCAGTGCTGCCACTTTGCACCACTTCAGCACCTGTTACGTTAATTGGAGGAACACCGGGAGGTACTTGGAGTGGTCCGGGAGTTAATGCTTCAACTGGTGTTTTTAATCCTGCTACAGCCGGAGCAGGCACCCACACCATTACCTACACATTGCCCTGCGGAACAAGTAGTGTAACTATTACGGTAAGCATTTGTGCCACTTTAGCTGTTTGTGCAGAACTTAACGGGAATATGACTGTATCAGGTGGAGCCGGACCATATAACTGGCAAAATCTTATTACAACCATCGATTGCAGTGCCTGTCCTTTAGGCACATGTATTCCGATAATTTGCCCTGGAGTCGCGGTTTCAAATTGGACAACATTTGCTACAGGAACAACTGTCGCACCATCGGGAACCTATCCTGTAAGAGTTATTGATAATAACGGAAATATTTTTACTATTAACAGCTTTGCCTCATTACCTGCATGTAGTGCATGTCCTACTTTAAGCATAACCACTTCAAATATAGTCGGAGCATGTACCGGACTATCGACCGGGAGTTTTAGTGCTAGCACAAGTGGCGGAACAGGTCCTTATGATTATACGCTGCTGAATGGGGTTACTACTATTGCTACTTTTGCGAATGTTGCAGGAGCGCAAGCTTTTACAGGACTTGCAGCAGGAACATATACATTAAACGTAGTCGATAATAATAACTGTCCCGGAAGTATCACTGTAATAATTCCGGCATTAACAAACCCCACTCCTACTATTGCAGGTGCCACCACCATTTGTGCAGGCAGTTCTACTATCTTGGATGCAGGTGCCGGATATTCATCCTATTTATGGTCAACCAATGCTACAACACAAACAATTACGGTTGCGACAGTTGGAACGTATTCAGTTACTATAAGCAACAGTAGTGGATGTACAGGAAGTGCTTCAGTTACAGTCGGGCTGAGCAGTAGTCTTTCACCAACAATTGCCGGTCCTACAACATTTTGTGCAGGTAATACTGCCGTTTTAGATGCAGGTATCGGCTACGCTTCATATATCTGGTCAACAACTTCAACAACACAAACCATAACGATTAACTCAGGAGGCACTTATAGTGTTACTGTTACCAATAGCAGCGGTTGTTCAGGAAGCACATCAATTACTGTTACTCAGAGTAATAGTTTAACACCTACGATCACCGGACAAACAACTATTTGCCCCGGAAGTTCTACAACTTTGGATGCCGGAGCCGGATATACCGGTTATCAATGGTCGAGTGGCCCCTTAACACAAACTATTTCGGTTTCAACGGCCGGCACATACACTGTAACCGTTTCAAATGCATCGGGATGTACAGGGACAGCTTCTGTAGCTGTGGTGGTTAGTGTATCCCTTGCAGTAACTGCCACAGCTTCACCTCAGGTGGTATGTCCGGGAAATCCTGTTACATTAACTGCCACAGGTGGCCAAACATATGTATGGAATACCAGCCTACCAAGTAATGGTGCCATAATTGTAGTGAATCCAATTATTACTACAACGTATTTGGTGACAGCTACTGATAACGGCTGCACAGGAACTGCTTTGATTACCGTTGTGGTTGATTCCTCTCTAAATATTACGACTTCAACAGTAAATGCAGCATGTGCACAAAACAATGGCTCAGCAACTGCAAATGTAATAGGTAGCGGTTATACATTTTTATGGAATACTGTTCCTCCACAAAATACACAAACTGCGACCGGCCTTTCGGCGGGAACCTATAGCGTTACTGTGAGCTACAATGGATGTTCAGGAATTGGCTCAGCAACTGTTTTGCAAGACCCCGGACCGGTAGCAGCATTTTATACAAAGCCCGAAGTTATTACCATAAACGAAGGTCCGGTGTATTTCTATGATGCTTCCACTGGTAACATTACCCAATGGGAATGGGATCTTGGTGATGGAAACTATGCTACTGGAAATCAACTTAACCATGTTTATGAAGATACCGGATCATATTACATAACACTAATTGTAACTGATGCAGCTGGGTGTGTTGATACTGCACAGGGAATGATTTATATTTACCCATACTTTGCTTTATGGATACCGAATGGGTTTACACCAAATTCCGACGGGAAAAATGAAGTTTTCAGACCTGTGGGTGTTGGCATTGACCCTGCAACTTTTTCAATGTTGATTTACGACAGATGGGGGCGCGAACTATTTTCAACCACAGATATCAACGAAGGATGGAATGGCACTATTTCGAATATATATGAATTTTCGAAAGGTGTTCAGTCCACGTATGTTTATTTAATAAAAGTTAATGATTTGAGAGGAAAAAAACATTCATACAGAGGCATTGTAACATTAGTGCAATAATGGTTTATTTTACTATTAATGTTTTTATTTTGAAATAATTCTTATACGATTGTGAAAATGGGCTAAATTTGTATATAAATTGAAAAGAATTAACTTTAAACTTCAGTTATTGTATCCATAATAGAAAGCAAAAAATGAAAAAAATTTACATTTTACTTTTTTGCGCAGTAGTTATCACTAGGGTTTCCTTTGGGCAGGTGATAGTTGACTCCTGCTTTTCGAGCGCAACACCCGGTACGAGTTTTGGTTCAAGTGCCAGTTTAGCCAATGTGAATGACTCGGACCTTACCGAATGGACCGGTAGTAGCTGGACCGGTGGTTGGCCTAGTGCAAACGTAACACTGCCCCCTCCAACGGGTGCCGGAGGTTGCAGAGCGGTATTTATGGGAAATGGTTCGAGTTGGACAACCGGTGGCGAAGGGTTTGGAGTAAGATTGGTTACACCAATGGTTGCTGGTCAAAACTATTTATTTAGCTTTACTTATGTTAGCCACGGTTTTGGAAGCGATGGAAATTTTAGTCCGTTTTTCTATACTAATTCATCGCCATCACTGGCAGGAGCTTATTCGATGGGGAACTTGCCAGGTGTAGGTTATGCATGGACAACAAACTCTATTTCGTTCACAGCAACCGCTGCTCAGGCAGGACATAATTGGATAATATTTCATTCAGGTTCCACTGGAAGTTCGGGATTGGTTAGCGCATTTTGCTGTCCCAACACAGTATGTAGCGTTAATATAGGCCCCGACACCACTTTATGCCAAGGACAAACCCTAACCTTAAATGCCACCACAACAGGAGCTACTTATTTATGGCAAAACAATTCAACCAATCCTACTTTTACTGTTACTTCGGCAGGAACGTATTGGGTGCGTATTAATGTGAATGGTTGTATTGCTTCTGATACAATACATGTTACTTATAGTGCTTTACCAACTCCTAATTTAGGTACGGATACTACTATTTGTCAGGGACAATCGTTAACGTTGAATGCAACAACGCCAAACTCAACATATCATTGGCAAGATAATACAAGCAATCCTACTCTGGTTGTAAATACGGCAGGAACCTATTCGGTTACTGTTACAAATAATTTTAACTGTGCAGGCACAGATGCCATTCAAGTCGCCGTGAGTGCAAATCCCACACCGACCATTACAGGGCAAACATCATTTTGTCAGG
>JBAXWF010000087.1:0-11496 GCA_037128515.1 Bacteroidota bacterium | reverse complement strand
GATTAGAAAAATTGTTTGCTTAATACTTTTTCTCCCCAATTAGTAAGGTTGATCCCTAAAAACCCACATATTCACAAATACAGTTTCGTCGCATTTATTCAAATTTTCTCGTCGCTTTTTTGAGCTAAAATTTTTGCTTTGCTTTATTAACGCCACTTTCAGAGCATAAATCACTCGTCGCTTTTTACATAAATATTTCGTCGCTTTTTATTTGGTGGCCACAATATCTCTTTATAAATTTATGCAGGCAAATGAACAGGTTTTTTGATGAATTGTCTGGAACCTGAAATTGGAATAAAAAATCACAACAGTCCAACCGCGTTCTTTGAAATGAAAAAAATGAAAAAAATTGCCAACACGCAATAATTAGCTCGAAAAAGAATAAAGCACGTGACAAAGAGATTCGGGCACGTGACAAAAGGACTTGGGCACGTAACATAGAGATTCGGGCACGTAACAAAGAGACTTGGGCACGTGACAAAGAAACATGGGCACGTGACAAAGAGACTTGGGCACGTGACAAAGCGACTTGGGCATGTAACAAAGAGATTTGGGCACGTGCCCAAATGAAATTCTATAAAAAAGCAAAAATTAGAACCAATTCAATAAAACAAATTTAATATTAACCCAATTAAAAAACCTTACAATTATGAAAAAAATTATCAGAGTATTAAAGTCATTGCGCAAAATGAATTTTATGGTAAAACTGGCTCACAATCGCAACATTGTTACTCAGTTACCTTTGCACACCGAACTCACCAACCTGCCAATTACGGTGGTTGACTACAAAGCCGCCTGCGACGATGGCGACAAAGAATACCAATTGCACCTAACCGGCGACCGCGAAGCCACCAAAAGAATGTATGAAGCCGAAGGCACGCTCGATTTGTATTATAGTTCAACAGCAGCTTATGTTGAAACCGTTGCCAATCAAAACAACGACCCTGCTTTGCCCATCAGCTTAGGCTTTGAGCTATATGCTGAACGCAAACCGCGTGCACCCAAATTGGTTACAGCCCGCGACGGCAACGATGCCGGCGACATTTATGTTGAATATCCCAAATTGCAGTATGCAGGTGCATATATTTCTAAAATTGCCGAAGTGATTGCAGGGCAAGAACCGGTTTACACCGTGGCACAATCGTGCACCATCACCCTAATGGTGATACACCACTGCAAACCCAACACCAAATATCTGATTTGTGTGGCCGGGGTGTTTGCCTCAGGCATCGGGCCCTACAGCAATCCTATCACCTTCCGAACCAAGGAATAGGTTTTTTTAATGAAGAATGAAGAATGAAAAATGAAAAATGAAAAATAAACCTGTGCGGATGACTGTGTGTTGGATGGTGCGCGGTAGCTCTTCCGTTCAGTAAAAAAAAACAAAAGAATACTCATCCAATGGCCGGTGGTTTTGTTCGCATACAATGCCAAAGGATGGGGTTCTTTTTAATGTGATTATCAAAATGTAACAATACATACTTTTAATAATTGATAGTACAAAGGCTGGTTCTTTTTGTCTCATTTTATCTCAAATTGCTTGAAAGCAGAATTGAGAAGCGTCTTGTATTTTCATTTCAAAACTTAATGTTTTTCTTTCCATTCATTGCACTTAAACAAATCGACAAAACAATACTATTCCAGCTACTAAATTTATGTTATTTCATAAAATGCCGAAATTTCTTTTGTAATAACTACGTTTTACACAACCCATGCCACCATTTCCGAATCGTTAGCTGCGGCAGCAGCGTAAAATCATGCTCAAAAAAAATAGCAAATTAAACTTTGACATAAGGAAAAACAAAAAATTAAACCCCTCCACTCAATCCGCAACCCCAATTTATAAGAAAGAATAAGCAATCGTGGCTTTATCGTTTGAAAAACTAAAAACTCCAAATCGAAAACCAACTCCTGCCCACCCTTATCAAACCCTCCTAACCCAAACCACCCAACGTAAAATGAATTGAGCATCTCTTGGAGGCGCCATAGTAAAAGAAAATGGAGCAGCATGGTCCCACCCCTTGCGGGGTGGGATAGCTTTTCTATACCAAATCATCTATCCATAGTGCACTGCAACAAGGTCGACCTGCCGCTTAGGTCAGCAAGCCATTTCGCCCCCATTTTTTAAGGCCGAAAGCAAAGCATAAGCACCTTTCAATACAATGTTTTTGGCATTTTTATCGAAAGCTGTCGGCAATATCACCTCGGTATAACCTCCGGCACTCATGCCTTTTTGCACTTCAACCATCAAAAAATCGTCCACTACTTTTTCACCTTCAGTGCGCTTGCCTTTCGAAATAAAAATATAGCTTTTATCCTCGAACGATACAATTGCTTCGCTGGGTAATGCATTCACCATGCTATTGCCTGTTTCAACAATGGCTGTAACATACATGCCCGACAATAACCCCTTATCGTTATCGTCGACGGTGGCATACACTTTCACGGTTTTATCGTTGTTGATGGCTTTGCCAACCCTATAAACTGTGGCATTAAATGTTTTTCCTGCCAAGCCGGTTGATTCAAACTTAATGTGTTGGCCTTCATGAATTTTATCGATATCTTTTTCGAACATGGTTAGCTCAAGGGTGAGTTTGTCGTTGTTCACAATCTCAAAAATTACATCTGTAGGCGCAACATATTTGCCCACATTCACGTTTACAGTTTTCACATAACCATTGATGGGCGATACTATGGGCACTGCCCGCATAATTTTGTCTTCTTTAAGTGCCGAAACTTCGATGCCAATAAGTGCAAGTTTTTGTTCCAATGCATTTACTTTCGCTTTAAGGCTTTTGTAGTTTGAGAGTGCTAGCTGGTAGGTTTTTGCCGAAGCAGCGTTTTGGTTAAACAGTTCCTTTTGACGATTGAATTCGGTTTCGGCAAATTCGTACTGACTTTTGCTTTCCAGATAGTTTTGTTGCAACTCTATAAACTCAGGATTTTCGATAATAACCAGCACTTGACCTTTTTTAATGGGGCTTCCTTGCAGCAAGGATGTGCTTTTGATATAACCGCCCATGGTTGCCGAAATACTAACCAAATTTTGAGGTGGCACATTGATAAGACCGTTTAATTTCAGCATGTTTCCGAGGTCTTTTTGCTCAAATCCACCCAATTGAATGCCTGCTATTTTATATTGTGCTGCATTCAATTCGCAAGTGTTTTCGGGAAGAACTTCAACTTCTTTTTCTTCAGCATTTTGGTTTTTCGAACCGCAGCCAAACATAAAAAAGCTTGCGACGATTGCAAATAGGATGATTTTACTTTTCATAGTATCTGTTTTATAAATTTGTGTTTTCATAAATTATTTCGTTTTTCCGGTTAGTTCGTCGAGTGCAATTATTGCAACATTATAATTGAGCAATGCTTCCAGATAGTTCGTTTTAATTTCGAGCGCGTTATCCAGATTCTGAACATATTCCACATAATCGATTTCGCCTGCACTATAGCTTTTTCCGGCAAGTTTTATAATCATATCCGATTGTTTCAACGCGTTGTTTTCGTAATAATCCAGTCCGGTTTTGTATTTTTGATATTCTTGCAGCAAAGCCTGATACTGGTTAGTTAACGCATTTCGATAATTTTCGGCATCGTTTTGTGCAATATGAGTTTGGATTTTTGCAGCCTGCACCTTCGACATGGATGCTCCGAAAAACAAAGGAATGCATACCCCCACCGAAATACCCGTGAAGCGGTCGGCATCCGACAAATCTTTGTTCGACTGATTGAAATAACTAACCGAAAAATCGGGCAGTATTTTTGAGCCTTCAACCTGAGCCTGATATTTCATTATATTTATTTGCTGTTTTGCCCATGCCAGCGTTGGATTATTTTTCACGATAGAGGTGTCGGCAAGTTCGTTAGGTAGCTTAAAGAGCGAAGTTTCCACAATGCTGATTTCTGCACTTTCGTTTAAAAGCGTTTGCAAATTCTTTTTGTAAATCTCCACATCCGAAAGGATTTGATTTTTGTTGGTTTTAATTTCCATCAAACGGGTTTCGGCAGCCATTTTTTCAAGTAGTACCGATTCGCCGGTTTGAACTTTCAGGTCGGCAGCATGCTGAAAACTCATGTATAAGCTATCTTGGTAGTTTAGTAATTTGAGCTTGGTAAAGCAAAACTGCAGATTAAAATATAGGCGTTTCACCTGGGCAACCACCTGCACTTTGGTGAGCGACAAGCTATACTGGGCGCTTTGGTAGTTGGCACGAGCCAGTTTGGTTTGATAAACATATACCGAAGGAAACTGCAATGATTGCGAAACGTTGAAATTATTATCTTTTGCATAAGAATTACTTTGGCCAAAGGTGTATCCCACATCCGTTTTGTCGATATCCCATCCGGTGCCAATCAATTTTTTGTTCATATCCACATTCATTATGGCAGAGCTCACCTGACCATTATTATCTAAGGCCCGGTTTATGGCCTGTTCAAGCGTGTAGGGCTTGGGCGAGCTGTTTTGCGCTAATGCGGATGATTCTAACATAGAAAATACAAATAATCCGATTACGATTGCTATTACATTGGCTGCTGCCGTTGATTTTTTTCTTTTATTTCTTTTAGAAGAAAACAAAACGTACAACACAGGCAAAATAATTAAAGTGAGCAAAGTGGAAGAAATTAAACCGCCAATAACAACCGTTGCAAGAGGTTTTTGAACTTCGGCTCCGGCTGAATTTGAAAGTGCCATAGGCAAAAACCCGAAAGAAGCCACAGAGGCAGTTAGAAAAATGGGGCGCAACCTGATATGAATGCCTTTACGAACACGTTCATAAATATCGCTAATACCTTCCTCTTTTTCAAGCCGGTTGAATTCGGCAATAAGCACAATTCCATTTAGCACAGCTACACCAAACAAAGCAATAAACCCAACTCCAGCCGATATACTAAAATTCATATCGCGTAGATACAATGCAAGTATGCCTCCCATAGCCGAAAGTGGCACTGCTGAATAGATGAGCAGCGTTTGTTTGATGGAATTAAAGGTAAAGAACAATAAAATAAAAATCAGCAGTAAAGCAACCGGAACAGCTATTGATAGCCGTTCTTTCGCTTCGACAAGATTTTCGAATTGTCCGCCATAATCAACATAGTAGCCGGGTGGAAATTTTATCTTGGTATCAATTAAAGTACGAACTTCTTCAATAACAGATTCAACATCGCGGCCACGAACATTGAAACCTACAGAAATTCTGCGTTTGGTGCTTTCGCGCGAAACCTGTGCCGTACCGTTTTTCACGTCTACATTGGCAACCTGATCAAGCGTTATCTGATTTCCATCGGGTAAAGGGATATACATATTCCTGATATAATCAACATCCTGACGAAATTCTTTTTCGTATCGTACCACCAAATCGAAGCGTTTTTCTTCATCATAAACCACACCGGCACTGCTTCCTGCAAAAGCCGTTTTGAGTAGCATGTTTACATCCGAAATATTCAGGCCGTAATGTGCCAGTTTTTTTCTGTCGTAAATTACCTGTATCTGCCCAGATCCTGTCACCTTTTCGACACTAATATCTGTAACACCCGCAACTGGCTTAATTAGCTTCGCTATCTGTTCGGCTTTTTCGGCCAAAATATCCAAATTATCGCCAAATATTTTCACAGCAACATCTTGTTTTGCTCCCGACATAAATTCGTTGAAACGCATTTGGATTGGTTGTTGAAACTCGAATTTGACACCCGGAAGCACAGCCAATTCTGTCTGCATTTTTTCAATCATCTCTTCACGGGTTTTGGCACTGGTCCATTCGCTTTTATCTTTCATTTTAATAATGTAGTCGCCAGTTTCCATTGGTGTTGGATCCGTTGGAATTTCACCTGCACCAATTTTGCACACGGCATGTTCAACTTCAGGAAACTTTGACATTAGAATTTTATTAGCTTTTTCAACCATTTCTATTGAATGGGATAAAGAACCACCCTGAAGAGTTATCACCCCAGCAGCCAAATCTCCTTCTTCCAAATTGGGGATAAATTCGCCACCAAGAGAATTATATAAAAATAAACTTCCAATAAAAAGAATAAAGGAAGAAACAACAACCAGTATTTTTCTGCGCAAAGAAAAATTCAATATCGGCATAATTACCTTATTGATACCTGCAATTATTTTATCGGATATATTCGGCTTGTGCGTGGTTTTTTTGCTAAGAAAAAGAGCTGAAGCAACAGGAACATAAGTAAGAGATAAAATAATTGCCCCCAGAATAGCAAAACTGACGGTTTCGGCCATCGGACGAAACATTTTTCCTTCGATACCCACCAATGCAAGAATAGGTAAATAAACAATTAATATAATAATTTGTCCAAATGTTGCAGAGCTCATCATGCGTTTTGCTGACTGGTGCACTTCGTGATCCATTTGTGCAGAAGAAAGCTTTTGAATGCCCAAATGATGCGTTTTGCTTTGCGTTATTCGGTGCACTACACTTTCAACAATTATAACGGCTCCATCAACAATGAGCCCGAAATCGATCGCACCCAAACTCATTAAATTTCCGGAAACACCAAACAAGTTCATGAGAGAAATTGCAAAAAGCATGGAAAGCGGTATCACCGAGGCAACCACTAGTCCTGCTCGCAAATTGCCTAGCAGTATAACCAGTACAAAAATTACGATTAACCCCCCTTCGATAAGGTTTTTCGAAACAGTTCCTACAGCACGGTCGACTAGTTCGGTTCTGTCGTAATATGGCTCAATTTCAAGTCCCTCTGGTAATGATTTCTGAACGGTTTCCATACGTTCTTTTACATCTTCCACCACTTTTGAAGCATTGGATCCTTTGAGCATCATCACCACGCCGCCCACCGCTTCGCCGGTTGTATCTACTACAAATGCACCATAGCGGGGCGCACTTCCCATCTGCACTTTGGCAATATCGCTTATCAGCATCGGAACTCCCAGCTCATTGGTTTTAACCACAATGTTTTCGACATCGTCAAGGGAACTCACCAAACCAATACCACGGATAAAAAAGGCAGTTGGTTTTTTATCGATATAGGCACTTCCGGTATTCTGGTTATTATCTTCCAATGCTTTAAATATTTCGCTTAAAGTAACATTCATAGCCTTGAGCCTTTCGGGATTCACCGCCACTTCGTATTGTTGCAAAAAACCACCATAGCTGTTCACATCAGCAACACCTGCCGTCCCGAGTAATTCGCGACGAACAATCCAATCTTGGATAGTTCGTAATTTCATAGCATCGTAGTTCTTTTCGTAACCATGTTTAACATGTAAAACATACTGGTAAATTTCGCCCAGACCTGACGAAATCGGGGCCATTTCGGGTTTTGTTAAACCTTCAGGAATTAAACTTTCAGCATCCTTCAACCTTTCGCTTATTTGCTGACGCGCCCAGTAGATATCGCATTTATCCTTAAAAACAACTGTAACTACCGAAAGTCCCAAGCGCGAAATAGAACGCAATTCAATTACATCAGGAATGTTTGCCACAGACACCTCAATTGGGGCAGAAATAAACTGTTCAACTTCGTTAGCAGCCAAGGTTGGTGCGATAGAAATAATCTGTATCTGGTTGTTAGTGATATCAGGAACCGCATCAATGGGCAATTGTTTTATAGAGTAAACTCCCCAAAGTATTAGGAAAAATACAAATATGCCTATTACAATTTTATTCCTGATAGAAAAACTTATAATCTTGTCTATCATAAAAACGTATTTATTGATTTATAAATTAATTTAGAACTTAGCCTAATACAATTTTAACTAAAGAGTTACACAGAGAATAAATAGCATTTCACAGCGGTTTACTAGGCAATTTATTATCACACTAGATTGAATAATTATAGTGTTGACGACAAATTCGTACAATAATCAGTAATTGATTAGTGAAAAGCACAGAAACGGTAACAAGGAGCTAAGTTTGAAAACTTATATGGGAAGTTTTGGAGGTTGCCAGATGAGTTCTGAAACATCAGGCAAGGGAGATTCAATATTTTGAGTGTAATAAACCACCGGTACGGTGACGGCCATCTGCAAATTGAATGGTAACGTAATGACGGTGTTTACCTGACAACAATTGCAGAAACAAAAAGGTGAGCATTTATGGCAACCATTTGAATCGCCATGTCCAGTACATGCTTTTTTCTTAATAATTGTTTGGGTTCCTAAATCTTCGTGATTACCATTGTCCTGACAAGGATAAGCACAAAGGCTAAGAATATAAAACGCAAAAAAGAAACTTAGGATTTTCATTTGCGCAAAAATAATTGTTTTTACAATGTGAGGCAATTAAATTCTCGTTAAATACGTTTAGAAAAAACTATTTAGACGTTTTTTAATTTATTTTTGTATCATTAGAGATTATAGCAATTATTTTGATGATACTACTATATTAAAGTAAAGTACTTTCGATTAAAATTTAAGACAATGAAAACCTATTTTTTTAAAACCAGTATTAATTGTAACGGATGTTTGTCAAGGGTAAAACCACAATTGGATGCTAAACCGGATATAAAATTTTGGAAGGTAGATTTGGATAGTCCTGATAAAATATTGACGGTTGAATGTGAGTCTTTGCAAGCTTCAGATATTATCGAAATAATTGACAATGCTGGTTATGAGATTGAACAACTTGAATCCTAAATATTTCAAATAAAAAACCTGTATTATGAAAACAAAAGAAACACTTTCATTCACCTTACTATTGATTTCCTTAATGATGTTTTCGGCATGTGGATATTCACAAAAGAACACCAAAGAGATAAAGATTATGACATCTGCACAGTGTGGCATATGCAAAGATAGAATTGAAGGTGCTTTTGCTTATGAAAATGGTGTAAAAAAATCGACACTTGATTTAACAACGAAAGTTTTGACGGTAGTTTATAATCCTGCCAAAATCGATGAAACCAAAATCCGCTTGATAATAAACAATCTCGGTTATGATGCTGATGATACTAAAGCAAATCCTGTTGAATATGCAAAACTTCCTGCATGCTGCAAAAAACCGGATGATTCTCAAAAAAAATAATCCTTTTTATTAAGAAAAGGAATTTGGCATAAAATTTGAAAAAAGTAAAAACTAATTCACTTTATTTATTTTTTTTTGTAATTTTGTTTTCTCAAAAAGTCATGTTATGAAAAAGTTGATTGTATTTATTTTAGTGCTGACAGGAATTTGTTCCACAAATTCTTTTTCACAGACATCAAAAGGTCCGATAATTAAATTTGAGTCGGTGGTTTACGACTATGGAACGATATATCAAGGTGCTAATGGGGGTTGCGATTTTAAATTTAAAAATATTGGTGATGAACCATTGCTGCTTTCTGATGTTCGTTCGTCATGCGGATGCACCATACCCAAATGGCCAAAAGATCCTATTTTCCCTGGTCAGAGTGCAGTAATTCAAGTAACATACGATACAAAAAGACTTGGAACCATCAGCAAACAAATAAGTGTGGTATCAAATGCAACTGAAGGCACTTTAACCTTAAGTATTAAGGGGAATATTATACAGAAACCCACTGAAGTATTGCCTGAAAAACAAGTAAATAGTGGCTTTACACCCACAGCTAATTAACAAAAAATAAACTTCAATTAATACCCTCTAATATGAAAAAACTATCAATAATTTTTACTCTGCTATTCCTTGTAGCTTTTACTGCAAAATCACAAACTTCGACGACAAAAAAAGCAGATGGCCCTGAAATTACGTTCGTAAACCTAGAACATGATTATGGCACCATACAGCAAGGTGCAGATGGCAATTGTGTTTTTATATTTAAAAACACTGGTAATGAACCTTTAATACTATCCGACGTAAGAAAATCGTGTGGATGTACGACACCAACCTGGAGTAAAGAACCCATTCTCCCGGGCCAAAGTGGAGTAATTAATGTTGGTTATAATACTAACACTGTTAACACTTTCAACAAATCAATTACTGTTATATCAAATGCTACAAATTCAACAATAATACTAACTATTAAAGGGACCGTTGTAGCAAAAGATACAAAATAGTATAGATTTTTAAAGATTTCTTTTCTTTTATTCGAAAAAAAGTTAAAAATTTGTACCGGCAAAACATTTTGCCGGTTTTTTTATTTATTAAAGTTTTAATTTATGCCAAAAATATCTGAAAAAGGCCTCGCTATGCCGGCTTCACCAATTCGCAAATTAGTTCCGTATGCTGAAGAAGCAAAACGAAAAGGTAGAAAAGTTTATCATTTAAATATTGGACAACCTGATATTGAAACACCTGAAGGAGCCATGGATGTTTTAAAACATACGTCCATTAAAGTGGTTGAATACAGTCATTCGGCGGGAATACTTTCGTACCGAAAAAAATTAGTTGAATATTATAAGAAGTGTAACATTACTATCTCTGAAGACCAGATTATTGTTACATGCGGTGGTTCGGAAGGCATATTGTTTGCTTTTATGACCTGTTTAAATCCGGGCGATGAAGTTATTATTCCTGAGCCATTTTATGCAAATTATAACGGTTTTGCCATAACTGCAGGCGTGAATGTAAAACCCGTAATTTCGAATATCGAAACCGGTTTTGCTTTACCCCCTATTAGCGAATTTGAGAAATTGATTACACCAAAAACTAAAGCCATTATGATTTGCAATCCGAATAATCCTACTGGTTATTTATATTCTGAAGCGGAATTGCAGGAGTTGCGTTTACTTGTATTAAAATACGATTTGTATTTATTCTCGGATGAGGTGTATCGAGAGTTTTGTTATGATGGTGAAGAACATTTTTCGGTAATGAATTTGAAAGACATCGACCAAAATGTAATACTTCTTGATTCAGTTTCGAAACGTTATAGTGCATGCGGTGCAAGAATAGGAACCTTTATAACGCGGAATAAAGACATTTATAATGTTGCCATGAAATTTGCACAGGCAAGGCTAAGCCCGCCTACATTCGGGCAGGTGCTTTCGGAAGCAGCTATAGATACCCCACAATCGTATTTCGATAAAGTTTTGGCTGAGTATATATTGCGCAGAAATATTGTTGTGGAATCGATAAATAAAATACCCGGGTGTTTTTGTCCAGAGCCAAAAGGTGCTTTTTATGCGGTTGCACGCTTACCAATTGATGATTCGGATAAATTCTGCCAATGGTTACTCGAAGACTTTGCATATGAGAATCAAACAGTGATGTTAGCACCTGCAACTGGGTTTTATTCAACCTGCGGGCTTGGCAAAAATGAAGTTCGTATAAGCTATGTGTTGAATGTTGAAGATTTAAAAATGTCGATGAAATGTCTGGAGGAGGCATTAAAGGTTTATCCCGGTAGAAAAATGTAGGAGGTTCACGAATCTTTTACGTATTAATTAAAAAAAAAGTTTGTAAATAAAAAAGTATTTCATACTTTTGCACTCCCTTTTGAAAAACGAGAGGAAAAATGTAAGCCGTTCTTTGTTTCATATGGATAACATTAATTCAGCTTACCCGGAGAGATGGGTGAGTGGCTGAAACCAACAGTTTGCTAAACTGTCGTACTGGGCA
>JBAXWF010000086.1:0-12816 GCA_037128515.1 Bacteroidota bacterium | reverse complement strand
ACTTGGTTTTTACAAAAACATAATAATTAGAATTTTGAAAGAACGTTAGTCAGAACAAAAAAACTATAACCGATGATGCTCTATTACTTCAAGGCAAGAAAATAAACAATAAGCTCATAACCATAAAATAAACCGTATGAAAAAAATTGTCCTGCTTTTCCTTCTAATCACATTTTATGCAAAAGGGCATACCCAAAACAATAACAATTCCATTGAAACCAATGCGATACAAAAAGAGCTAGGTTTTGAAATTGTTTTTGGAGTTTATAACGACGACAGTTATAATCACACATTTGATGCAAAAGAAAGGAAATGGATTTTAAAAAAAGGAATTCTCATTTATAAAATTGATGCCAATGATGTTGCTTATGCAGACACAATTGCTTTAAAAAAAAATGATATAAAAACCATCATCAATTTTGTAAATGAACAAAACTTATTTATCAGTATTAATAAAGATTTGAGTAAGGGTTTATTAAATAAATTCGGACATACCGAGACCATTACAGCACAAATAACTTACCAAAATCAAAAAGCTAATTTTAATCTTAAAACCAATAGTCCAAGTAGTTTTTATGAAGATGTTGATGCAAACCGTTTAAAAAAATTAGAGGATTTGCTCTATCAAATTGTTGAAACATATAAAGAATAAACCAACCCATAACTTCGCCTCAGCCAAACACCCAACTCATTATCCTTCATTCCACCCACATCCCATGCCATGGTATTATTCAAAAACAAAGTCTCTGCAAACCCCTAATCCACAAACCCCTGTTCAATAGCAAGCCTCACCATTTCGGCTGTGTTTTTGGCTTCCATTTTAATTAGCGTGTTTTTGCGGTGGGTAATTGCCGTTTGCAAACTAATAAACAAGGTGTTTGCTATTTCCTGATTGGTTAATCCTTTCACAACCAATTGCAGCACTTCTTTCTCTCTCGATGTGAGTATGGGTTTGCCGCTGTTTTTGTTTTTCCGTTGGTTTAGTATTTCCTGTATACCGGCTCCCAAATACTTGTTGCCTGCCAATAGCTCTTGCACCGCATCAATAATTTCTTCCGTATCCGAATTCTTTAGCATATAGCCCGATGCACCGTTATTCATCATTTTTTCGATGTACGATAACTGGTCATACGAAGTCATGGCCAAAACAAGCATAGCAGGGTAGCGTTCCATTATTTTGGCACACAGGTCAATCCCGTTCATACACACCTCAATTTATCTACCTCGGTCTTGAATCCTGGAATCTATTTCATTCAACTACAAACCGAAAACGGCATATTAAATAAGAAATTCATTAAGGAATAAGGTTCATAGTATAACACAAAAACAAAGTGTAACTTATACTAAACAACCGCAAAGTATAAAATGGGAAAGGCAAAGAACTATATTCTTTGCCTTTCCCATTTTTAAAGCATCTCAACCACACTGGTTTTTCAGCTTCTGTATAATTCCGATTTGCCAATCAAAAAAAATTTGTAGTTTTGACTAATTAATCAAGCAACCACGCCTCCATGATACTTGACCACCCCTTTTCAAAAACCGAGAAACGCATCCTTTATGTGTTGTTTGTGTGCACATGGGTGTTTGTTTGGCTCAAAGCCATTGCCGTGCCATTTATGCACGACGAGGTGGCCACGTTTTTCTATTTCATACAAAATCACCGTTTCATTCCCTTTCTCTCGGGCTGGGATGCCAACAATCATTTCCTCAATTCGGCACTCACCAGCTTGTTCTATAGCCTTTTTGGCGATGCCCCTTTGTGGCTACGCATGCCCAATGTGTTGATGTTTCCGCTCTATTTTTACTATTGCGTAAGGCTCAGCAGCTTTTTGCAACAAAAACTTTCGCGGTGGGTGTTCATTTTGGCACTAACACTTTCAACCGCCATGGTCGATTTTTTTTGCATCAGTCGTGGCTACGGCATGTCGATGGCGTTTTTGGCAGCAGCCCTGTTTTGGTTTTTCAAATGCTTGCAGCAAAACCAATTGAAACACCATTTCTATTGCCTGCTTTTTGGGCTGTTGGCTCTTTCTGCCAACCTCACCCTTCTGGTTTCGTTCTCGGCAATCATTGGTTTGTTGATGCTACACAATTTGGTGCACATCAAACAAGGCATTGCAAAAAACCTCAAACAATTCCTGCTTTATCTTTTGGTGGGTATCGCTCCGCTTCTTTTCGCGGTGTTTTATATGTTTGCCCTCAAACAACACGGTGCTTTATACTATGGCAGCTTGCTCGGATTTTGGAAACTCACCGTGTTTTCCATTTCAACCATGCTCTCAGGCATGAGCAATTGGGTGTTTCCTTACATTTTCATGATATTGTTTCTCGTGCAAATCGTCATTGCCGGGTTTTTGCTGATCAAAAACAGTAAACTGAACATCATTTTCCAACCCTACCTCACTTTTTTTCTGTTATTGTGTGGCAACATTGCAGTTATTTTATTTCTAGGAAAAGTGATGAAAGTCAACTATCCCGAAGACCGCGTGGGCTTATATCTGTTTCCTTATTTCATAGGGTCGCTGGTTTTTCTCACCGACAGGCTCTTTGCAGTCATTAACAAAAAATGGCTCTTCGTGGTGCTCATCCCGTGTTTGTTTTTTCCTGTCAATTTTATGTATTCGCTCAATTTGTCGCACTACAATATTTATCCCGAAGACCGTTTTCCTCAACGATTTTTTCAGAACGTGTGCCTCCATACGCCTCCCAATCCCTTTCCGGCAACCATTGGCGGTAACAGTGTGAAACATTTTTGCTGGACCTTTTTTAACTATCGCTCGGGTGGCACCCAAAGTGCAATGCAATACTGGAATTTTCCTTCCACTGACGAAGAATATCAAATAGTGAAACCCGACGAAATAGGCAACTGGCGGCAATATTACGATAGCCTGGATTACGACCGCAACACCAAACTGCTTTTGCTAAAGCGAAAACACTTTTACGAAAAAGTATTATTAAAAACCTTGCCCGTTAATTCAAAAACAAACATCCGAAGCGAATATTTCAACATCGATGAGTTTAAAACCGATAGCCTTGTAGGAAAAACGCTGTATTTGGGATACAAACTAAATTTTGCCACACCAGCAGTTCCTTTCAATACACGCCTTGTTATCGATGTCAGCGACAAAGATTCCAAAAACATAGCGTATCAATACATCAGTTTAAACTGGTTGAAGCTTTATTATAAAGGGGATAACAACAATTTTGTCAACGGCATGTTGGTTCACAAATTACCACCCGAAGCCTCCTCCATCAAAACCTATGTGTGGAATATCGATACGGTGCCTTATGCTGTGTCAGGAACCTTCTTTGTGTATGAACTAAAAGAAAAGTAGTAAGCAACAGTATATTAATAACCTAACTGTCTAATTCCTCTTGCAAATAATCTTTTGGATTATAAATATCGTTAACCACGATACGCCACCCCTAAAACCTCCTGGTTTTTACCGATATAGCTAATAGTATGTGGAATTAGCGGTGTGGCTGTTTCATGGTTCAATGCACCTAGCATCACATCCCAAACCTGTTCCACTGTGATGGTTTGCATACATTGGTTGTTGCCTTTGCAAGGCGGAATATCAAATTCGTGCACACAGGGGCTGCAGTACACATTGTTATAAACCACAAAACCATTTTCGTTTTCTCCATATAAATCGGGAGCACATGGACCAAACAGCGATAAACATTTAACCTTATAAGAAAATGCCAGATGCATGGGCCCGGTATCATTGGTTATCAACAAGCCCGCATGTTTTACTAAATATAGCAAATCATCAAGCAGGGTTAAGCCCGAAACGTTAATTACTTTTGGATTATTAAAACAGCAAGAAATTTCGGCAATATACGCTTTCTCTGATTTTGCGCCAATTAATACAATTTTATAATCCGGATACGCGTAAATAATTTTCTGAATCAATTCAATAAATTTTTCTTTTGGCCAACGGCGTTCTATTCGTAAATCAGAAGTATTCGGATTTATAATGATATACTCTCCCCTAGTCAAATGACATTGATTATAAAACGAATTCGATTCATCTATTGCAAAAGCGAACAAATCATAATTAAACTTCTTACAATTCAGAAGGTGTGCAAATTGCAGATATATTTTTGAAATAGGTGCTTTTAAATTATAATACATCATGTGCGTATAAATCCCCATGCGATAATGGCTTGCTTGTCTGTAAAATCCTGCCCTGTTTCGCGCCAAGCTCAAGGTGGTAATCAGGCTACTGAAATTTGAATAGATTTCTAAATCAAGATATATGCTGACTCTGAGTTTCCACAGCGAAAAAAGAGTTTTAATGGTGGTAAAAATCAATTGAAAAACCGATTTGTCGTCAATTGTTATTATCCTGTCGATAAATGGAATTTTTGAAAGAATACCGATATTTGCTTTTGTTGATACGAATACAATTTTTGTATCGGGGAAATTTAATCGGAGGGTTTGTAACAAAGGAGTGGTTTGCACAATGCCCCCCATCCCCTTATATTTACAAACCACAATCGTCTTGGGGTTTTTATGTAGTGAATGGTCTAAACGCAAAATAAAACCCAACAATCGTACCAGCCAATTTATTACAATAGCAATAAAATTACCGAGGTAATGGTCAATTTTTATTTGGGTATTAGTTTTCACTATACTGTGCTTTTAACAAACGTATTGAACTAATTTCGGGTAAAAATGCTTCATTATCAAAAATAAAAACCAACCTGTTGGGCTGTTTCGCATACCAGGCATATTGAGTCGAAATTCTGATACGATATTTCGCTGCCTTGGTTTTGTTCATAACAACAAAGTGAAACGAACCCACATTGATGCTATCTTTTTGCAATATCAAAGTGCCATTCATCTCTTGGCCTGATGTGTTTTCGAGTTCAAACTCCAGATAATTTCCCGAAGTTTTGTCGATACTCGCGGGCATGGCTATTTCATAATGATTATTGAATTTCGAAATATCCGAATTTTTCCAGGAATATTGCAACGGCAGGTTATAGTTTGCTGCACGAATACCCTCAAGATATGCTAATTTTCTTAAGGCTGTCAACTGAGGTTTAATTGATATGGTATCCGCTTGATAATTTCCTTGGTTTAAATTCAAACCATTTTTAATCCAAATCGTATGTTTGCTTATTAAAATAAAAGGATGATAGTTTTGATAAATATGCTCAGCAACTAAAAAGTATCTTGCGGAATTTTCAACACCATCCGTAAAATCGAACCACGTTTTTGGCACATTTGCATAAACCACCACAGGCACATCCATTCCTGACAATTTCTTCAAGTTTTCCTTTTGTAGATATTCATCAGGCGTGTTTTGCAAGTACTGATTGAAATACGATGGCACTTGCCTGCTTGTATAAAAATACAAAATGGGGGTATTCGAAAAGTCAAGAAAAGTTGCCTTAGCAGAGAAGTTGGTTTTCAAAAAGTCGTTCAACTCATAATAATTCTCTAGTTCAAAGTTTTGGTCCGGAATATATCGAAGTATTTTTTCGTTGGTTTTTTTGAAGGGTTTGTATTGTAAATAGGAAGTGTAAAAATTATCCGATTCGGAGAGATACCCCTTACAATCCGGAAACTTGAAAATAAGAATTGCCAAAAACAAGCTAACAATAAATACGGCTTGTTGCATGGTTTTGCTTTTGTGTTGCACCAAAAGTAAAGCAAACAATCCAAATATAAGAAATGAAAATGAGGCGAGCCATCCGTCGGTATTAACATTAAATCCATGACAAACAATACCGCGCTGATAATTGCTGAAGAAAAAAACAATAAAAAATATAACATTCATCCACAAAAAGAAATGTTTGTTTTTAAATTGCTTGTATTTTACCAAGGTCCATAAAGCCATTATGGTAAAAACTGCCGGAAATAAAATATGCTGTACAACAAACAATCTTTGGGTAACATCGCCCAAGGTTAACGTGCCAAAAGCTTGATTGGACTTGAAATAAAACAATGCTTGTTTTATAGTAACAAACAAATTGGGTTGCAGTAACCATGCAGCCAGCAACAAAATCAACATCCCGCCTATAAACAGAAGAAGTGCTTTTAACATGTTTTTTCTATGTACCGTGTTTAATAGGGCAATTATCAACAAAAGAACCGTTTGTGCGGTTAAATTTGACACACCGGCATCCAATCTCCACAATAATAAAAAGAACATCCAAAAAAAGTTCAGTAAATAGTTTTTAATAGAAGGATGCTGCCACACCCTTTTTAATAAAAAAACCGAAACAAAAGCAACACATAACAACCCGCTTAACACAGCCATTAGAAAAGGAAAAAACAAAGCAAAACCAAATGCCAAAGCACCATCGCCCGTAATTTCGCGCAACCAATAGTAAGCAATCAGAATATAAACCACAAAAAACATGTAATCGTATACCGAAAATTCCATAGTACCGGAATACCCGTTAAGGGCAATGTAGATATATCCGAAAAAAGTTTCGGACAACATGTGCGAGTTGATGTAGTCAAGAAATGGTATTTCGTGAAAAACAAATGTTCGCATCATGGCATTGGCAGGGTTTGCCGTTTCGAACAATTCATGAGGGTTTGGCAAACAAAGTAAAAAATAACCATGCAACACAACAATACAAAGCGTAATGGGAAAATACAATTTCTGTAAACTCCCAAAATATCTGTTGCACGTTGGGCCTTTTTTGATAATAAAGAAATACGAAATACATAAAATAACCAGAAAACCCGAAAGCAAAATAATGAGCGGGTGGCATGCCACACCATGTTGATTGAGCGAATACACCACTTCGTTTGTAACAAACGTGTGCAATGCAAACCATACCAACCAATGCAAATGCTTTTTCAGGTGTGTAAATGTAATTTTTGTAAAAACAAATAATACTTGCGCAACAACTACAATGGCACCTCCCAAATAAAAAATATTTTCAGTTATGGGGTTCAAATGTTTGTTATAGTACAACAACCAAAGGTAATCAACAATTAAATAAATCAAAAAACCAGTTAATAGGCTCCAGATACTAAATTCGGCATAATTAAATACATGCCGGTTTTTCTTCCGGAAAATGATATGAAGCAACAGAACCAACAAAATAAAAACCGTTATCCCAAAAAGAAAACGTATGCTGAATAATTGGCCTGGCGAAAAAAGAATATACACCGTTGCCAACACACCAAACAAACTTGTAAAATTCAAGAGTTTCAATTCGGGTTTAACAAACCTGAATTTTCGGTTTAAAAAGTTCAGCAAAAACAATGTGGCCAAAAATACCACTGTTCCCATAATCAAGCAATTTGCAAACAATATTACCCGCGCATTGGTATACATGTTTTCCATCGAATTCCAACTCACTATGCCGTTGTAACGGGAGTTTAATTCGAACGAAAAGGATTCATAATAAGCACTACAGCATAGCGCTGCCATAAAAACAGGAAAGAAAACCGTTTTTGAATTAAATGTGAAATGTTCTGTTTTTAAAAACCGCTTCATCATGCAATAATCGTTTGAAGTATGTAAAAATATAATTTTCTGTTTACATACATTGAGTTTTTTTTTAAATAAGCACAAATTAGCCCAGCAAAAAAATGTACTTTTATGGTCAAACAGAAATAATATGCATGTTAAAGGAACTAACTACCGCACAGTGTGGATGGAAAAAAGCACTGTTTTTCTTATTGAACAAAACCTCTTGCCTTTTGATTTTAAAATTTACGAATCGAAAACCTACAAACAAACCTGCGACGCTATTAAAACAATGATTGTGCGTGGTGCCGGTGCCATTGGAGTTACTGCTGGTTATGCCATGGCTCAAGCATTTTTGGAGGCAGGCAGCAACAATTACGAAAAATTTGTAACCAATGCAAAAGCCGAAATTGAAGCCACGCGTCCCACAGCCCGCAACCTGTTTTATGCTACCGAACGTGTGTTTGGTTCAGGAATGCATTGTTTTGAAGATGCCATTGTGCAAGCCGAAGCCATTGCACAGGAAGATGTGGATGCTTGCAAAAAAATTGGTGAATTTGGCAACGACTTGATAAACGATGGTTGCAACATAGCAACCCATTGCAATGCCGGTTGGTTGGCTTTCACAAACTTTGGTTCGGCTCTTTCGCCTGTTTACGAGGCGGCCCGTTCGGGCAAAAAAGTTTTTGTTTATGTTGACGAAACCCGGCCGCGCAGTCAGGGGGCACGATTAACGGCTTGGGAACTGAAAAACGAAAACATACAGCACACCATTATTCCCGACAACGCCGGGGCACATTTGATGTCGTTGGGCAAAATTAATTTAATGATTGTGGGGGCCGACCGCATTGCTGCCAATGGCGATGTTGCCAACAAAATAGGTACCTTAGAAAAAGCCATTGTTGCCAAAGAATTCGGAATACCTTTTTATGTGGCAGCACCCACTTCAACTTTTGATTTGGCTTGTGCCGATGGGAGCAAAATTCCGATTGAAGAACGCAGTGCCGATGAAGTGTTGTATCAAACCGGCCCCGACAAAACGGGCAGCATGCACCAAGTTTTGGTGTGTTCGCCCGGTTCGCCGGCAGTAAACCCGGCCTTTGATGTAACTCCGGCAAAATATATTACCGGCATTATCACCGAAAAAGGCATTATTAAACCCAATGGTACTGAAATTAAAACACTTTTCGGATTATGAGCGAAGCCTATTCAGGGGTGAAGTTTCAAACGGTTTTTAAACACAAAAAACCACCCACACATCCCGATTTGCCGCTATTAAAAACGTGGTGCAGTCTGTTTCACGAAAAAGGATTGGCACCGCCCTATCCCGGCGGGTCGTATGGTAATTTGAGTTTCCGCACCCAGCGCAATACCTTTATTATCACCGGAACGTGTATCGGGTTAAAAGATACTTTGACGGATGATTGTTTTGTGGAGGTGCATGATTGTAACATCGCAACCAAAGAGATTTTAATAAGCGGTTTGCGTCCGCCATCGTCCGAAAGTTTTATGCATTATACCATTTATAAAAACCGACCCGATGTAAACGCCATATTTCATGGCCACAACCAACTCATAACTCAAAATGCATCCTTGCTTGGTATACCCGAAACCGATGAAAAAGTGCCCTATGGAACGCTTGAATTGGCCGAAAGCGTTTTAAAAATTCTTGGAGCAAACCTTTTTATCGTGATAAAAGAGCATGGTTTTGTGGCGATGCACACAACAATGAATCAGTGCGGAAACTTGGCTGTTGCGTGGCTCGAAAAAAGTGTTTCATATTAAGTAATTGTAAAGTACCCATTAATTTTTTGTGAAGTTTTATAAATCCGTTTAGGCATATAACAATTTCAACGTATTAATTTTTACCTTTGTATAAATATAGTCAAGTATGGATAATGAATTTAGCATTCTTTTGGTTGACGACGAACCCGATATTGTTGAGTTTTTAGGCTACAACCTCAAACGCGAGGGCTTTAAAGTTTACACTGCCAACGACGGCAAAGAGGCCATAAAAATTGCTACAGAGGTGATTCCGCATATTATTGTTTTGGATGTGATGATGCCGGGCATTGATGGTATTGAAACCTGTATTGAATTGAAAAAGATTCCGCAGTTAAAAAAAACACTAATCCTATTTTTGACAGCACGCGGCGAAGATTACTCGCAAATTGCCGGATTGGATGCCGGCGCCGACGATTACATTTCGAAACCGGTGAAACCCCGTGTTTTTGTGAGTCGCATCAATGCCTTGTTGCGACGATACCCATCGGACCCTGAAAATCCAAAAACCACGCTCGAAATCGAAAATCTTATTATTGATCAGGAACGATATTTAGTTTTTAAAGATCATCAGGAAATTGTTTTGCCTCGCAAAGAGTTTGAACTACTATTGGTTTTAGCATCCAAACCCAACAAAGTGTTTAACCGCGACGAAATTTTTTCACACGTTTGGGGCGACAATGTCATTGTGGGCGAACGAACCATTGATGTGCATATTCGCAAACTTCGCGAAAAAATTGGTATCGATAACATTAAAACCGTTAAAGGCGTTGGTTACAAATTTGAAGTAAAATGAAAAGCAATAATCCGCAGGCCATCTCTTTAAGAATATCCCTATTTGTTTTGCTTTTTTTCTTTATAACCTGTTTGGCCTATGCCTTTTTAGTTTCGTCCGACAAGGTGAATTGGTGGTTTTTGGCTATTGTTGGTGTTGTGCTTTTTTTGGCGGTTTATCTTGTGGTTTGGCAAGTTATAGAAAATTTTATTTACAAAAAAATTCGCATTCTTTATAAAACCATACATAATTTGAAAGCGCCAAAACAAAAAGCAACCATCGATGCGAACTGGTTGGAGAATGCCGAAAAAGAAGTGGTGAAATGGGCCGAAGATCAAAAAAACGAGGTGGAAAATTTAAAAAAATTAGAAACCTACAGGCGCGATTTTTTGGGCAATGTTTCGCACGAACTAAAAACACCTATTTTCAACATACAAGGTTATGTGTTAACACTCTTGGACGGTGGACTTGAAGACGAAAGTATCAACAAAGAATATTTGCTGCGTGCCGAAAAAAGCATCAACCGAATGATTGCCATTGTTAATGATTTGGATATTTTGTCGAAATTGGAATCCGATATTCAGCATTTGGAATTTGAGAAGTTCGACATTGTTTCGCTTTCAAAAGATATTGTTGAGTTTTACGACATAAAAGCGCGGGAAAAAGATTGTAGCATTAGTGTTAATTACAACAACGTAACCCCTATAATGGTGTTGGCCGATAAAGAAAAAATTCGGCAGGTATTGAACAATTTGATTGAAAACTCCATTAAATATGGCAAACAAAATGGCCGCACCAAAATATCTTTTTACGATATGGACGAACAAATGCTGATTGAAGTGGCCGACAATGGCATAGGAATTGCCCAAACCGACGTTCCGCGCATTTTCGAACGCTTTTTTCGCACCAATTATGGACGAACCATCGACAACAGTGGCAGCGGATTGGGGTTGGCCATTGTGAAACACATTATTGAAGCGCACAATCAAACCATCAATGTGCGTAGCAGTTTGGGGGTGGGAACCACCTTTGGTTTTACACTTAAAAAGGTGTAATGGATTAAAATATCAGCAACTGTAGTCCGCATTCATTTACAGGATTTTTTTTCGTGTAACCATCCTGATTCTGAGCGTAATGAAATAAAAAAAGGAACACCCGTTTCACTGCTCATGCATTAAATACGCGCATTCCTTTAATCTAAAAGTTTAAAATTGGTGTTGCAAAAACAACAAGCTATTTTAAAAACGTAAAACAAAAATTTATTTCAGTTTGTTTAACTCTTCGGAAACACTAATAATGTCTTCCAAGGCTTTTTGGTTAATAGAATAAATGCTTTTTTTGCCCATTCTCACTTTTTTCAAAATACCATAATCTTTTAAAAGTGCCAAATGGTGCGAGGTTTCAGCCTGAATGATATTTAATCGTTCGTAAATCTGTGTTACACTCATTTGTTCATTTTGTTCAAGCAATTTAACAATTTCAATTCTTCTGGGATGCGAAAGTGTACGAATCTTTTTTGCTGCATATTCCACACTTCGTGTATCCAGTTTATAACTTTTTTTCATAGCTGTATTTTTTGAAATTAAAGTACAAATATAATACAGGTTTTCATATATTTCATTGATTTTTAAAAAAAAAACACAATTGTAGACAAAATAATTGCAGTAGGCACCTCACTAGTTTAGAAATGTGTGGTTTGAAATTAAATCATTCTTTTAAAAATAAGTAAATTAGGTATTCTAATTCGCAACATTATTAAATCAATAGATACAACCGTTTTAATGTATAAGCATCTTACCAACAGAACTTTTAATTTATTGTTTATTGTATATATGTTAAAACTGACTGTTCGGCTTTTTTATCCCGCTAAAATTTCCATTTATACACTTTATACTATAGTTAAACCGACAAAAAAACAGCCCAAAATCGGTGGCGGTTCTTTATAGGTAGGTAACAAACCCAGTAGGCATGGGTTGTAAAAGCGATTTGTGGCAACCCACACTGGCCACAAGCAAAGGCACTACCCTAGTTGCAGTGTATTGTATTTTTTTATTATTTTTATCCATTTAATCTGCATTTTGTTACGTTGGATGTCCGACTTGCAACGTCGTAACAAAAATGTGTTTTGTATAAAAATAAAAGAATTACGGCAATAAAAATATTTTGTTACAATTTAGTTTGGCATGTGTAAAATAAATACATTTGGTGTGTTGAATTGTAAATACACCTTTGCAACAATTCGCCAACGGATAAAATTTGTTCATGCAATGCAGTATATAAATAAGATTTATAAGTGAATACAGAAATTTGTATTGATGAATAATAGCATAAAAAATAAAAGACTTGTATGGTAAAACTATAAAGGAAATGGGGGGGCTGGGCGAATTGAAGAAGGGTGTTGATTCGGGCGAAATGAAAGCAGCCTTTGCTCTTTATGCCGTTTCGATGAAACAGTTAATCGCTATAGCAGATACCGGCAATGTTATGCCACCAAAAACTACATGGTTTGAGCCTAAGCTCAGAAGCGGACTGGCAGTTCATTCACAACAATAGTTTTCTGCTAAAAGCCTTTATACAGGGCTTTTATTTTTTAAAAGAGCAAGCGTTTTGCTGATATAAGTCATTTTACGAACCGGGTATCATAATTTTTTCTAATTTTACATCACTATTGTCCGATAAAAAATTAAAACAGCAATTATGAACATGCAACATGTAGAATTTCAGTGTTTAAAATTTCGTAATTTTACAAATCAGAAGAGTAAGGGGTCAACCACAATAGTTGGGGAGAGATCTAAAAATTCTTAGCTTTGCCCA
>JBAXWF010000085.1:0-13352 GCA_037128515.1 Bacteroidota bacterium | reverse complement strand
TTCGGGTGTTGCCACAAATCACAAAGGTGTTGTAACAAAACCCTCAGGTGTTGCCGCGTCGCCCAAGGGTGTTGCCACGGAGTCTTTGTTTTTTTTGAGGGTGTTTTCCGTTTTTGTAAAATGGTTCAGGATAATTATTCCTAAAAATCACGCTTTAAAATCGCATGTTAACAATCATTTACTGTGAACCCGAAAATTTGTATTATGACATTAAATACAAAATCATTTTAAAATACCTGTGGATGCCTGAAATATCTTGCACCTTTCCTTTCTAAAGATATTATAAAATAAATAGCCTTACCAAATCAGTTAAAACGGTCAAGGTTATTTAGGCATGAACACAGTTTTAAAAATCGTGGGACGTTAGCGTACTTTTTTATGGTTTTGAGCAAAGTTCGGCTTACTTTATCGGCCGAAATTTAGCCTGCGTTCTTTGAATCTTTATGCAGGAGAAAGTAAAAGTGGTCAATCTTTTTTTATGCGCGGTGTTCCCCTTTTTGAATCTTGGTCTTCCCCTTTTGAATCTTAGTGTCCCGGGGTTTGAACTTAGTTCACCACAATTTGACCGTAAAATCACATTTTTTAGAAGAATGACCAAGCCACGTTCAATTTTTGTTCAAGCATGAAATTAAAAATCAATAACATAAATAAACCAAATTGTAAAAACCTTTAAAAACAATTCTGTCAACAAAAATTCACAATCCACCCCACCCAGCCCATAGTCAAATAGCCGAATCCCATTCAATAAAATAGACCCTTTAGCATGGGGCAACCACCCATTACCGAATTAGCGTTACCGTGCCCTTAAGCGTGTGTTGAAGCCCTGCTTTTTCGGTAACATCAATCAGCCACACATAAACACCTTGTTCGCATTCCAAATCGTTATTTCCGTTTTTACCGCCCCACGCTTCATAAAAATCGTGGGTTTTAAACATTTCTTTGCCCCAGCGGTCGAAAACATACAAGGTGAATTTGCTTTCGTCTATACCCACACCTTGTGCACGAAAACCCTCGTTATTTCCGTCGCCGTTGGGTGTAAAAGCACTGGGAACCCAAATAACAAACGATTCGATAATTTTAACCGTTTTCACAGCCGTGTCGCTACAGCCGTGGTTGTTTTCAACAATCAGTTCTACCACAAAACTACCACTATCGGTATAATTATGCGAAGGGTTTTGCAACAACGAATAATTGTTGTTGCCCGAATTGTCGTCGCCAAAATTCCAACTCCAATAGGTAGCCCCCACCGATTGGTCGTAGAAATAAATCAAAGGATCGTCGGTTTGCCCCACTTCGGGATGTGTCATAAAATCGGCTACCGGTTTTGGCCACACCACCAGGGTGTCGTAAGCCGCCACCGGGCATCCGTACACCGAAAAACCGTTGAGCGAAACCACAAAATTGCCCTGATGGGTGTAGGTATACGAAGGCGAAAGCTGCGTCGACACATCGGTGGTTGTGAGCGGGTCGCCAAAGTTCCAATGCAAGGAGGCGTTATTTACCAAGGAGTTGGGAATAAAATTAAAATTGGTGGTTAAGGGCACGCAACCCTCAAAAGGATAGGCCGAAAAATAGATGGGCACCGTGGGAGCTATGCTAATGCTCAGGGTAGTCGATGCAGTGCATCCGGATGCCGATGTGGAGGTAACCGTATAAACCATAGCTGCCATAGGTGTACAATTTATTGAAGAACCCGATAGGTTGCCCGGCATCCAATGATAGGTGTTGCCACCCGTGGCCGAAAGAACCGTGCTATTGCCCGTGCAAACTATTGCCGGTGCTGCTGTTGCCACAATGTCGGGCTGCGGATTCACTGTAACGTTGAGCAAGGCATGTGTGGCACAAATGCCGGCCGTAGGCGTAAAGTTATAAGTGGCACTACTTGTATTATTGATGATAGCTGGCAACCAGGTGCCTGTTATGCCGTTCAACGATGTGTTTGCTAACTGCGGTGCCAAGGTGCCTTCGCAAAAAGCCGGTATCGAAGCAATGTTCGGAATGGTTTGGGGTGTAACCGTAATTGTGAGGTATTGGGTGGTGGCACATTCCCAAAAATTAGGATAAAAAGTGTAAATAGCACTTTGCGTATTGTTCACCACCGACGGACTCCAATAGCCTGTAACACCGTTTAACGACGTGGTGGGCAACACCGGAGCAAGCGCACCAGAGCAAAAAGCCGCAACCGGAGCAAAGCTCGGAATAGTCTGAGGAATGATGGTGATACTTAATGTTTGCGGAACAGCACATTCATCGGCATCGGGTGTAAATGTGTAGGTTCCGTTGCTCGAATTGTCAATGGTAGCCGGAAACCAAGTTCCCGTCATGCCCGGAGGCATTATCAGTGGTGGTGCTGTTGACCCGGAGCAGAAAGGAGGAATGGCAATAACCTGCGGTGTTTGCAGTGGTGTAATGCTTATGGCGAGCGTTTGCGAGTTGGCACATTGTCCGGCATTGGGTGTAAAAGTATAGCTTCCGCTGTTGGTGTTGTTGATTAGGGCAGGGCTCCACGTTCCCGAAATGCCATTGGGCGAAATGTTTCCCAACAAGGGTGGTGCGCTACCCTCACAAATAGGCGGAATGGCAGCAAAATTCGGATTGCTTGCAAGGGTAGCCGTTAAAGTAATAGTTGATGAAGCAGTGCAACCATGATTGTCGGTCACCGCAACCGAGTAAGTTCCGGCCGTTAAGCCCGAAATATTGGGCGTGGTTGCCCCATTCGACCAAAGGAAAGTGTAAGGTGTTGTGCCTCCGCTACCCGAAACCATGGCTGAACCGTTGTTGCCGCCAACACACCAAACATGGGTAAATAGTGGAATGGAAGCTGTCAACAAGGTGGGTTGGGTAACAACCGTGGCCGAAATGGCCGAACATCCATTGAAATCTGTTACAGTTACCGTGTAATTGCCGGCAATCAAACCTGCCACAGCAGCCGTGGTTGCCCCATTCGACCATTGATACGTATAGGGCGTTGTGCCACCACTAGCCACAACAGTTGCCGAACCGTTGTTGCCGCCAAAACAAGCCACATTGGCTGTTGTCGATGCCAAAGCAGCTAAAACGGGGGGCTGCGAAATAATAACCAAGGATGATGCTGTGCATCCGTTATTATCGGTAACCGTTACCGTATAATTTCCTGCCAACAAACCGTTGATTGTAGCTGTGGTTGCCCCGTTCGACCAATGATAGCCATAAGGAAGGGTACCGCCAACAGCCAGTGCGGTGGCGGTTCCGTTGTTGCCGCCAAAACAGCTAACATTAGCGAAAGCTGGTATAGATGTGTTTAATAACGTTGGCTGTGTAATGATTGCTATAGCCGTTGAACTGCACCCCAATATATCGCTGATGCTTACCGTATAACTGCCGACAGTCAAATTGTTGATGTTTTGTGTGGTTGCTCCTGTTGACCAACTGTAAGCGTAGGGAGGCGTACCCCCTGCACACACCACTGCTGCTGTGCCGTTGTTGCCGCCAAAACACAAAACATTGGTTGAAGCAGAAATGGCCGAAGTTAATAGTGTGGGTTGTGTTATAATAACCGAAACCGAAGTGCTGCACCCGTTGTTATCCGCGATGGTAACAGAATACGTTCCTGCTGCCAGTCCGCCAATTGTGGCTGTAGTCGTCCCGTTCCACCAATTGTAAGTATAGGCAGGCGTTCCGCCATTTGCAATAACAGTGGCTGTGCCATTGTTGCCTCCAAAACACGAAACATTAGCAGAAGCCGAAATAGCAGCGGCTACCAAGGTGGGTTGCGTAATAACCACCGAAGCAATGGCAAAGCAGCCATTCGAATCGGTAACAGTAAGGGTGTAATTTCCGGCAATCAATCCGGTAATGCTTGCAGTAGTTCCGCCATTCGACCAATTATACACATAAGGCAACGAGCCGCCAGTGGCCAAAACTACTGCTGCACCATTGCTTCCACCAAAACATGCCACATTTGCAGTTGCCGAAGCCATGACACTTAGCATGGGAGGTTGCGTTATGATTACCGAAGTTGAAGCCGTGCAGCCGTTATTATCGGTGACGGTTACCAGGTAATTTCCTGCCGTTAAACCGGTGGTTGAAGCAGTGGTAGCCCCATTCGACCAATTATAAGTATACGGTGTTGTGCCTCCCGTTGCCAAAATATTGGCCGAACCATTGTTTCCGCCCAAGCATGTGGCGTTAGTGAAAAATGAAATAGCCGAAGTTAACAAGGTGGGTTGATTAATAACAACCGAGGCCGAAGCACTGCAGCCAGAATTGTCGGTGGTGGTAACATAATAGGTGCCGGCAGCCAGTGCCCCAATTGTGGTAGTGGTAGCTCCGGTCGACCAGTTGTAAGTATAGGGTGTGGTGCCACCGTTAGCCAAAACCGTGGCGGTTCCATTATTTCCGGCAAAACACGAAACATCAGTAGAAGCGGAAATAGCAGTAGTTAATACAGTTGGTTGCGAAATAATAACAGAATTTGTATTGGTGCACCCACTATTATCTGTGGTGGTAACCGAATAGCTGCCTGCTGCCAAGCCCGAAATGGTGGATGTGCTATCGCCATTCGACCAGTTATAAGCATACGGTGTTGTGCCGCCAGTTGTGGCAACGCTTGCCGAGCCATTGTTGCCGCCAAAACAAGAAACATTCGTTGAAGCTGCCATGCTCGACATGAGTATAATGGGCTGTGTGATAACCACCGAAGCAGTTGCAGTACATCCATTATAATCTGTTATCGTAACCGTATAGGTGCCTGCAACCAGTGGAGAAATCGTAGCGGTGTTGCCACCATTCGACCAGCTATAGGCATACGGTGTTGTGCCGCCTATTGGGGTAACGCTTGCCGAGCCGTTATTTCCGCCAAAACACAACACATTGGTGGAAGCCGTAATGCTCGATGTTAACAAGGTGGGTTGGGTAATAACCACAGAAGAAGATGCGGTACATCCATTAATATCGGTCACGGTAACGGTATATGTTCCGGCCGACAAACCGCTGTTTATTGCAGCAGTAGCACCATTCGACCAGTTGAACCCATAAGGAGCCACACCACCACTTGCCGAAACAATGGCTGTGGCGTTGTTACCACCAAAACACGAAACATTGGCAACCACAGCAGCATTTAAAGTTAACAGTGTTGGTTGAACAATGGTATTCATGGCTGTTGCAGTGCAGCCATTATAATCGGTTACGGTAACAGAATAACTTCCGGCAATCAAACCGCTTAGGGTAGCTGCAGTGGCTCCATTCGACCAAACGTAGGCATAGGGAGTTGTGCCGCCGGTGGCAGTCACTGTTGCAGAGCCGGTGTTACCACCAAAGCATAAGATATTTGTAGCAATCGAAATACTTGAAGATAAGAAGGATGGCTGCGTTATAACCACCGTTGAACTGGCAGTACACCCATTATAATCGGTAACGGTAACACTATAGTTTCCGGCAGTCAAATTACTAATCGTTGTGGTGGTAGCTCCGTTCGACCAGTTGTAGGCATACACTGGAGTGCCGCCTGAGGCCGAAACGCTTGCACTACTATTATTTCCACCAAAGCAACTAACATTGCCCGAAATAGTAATGGAAGCTATCAGTAAAGGTGGTTGGCTGATGACTACTGACGATGTTGCAGTACACCCATTACTATCCGTAATCGTAACCGTATAGGTTCCTGCTGATAAACCAATGGTGGTTGGTTCCGAAGAGCCATTCGACCATTCATAGCTGTAAGAAAGAGTGCCACCGCTTGCTGAAACAGTGGCCGAACCATTGCTCCACCCGAAACAAGAAACATTTACCGAATCTGTTATATCTGCTGTTAACAAGGGAGGCTGCGTTATAACCACAGATGATGTTGCTGTACATCCATTATAATCTGTAACTGTTACCGTATAATTTCCAGCAATCAAACCACTGTTAATTAACGTGGTTGCACCATTCGACCATAAAAATGTGTAGGGTATCATACCACCATTGGCACTATGCATAGCCGACCCGTTGTTGCCCCCAAAGCAAGAAACATTTGTGGATGCCGGAATAGCTGCGGTTAATAAGGTAGGTTGGGATATAACAACAGTTGCAGTTGCAGAACATCCTTTAAAATCAGTTACTGTAACCTGGTAGCTTCCGGCAATCAATCCCGCTGCGCTTGCTGTGGCTGCACCATTCGACCAGTTGTAGTTGTATGGCGTGGTTCCTCCCGATGCCAAAACAGTAGCCGAACCGTTGTTGCCACCAAAACAGGAAACATTGGCAGAAGCCGAAATTGCTGCTGTTAATAAAGGCGGTTGTGTTATAACAACAGTAGCTGATGCGGTGCATCCTTTAAAATCAGTGATGGTAACACTGTAAGTTCCGGCAATCAAACCGGTGATGGTTGTTGTGGTTGCACCATTCGACCAATTATAGGTATATGGCAAAGTACCTCCACCTGCCAAAACCGTGGCTGAGCCATTATTGCCCCCATAACAGGAAACATTGGCAGCAGTTGAAATCGTCGAAGTTAATAATGGTGGCTGAGTTATAACAACAGTAGCTGTTGCGGTGCATCCGTTATAATCGGTGACTGTTACACTATAATTTCCGGCAATCAATCCGTTGTTGGTTGCAGTGTTTGCTCCATTCGTCCAATTATAGGTATATGGCGTAGTGCCCCCACTTGCTAAAACCGTGGCGGACCCATTATTTCCGCCAAAACAGGAAACATGGGTTGAAGCCGAGATAGCCGAAGTTAATAAGGGTGGCTGGGTTATAACAACCAAAGATGTTGCAGTGCAACCACTATAATCGGTAACAGTAACACTATAATTTCCAGCAAGCAATCCCACAATTGCCGCTGTGGTTGCACCATTCGACCAATTGTAAATGTAAGGAGGCGTGCCGCTAGTTGCGGTGGCCATTGCCGATGCATTATTGCTTCCGAAACAACTTGTTGATGGTGTTGCACTGATACTTACTGTCGGCAAGGGGTTTACAACAACCGTAACGGCCGAGGTGGCCGAACATCCAAAAGCTGTTAATCCAGTTACAGAATAGGTTGTTGTTGCCATAGGTGACACGCTAACAGGATTTGCACTTCCCAAACCCAACCAGGAGTATGTTGTAGCACCCGTTGCAGTGAGTGTTGATGAACTTCCGCTGCAAATACTTGCCGGCAATGCAGTGCTTAAAACCGAAGGTGTGGAATTTACAATAACAGTTGAATTAATTGTGGTGCTGCAGATTCCGGTTGTACCGGTGATGGTGTATACTGTAGTAGCCGATGGCGAAACAACAACCGTTGAATCTGTTAAACCGCCCGGCATCCACACATAAGCATCGGCACCCGATACATTTAAAGTTGTGCTTTGTCCGTTGCAAATTGTTGCAGAATTTGTTGTTAACACAATACTTGGATTATAAGCCACTACGATACTTAAGGGATAGGCACACGCACCGGTTCCAACCGTAACAGCATAGGTCCCTGTTGAGTTAATGGTAATACTTTGTGTATTGTTGGCGCCAACAATCCCCGGTCCAGTCCAAACATACATTCCAGAAGCCGAAGGCGGGGCAGTTAAAACAACATTTTGTCCGGAACATGGCGAGGAATTTGACGTAGATATTTCGGCAGGTCCACATTTGGCATCAAAATAGCCAATGCCAAAATGGCCGCCAAGGGTACAACCTGCAGCCGTAAATTTTACTGTAAGGGTTTGTCCAATGTAGGTGCTCAGGTTATACGAATCGGCTTGCCAAGGAATGGAATAAACATGAAAATCGTTTGAATTGGAAGAATATTTGCAATTTCCATTGGTCGAAAGAAAACCGCCTGCAGGCACCTGACCGGCAACCAACTCAATGCGGTGCGAAAAACAACTGATAGGACTTCCGGTACTATCATATACCTGAATGGCAAAATAAGCTTGTTGTCCGGCGGCATGTCCGCCATCATTTAAATCAGCAGCATAGTAAAAAGTAAAAAGAGTATTTGTTGCCGAAACGGTAAAAGTTTGTTCCAGAACTTCGCCGGCAGCATGTTGTGGGTTGGTAGGTCCGGGGTAGGTGCATGAATACAAATTATTACAATCGTTTCCGTTATAAATATTCACATTGTCGCCACCCAAACGAACCGAATAGGTTCCTCCGTTGGGGCAGGAAACAGGAAACCCTCCATAAAAATCATTACCACTAGCACCGGTAACCAATGTATGATACGAACATGATTTTCGAGGGGCATCGGTTCCTAAAGTAAAAATACCGGTATTAAATATGGTGAGTGGATTTGTTGACAAAGCATTGTAACCCTTGCCGCCAACCCATCCGTTAAAGTCGCCATCTTCAAAATCAACATTGCTACAGCTTGCATTGGCTCTATTGTCTAGAATTTCCGACCTGTTTATGGCCGCAAGCTCGAAAGGCAATTGTGCAATATCATACCTTTGCTTAACGTATTCGGCCTCTAACAAAAATATTGCACTTTGCAATTCAATATAAGAGGTATACGTATTGATGTATTTGGCCAGCGAATCTGTCAAATTAAAACCCATCAACGAATCGCCTTGAAAAAACAGGCATTCATTTTGCATTTGTGTGATTGAAATACCAAAAGCCGACTGATTGTATACGGTATCGGTTTGAGCCTTTAGGTTTTTAACAGCTGTGGTGCAAACACTTAGAAAAACAATTATCATTATAACAAAATAACGATTTGCTTCGCATGTACGTGTTTTAAAGTGGTTTGTATTAGTGGTTTGTTTGGATAACCAGTAATTGTGCGTAAATATTTTTTCCATAAATGTAATATTTAGGGTTAATAAAGTAGTGTGGAAGTTTAAACCTGTAAAAATTAAAACGGATGAAGTCAAAGAACAAATAAGTCAGTAATTTATGCTTGTTATTTTTAGATGTTTTTTTATTTGGTCGGACATAAAGATAATAAAAATAAAGTTGAAATACAAGTTTTGTCTTGTTTATCTTGTCGTTTGACGTCTTTTTTTGATATGATATAAATCAACTGCGTTTGTTATGATTAAAATCAAGTCTTGTTTTTCGGTTTAATGGTTTTCTCTGTTTGAATTTACCTATTTGTCGGTTTTATGATTTCCACATTTACCGTTAACTTGCCAAAACCTACCGTTAACTGGAAATATCCTACCGTTAACTGATTTGCCTAGTTTTAGCCCAATGAATTTTGTACCTTTACGTTTATAATATAAATAAAAGTACAAACCTCTAAAAAAACACAATTATATGATCGCAGCAAAAGAATATGTATTTTGGTTAGCCTACGCTGCATTTATGTTAGTAATAGCTGCAGTAGTGCTGATTCTCGGATAAGATTCGGGGAAATACGAAAAAGGTAAAATTTTATGTAAAAATAAACCGCAAACCACCTCGCAAGGGGTGGTTTTTTATGTATTTTTGAAAAAAACATCCGTATGCATTCCAACCTATTTACAAAAGCCATTGCACAAAACGATATGGTAGCGTTGCAAAGTGTTCCCAAAAGCGATTTGCACAATCATGGCATGCTGGGCTATAGGCGCGAAGTGTTGGAAACGCAATTCGGCTATCCGCTTGCCCCGGCACCCGTAAAGTTTGCACAGTTTAGCGATTTTGATACGTATTTGGTCACGACCTTTGGCCCATTGTTGAAACGAAAGGATTTTTTGGAGTTGGCCCTACAAAGTGCCTTTCAACAAGCCAAAGCCGATGGGGTTATGGTTTTGCAGATGAGTATCGACACAAGGTTTCATTATTTTTTTTCTGCAAAGGAAATTGTTGAAACGGTGGGGCGTTTGCATAAAGAACATGCTTCGGATGTAAAGTTTGTTCCACAACTGGGCATGGACCGCACACTCAACATCGCCCAATTGATGCGTCAGGCTGAAGAACTGCTTGACACCGGATTTTTTAAATCAATTGATTTGTATGGCGAGGAGTTGCATGACCGTGTTGATGTTTTTATACCCCTGTATCGTCGGGCAAAACAAATGGGGCTGGTGCTTGCAGCCCATGTGGGCGAATATGGTCCTGCCGAGTCGGTGCGCCGCGTGGCCGAGAAACTGGAATTGCAACAAATTCAGCATGGCATTTCGGCAGCACAATCGCCCGAAGTGATGCAATGGCTTGCCAACAACAACCTGGTGCTGAACATTTGCCCCAGCAGCAATGTGGCACTGTGTCGGGTTGAATCCATAGCAAAGCATCCCATACGTGCCTTGTTCGATGCGGGTGTTCGTGTTACAGTAAATACCGACGATTTGTTTGTGTTCAATCAATCGGTGAGCAATGAATTCAGCAATTTGTACAGCGCCGGAGTTTTTACTGCCGAAGAACTGAATCGGATACGGCTTTATGGCTTGGGCGCATTTGAATAAAGCCCTATTTCAAAAACCATATTGGTTGCCGCTAGGGTAATTGTTGTCGAAAGTTGGGTTTTTATTTGATTTTTGTGATTTGTGTATTGATATTTATTTTAAAGGGTATATCTTTGTTGTTCTAAAGTGAGAAAAAATGAAATTTGGTGTAGTTATATTTCCGGGATCCAATTGCGATCATGATATTTTATATGCATTAAAAAAAATACTAAAACAGGATGTGGTGGCTTTGTGGCATAAAGATAAAGATTTGCAAGGCTGCGATTTTATATTTCTGCCGGGAGGGTTTTCGTATGGCGATTATTTGCGCTCAGGAGCCATTGCTCGGTTTTCGCCTATTATGGAAAAAGTGATTGAATATGCCATCAAAGGGGGCTATTTGATGGGAATTTGCAACGGTTTTCAAATTCTGTGCGAAGCAAAACTATTGCCAGGAACTCTGTTGCACAACAACAATCAGAAATTTATCTGCAAAAACGTTTTCATCAAGCCGATTGCTAAAAACACCTACCCTACCGAATACCTATCGCCCGAGAAAGCATTAAAAATACCCGTAGCACATGGCGAAGGCCGTTATTATGCCGATGCGAATACCATAAAGGATTTGGTGAAACACCAGCAAATACTGTTTAAATATTGCGATGCCGCCGGCAACATCACCGACGAAGCGAACCCGAACGGTTCGTTGCAAAACATAGCAGGGATTTGCAATTTTAAACGGAATGTGTTTGGCATGATGCCGCATCCCGAAAGGGCTTGCGATGTGGAATTGGCCAACGCCGACGGAAAATTTATTATGGATTCTATTCTTAAAAGTTTGTCAGCAAAATAGATGCTTTGAAAAAAATATTGTTCATCGCGGCTCATCGCCCGGGGCGTTCGCCCGGACAACGATTCCGGTTTGAACAATACCTGAACCACCTTACACAGCAGGGTTATTTTTACAAGATTTCGTATCTGCTAAACGAAAACGACGACCGTTGTTTTTACCGTAAAGGGCATTATTTCCGCAAGTTTTTTATTCTGCTGAAAAGTATTCGCATCCGCTTTCGCGATTTGCGTAGCGTGCATAAAGCGGATGTGGTGTTTGTATATCGCGAAGCCGTGATGTTTGGTTCAACCTATTTCGAAAGGAAAATGAAGAAAAAAGGGGCGCGGTTGCTATTGGATTTTGATGATGCTATTTGGCTGATGGATGTGTCGGAAGGCAATAAAAACCTGAGCTGGCTGAAACGCCCCTCGAAAACTGCCGAACTGGTGAAACTGGCCGACACGGTTTTTGTTGGCAATGCCTATTTGGCCAATTATGCCAAACAGTTTAATGCCAACGTAAAAATTATGCCAACCACCTTGGATACCGACACCTTGCCTACCAAGAACTACAGCCAAACATCCAACAAGGTGTGCATTGGGTGGACGGGCTCAATCACCACGCTGAAACATTTTACCACAGCTATTCCTTTTTTGAAAAAGCTGAACGAAATGTATCCGGGTCGGCTCCTATTCAAATTAATTTCGGATGGTACCTACCTGACCAACGAAATTGAAATTGCGTTCTGCAAATGGAATGGCGACTCGGAAACGGACGATTTGCTGGAATTTGATATTGGCATCATGCCGCTGCCCAACGATGAGTGGACGCGCGGAAAATGTGGTTTTAAAGGTTTGCAATATATGGCGCTGGGCATTCCCGCGGTGATGTCGCCGGTGGGGGTGAATGTTGAAATTATTGAAGACGGTGCGAACGGCTACTTGGCCAACATGGAAGCGGAATGGGTGGAGAAACTTTCGAAACTGATTGAATCAAAAGATTTGCGCATGCAATTGGGCCTGAACGGACAAAAAACCGTGAAAGAACGGTATTCGTTGCAAGCCTGGAAGGAGCGGTATGTGGGGTTTTTTGAGGAGGCAGAAGCGAGGAGCTAGGCGGTAGTAGGTATGAACCTTTTATCATAAGCCGACTCTGGTAAACGTTTGAGGCGAAAGGGCAAGCCTGCGGTGGAAACTGTGGGCTTTTTTTTGGGAAATATTGACGAAATGCTTTTTAACCTGTCCACTTTTAAATTGCTCTCTCTTTTTGTTGGGAGATTTATCATCTGCTTTTGCTCCTTTCGCTTCTACAATAAGAGTTTTACCATTTTTAGAAGCTACTATATCATTCCCTTTCTGTTGTCCTAAACAGAAACTGTCAATTGTCCATCCTTGTTTTTTCAAATGGTCAATTAAGAATAGCACTATTTCATTTTCTGTTAATTTACTCACTATCGTTTATTTATTGTTTATCTTTCGTGTCTGCACTGCCGCCCCATTGGTTGCCTATAACGTTTCGGCGCTTCCTTTCGTTGGCAAATCACAATATTATCAAGTTTTCCGTATATTACTGCCAATGAAAGGAAGCGCTTGTTAGCAGCTGTTTCTATACTTTTATGTTAATGTTTTCTTGGTTCAATTTTATTTTTTTTATTCTTTACTCTTTATCTCTAACATAATACATCATAACAGGAAATTCAACCTTGGTATTCTTTGGATAATAATTTAATTCTATAGACTCAAGATATACTAAAGCGTTTTTCGGCCAATTTTTAGCATATTTTATATCCTCTTCCGAAAAACATCCATTGTTATGAGGGATAAATATGTCATCATAATAGCCATAGTTACTTTGAAATCGAATAATTGAAAAATTCCATGAACTTTTCAATGTGTCTAAATCAAAGATTAGTCTGTTTTTAACATTATTCCTCTTTTGAATTGATGTAATTGTATCAAAATGTAGCGTTAAACAAGCATTAGTGTCAAATATTTTTCTTTCTAACACACAGTTGTCATATAATAAGTGGTTATTTATTCTTAGAGTTATCACAAGATATCTTTTATTCTGAATTGTCTGCCCATGAGAAGAAAAAGTCAAAATCAAAAGGATTAAAATTACTATCTTATTTTTCACTTTGGTAATTTTTAAAATAGCTGCTAACTACTTCTTGCTTCACCTTTGTGGTGGTTTATTTCACTATTTTGTCG
>JBAXWF010000084.1:0-14551 GCA_037128515.1 Bacteroidota bacterium | reverse complement strand
TACGCCTAAAAATGGGCGGGTTTGTATGATTTTGTCATACCTATAAACGAGTTATGTGCTATTAAAGATTGAGCCAATGAATCGTCTATTTTTTGTTTTAATAATATTTGTTTTTACAATTGGGTGTAATAGCCAAAACAACAGTACAAATTCAACAACTAAGTCAAATAACAATTTCGACAAAGAACAACTTAAAAAACAAGTTGCACTTTTAGACGGAGAGTGGTTATCTGACAATTATTTGAGGAATATAGAAAAGACAAAATCAATTTATTTAAACAAAGAACCTAATACTAAGCTATTTGGTTTTACCCTTAATAAAGAGAATCTTTTAAGTGATTCAGCTAATTTATTCGGTTTTGTTGTTCATGAAGGGGGGTACGAAAGTCCAATAATTTTTGATTATAAGAAGAACAAGTTTGTATACGATTCTAAAAGGTCAAAGGAGAATAGTGGTATTCCTTCATGCCCTTTTGAATTGACGGTTATAAATGACAGTATCATTGAAATGTTTTTCCCAGAAACTAAAACTACAGATACATACAGAAAGGTAACTGACATCCAGACGGGATTGAGAAAAATATTATATACAGGCAACTACAATTCAATCGACAAAAAGAAAAAAATATCATTTGACAAAAATGGAACTGTAAAAGGTTTTGACAACAAAGTTTATTATGAATTGGCGTATGACTTTACTGAGGGAATAGAATAGGATGCTATTATATTATATAAAACAAAAGAAGGTGGTAATTGGTCAACAGGAGATGTGTACAAGTTTGAATTTAATTCTAATACTCTTAAACTTTATCACGTAAAGACAGACTGGAATAATTTGGAACATAAAATTGAAGGATTGACAAATACTTTAATAAAAGAATAACAGCACATAACAACACCCTTGTTGCATGCAATTAAAACCTAAAATAAAAATAATATCTTTGAATGCACGCAACAAGGCTGCTCAACGTTAGCAACAATGCCTATTGGAATCAAACATCGTAGCGTATAGAATTATTAAACGAGGATTTTTCAGACAAAAAAATATTTAATATAAAATTCATTTATGAAACTAAAAGTAAGTTCATTAATTGCATTTGGAATCGCAGTGCTAGCAGTAGTCTTTCTTATTGAAAAAAATTATGTTATATCAAAGAATCCAATTACAATAAGTATTCAAGTATTGTCCGTGGGACTCATGATTTGGGCACGAATCACCTTCAAGCGTCGCAGCTTTCATGCAGCAGCCAATCCAACTGAAGGTAAACTTGTGACAAATGGTCCTTACCGTTGGCTTCGTCACCCTATATATGCTGCACTCATTTATTTCTTCTGGGCATCAGTAATATCTTATCCATTCATTGAGACCATTATTGGAGCTATTGTAATAACTGCAGCACTCTTTGTCAGAATGATATTGGAAGAAAAAGCTTTGACAAAAGCTTATGATGACTATGCTGAATATAAAAAACGAACAAAAAGATTAATACCATATCTGTTTTAAGGAAGCATCTGGTAATTGATGATTTAGAAGAAAACAAAAACTAATATCGCAACAAAAGACAATCCACTTTGAACTTTAAAAGAAATAAACAGACATTTGGCACAGTTGCTAACTTTGGTGGCCGTTGCTTAACCTTGGTTTTAAAACAATATTTTGACAAATTGGCCTAAAAACGGCTTCATCAGTTTACTTGTAGCAACTTTATTTTTTCAAAAAATATTCCAGAGCAAAAATTTGGTATCGCCAATAGAGAGGTAATAATGCGATAAAAGGCAGTTTTCAGAGTTGCCAGGGTTTCCCTGCGTAAATGTCTGTACATTCGCAACAGATTTCCTGGTAGCAAACTTAAGATATTTCTTGAGATTGTATGCTGTGGCAGCCATCACCACATGTTTATTTGCCTGCTTAAGCCCCCGGGTGTTCACTCGTTTCATGTTGAGGAAGTTGATGAGCGTGCCCAGAACCGGTTCCACTATGCGGCTTCGCAATACACATAGGCTTTTTCGCCGCAACTAAATTTAATAGGAATAGTTAAATTGCATTAATAGTTTCCGCAGTTAACACAAATTCAAAAGAAATTGCTGCGGCTGTTGCCCACTATTTGCATAAACGCTTTTCGCCAAAAGCAATTTCGAAGTGCAAAAATACAATAATCGGAAAACGATACTTGCTTTTTTAGAACGATATTTTAACATAACCTCTTATTAAATTTAAATTTCCAACATGTAAAAAAGAACACAAAACAAATAGTGCAAATTGGCTAATCAATAGTAATAAAAAATAGTAATTATATTTTGGTAATATGTATACAAAGTAGAAACAGGAATATTAAAAAATTAAAATAAACAAAAAATAAATAATAAAAATAATATAGCAATACGTTTAAAAATTCAAAAAGGTTTCAGAGTGGAAAACAGATTTCTGTTCTAGTAAAAATAAAATAGATACAGACAATAAAAATAAAAAAGCAAATATGAAACAAAAAAACTAAAACATGTAGAAAAAAAATAAAACTTAATAAAAATGCTTTTATGATTTGGTTTTATCATACTATATATCGTAATGTTTCTGATGTTAAAATTGAGGTAGCCAAGCTTAAGATTGCGTTCGCAAATTGAATTTTTTTTGCACAACTATCCTAGAAAAAATCGAAAAAAAGTAATAGTTGAAATGTAATTTAAACCAATATTTGAATACGTAAAAATTCTATAAAATCAAAAAATCGTTCTCAAATAATTTATAGAAATTATAAGTAGTAACAAAAAATAAACTGCGTAGAACAGTTAATAAAAAGTAAAATTAAAAGAAGGAAATAATGTTGTGTTTAGGCAAATTTTCTTGCTCCGCCTTGTGGGTTTATGGCATGATTCATTTTGGCAAACGGAACTACATCACAAAAAAATAAAAGTAGGGTATCACCAAATAGATTCGAACGAACTTACTATCTTTGTTTCCTCAATTCACAACAATAGTAAATAAAAACTAAAATATCATGATTTCAAACAATTTTGTCAACCGTCACAATGGCCCCAGAGGAGCGGAAGTAGACCAAATGCTTAAAACCATAGGCGTAGCTTCAATAAACGAACTCATCAACCAAACCATCCCACAATCCATTCGTTTGGCGCTGCCGCTCGAAAATCCTAAAGGAATTAACGAATACGAATTTCTCAATCATATCAAATGTGTTGCAGCAAAAAACAAAATTTTCCGCAGCTTTATCGGTTTAGGCTATTATGGTACAATTGTACCGGGCGTCATAACCCGCAATATATTGGAGAATCCGGGTTGGTACACTTCCTACACACCCTATCAGGCCGAAATTTCGCAAGGCCGGCTCGAAGCTTTACTTAATTTTCAAACTCTTATTGCCGACCTAACGGGCATGCCCATTGCCAATGCATCCTTGCTCGATGAAGGAACAGCAGCCGCAGAGGCCATGCTGATGTTTTATAATGCCCGCAGTCGCGACCAAATTAAAAACAACGTGAACCGCTTTTTTGTTTCAAAATGCGTGTTTCCGCAAACGCTTGAAGTGCTGAAAACGCGTTGCAAACCATTAGGCATTGAACTGGTGATTGGAAAACACATTGAATTTCAACCCGATGCAACATATTTTGGTGCTTTGGTGCAATATCCCACCTCTTGCGGCAAAATCCATCACTATGCCGAGTGGGTCAACAAGGCACATTTATCTGGGCTTTCCGTTGCCGTTGCAGCCGATTTGCTTTCGCTCACCCTGCTCACACCTCCGGGCGAATGGGGTGCCGATGTGGTGTGTGGAAGCACCCAACGTTTCGGATTGCCTATGGGGTTTGGCGGACCACATGCCGGTTTCTTTGCCGTTGCCGAAAAATTCAAACGCAGCATTCCTGGCCGTATCATTGGTATTTCGGTTGATGCCAACGGAAACCGTGCTTTGCGCATGGCTTTGCAAACCCGCGAACAACATATTAAACGCGAACGTGCCACCTCCAACATTTGTACAGCTCAGGCATTGTTAGCCATCATGTCGGGCATGTATGCCATCTATCACGGACCAAAGGGCCTCAAAGAAATTGCACGTCATATCAACATACTTACAGGCGTTTTAGATCGCGAAATCATCAAACTGGGATACACTCAGGAAAACGAATTCTTTTTTGATACCCTGAAAGTGGTTTTACCCGAAAATGTGAAAACCGACAACATACGCAAATTGGCCATCGAACAAAAAATAAACCTGCGTTATATCGATGATAAAAATATTGGCATTTCGCTCGACGAAACCACCTCATTGAAAGAGGTTAACCAACTGCTGACATTGTTTGCCAAAGCAAACAACAAAAGCTTTACCGATTATATATGCAACAAAAACGAATGCGAAAAAATAGAAACCATTCCTTCGGAACTCACCCGCAAAACATCCTATTTAACGCATCCTGTGTTCAACACCTATCATTCCGAAACAGAAATGATGCGCTACATCAAAAAGCTCGAAATTAAAGATCTTTCACTCAACCGTTCCATGATACCTTTGGGCTCGTGCACCATGAAACTGAATGCCGGAACCGAAATGTTTGCTATGAGTTGGCCCGAATTTGGCAACATACATCCGTTTGTTCCTGCCGACCAAGCCGAGGGCTATATGTTCATGATACACGAACTGGAAAAAGCCCTATGCAATATCACCGGTTTCGAAGCGGTTTCGTTTCAACCCAACTCAGGAGCTGCCGGCGAATACACGGGTTTGATGGTGATACATCAATATCATTCCAGTCGCGGACATCACGAACGCGACCTCGTATTGATTCCTGCTTCGGCCCACGGAACCAACCCGGCAAGTGCGGTGATGGCCGGTTTGAAAGTGGTGGTAGTGAAGTGCGACGAAAACGGCAATATCGATACCAACGACCTGCGCGAAAAAGCCGAACTGTACAAAGACACGTTATCGTCGCTGATGGTTACCTATCCCTCCACACACGGTGTGTTCGAAGAAAACATATTGGAAATTGTCGACATCATTCACAAAAATGGCGGACAAGTATACATGGACGGAGCCAATATGAATGCTCAGGTAGGATTCACCAGCCCTGCCCGAATCGGTGCCGATGTATGTCACTTAAATTTGCATAAAACATTTGCCATTCCTCACGGTGGTGGCGGCCCCGGTGTGGGTCCTATCGGTGTTGCAAAGCATTTGGTCGATTATTTGCCGCAGCATATATTCTGCAATTGCATCAACAACAAAAACGGCATCACGGCTGTGTCATCAGCCCCATTTGGCAGCGCATCGGTTCTAACCATTTCCTATGCTTACATTAAACTCATGGGTGGCGAAGGGCTAACCGAAGCCACCCGCTATGCTATTTTAAATGCAAATTATCTGAAATCCTGTCTAGAGAAATATTATCCAATACTGTATTCTGGCTCCAAAGGACGTGTTGCTCACGAAATGATTCTCGATTGCAATGAAATTGAGCATCAAACCGGCATAGGTGCTATTGATATTGCAAAGCGCTTGATGGATTACGGATTCCACGCTCCAACGGTTGCTTTTCCAGTGCATGGCACTTTAATGGTTGAACCCACCGAAAGTGAGCCGTACTACGAACTCAATCGTTTTGTTGAAGCAATGATAAGCATCAAAAAAGAAATTGATGACATTGCTTCGGGCAAAGCCGATAAAGCGAATAATATCATCAAACATGCACCTCACACTGCTCAAATGGTTACGGCCAACGAATGGCTATTTCCTTACAGTCGTCAAAAAGCTGCCTTCCCCATGGCATGGTCGGCCGACGATAAATATTGGCCTACCGTTACCCGCATTGATGATGCCTTTGGCGATAGAAACCTAGTATGTACTTGCGAACCTATTGATAGTTATAAGTAAAACAAGAGAAACAAAAAAAAAGCCCGATGATAAATCTTCGGGCTTTTTTTTATGGGCTTGAACAAATTATTTACTGACAATCAGTTTTTTTGCAATTCGGGCACTGCTGGTGGAAAGAATGTAGAAATATGTACCGTTTTTTAATGCCGAAACGTCGATAGTATTTTGATGTATTCCCTCACTTGTGGCAATAGTATTGTTAAAGTAAACCCGTTTTCCACTCAAATCAATGATTTCGATACTGGCGAAAGTCTGCGGAGTGGAAAGTTCGTAGCGGATGGTACATTCGCCGGGGTTTGGGTTGGGGTAGGAGTTGCTGAGTTTTATACCGGAAATAAAATCACCGTTTTCTACGCAACCAACCGTATTGTCGATAATGGGAAGTATCATAGCATCGATATCCAAGGTGCTGCTATCCCATTGTGCACCCTGCAGGGTGTACCATTTGTTGTTGCTGCTCCATTGCTCCCAAACCAGTTCGAGGTGGCCGCCTTGTCCGCTGCTAGTACTAACCATAGCAATAGAATCGCCCTTAATTTGGCTCATATCAAATCCAATGCAATAGTTAGAAGTAACCAGAATTGGAAATGGAAACATCACCACATAAGCCTGATCGATTTGCGATGAAGTATCGATTTTGGTTGTTGTATCGGTTAACGACATAAAGAGGGTTCCGGGGCAGGGTTGGTTGGTGGTGTCGTGGGTAGTTCCGGTAGTTCCGTCCATATCCCAAACACTAAATTTTACTAACCCGGCAGAGTCGGCCCTTTTATATCCGAACCAATAGATTGCGCCTTCGATTTTGTAGTTATAGGTGGTTTTAAATTCTTGACATTTGCACTTGTCATTCCATCCGTTGGTTCCCAAAACATAGCCACCGTTATCGGCAGCAATCATCACATAATTGGGAATTACGTTAGGGACATTGCCTGGTTGCAACGTATCGTTTGGAGCTTTAACCGTGTTTAGTGTCGGCTGTTGCGACAAATAAACCGGTGTAGTGGTTTTGCGTTGAGCAAATCCCGACAGGCTAGTCAGGATTATCAAAAGCAAGGCAAAGAATTTGAATGTTGTATGGAATGTTTTCATAAGTTGCAAAAATACGAAATAATTTATAGCGTGTAAAAATTTGTTATAGAAAATATTAAAGCAAACGTCAATTTGCGGGATGAAGTATGCAACCGATGAATTATTAATGGAGGCTACAACAATTGATTTTGTATTGAAAAACTGTGACATATAATAGCGACAAGCATAGCTACGTTAAGAGTTCGTATTTTTAGGAGGGCTTCGTTTTTAAAAATTTTGTATCTTTGCAGGCTTAAATTTAAATTATGAAAATAGAAAAAAACAAAGTAGTTTCATTGACATATCGACTCACTGAAACAGATGCAAACGGAACCTTGATAGAAGAAGTTGATGCAAAACAACCATTCGTGTTTTTGTTTGGCTCGGGCAACCTCATTCCCGGATTCGAAACAAACGTGAACCATTTGCAGTTGGGCGATGCTTTTGCTTTTAGTGTTGCGGCTGCCGATGCTTATGGCGATTACGATGTGGAAGGTGTTACCAAAGTGCCTATAACAATTTTCCAAAACGAAGGGGTGTTAGATACGGAAGTTTGCAAAGTGGGCAATATTGTTCCCATGCGCAATGACCAAGGCCAACAGTTTAATGGCATTATAAAAGCGGTTGATGCCAACGATGTTACTATGGATTTTAATCATCCATTGGCCGGAAAAAATCTGCATTTCAAAGGGTCGGTGGTTGATGTTCGCGAAGCAACTGCCGAAGAACTGAAACAAGGTCATTTTCATCCCGAAGGATGCCACCAAGGTGCTGATGGGTGTAGCGATAGCTCATGCGGTTGTGGTTGCGAGTAAGGTACAAGATTTTTTAAAAGCAAAAAGAGGCTGTTGCTTGTTATGCAACAGCCTCTTTTTGTTTGAACCGGCAAAGCAAAATTGAAGCAATTACTTCTTTGCTTTCTGCATTGCGAGATTATTATAGAATTCGGCCTTTTGTACAAGGCCTTTGGCCTGGAAATAATTTGCCAAAACACTGTTTAATTTTTGATTTCCGGGTTGTTTTTCTATGGCTTTTTCCCACATATTTACTGCATTTATGGTATCGTTTTTCAACAAATAATAGTTGCCAATATTGATGTAGGGCTCGTCGGAAGTTGGCAGGGCTTGCATCAAACTTTCGTTAATTTGAATGGCTTTTTGGAGGTTACCTTGCGAAAAATAGATGTTACCAAGGTGGGTGTAAACGGCTGCATTATCTTTTTTGAGTTGCAAGGTTCTTTTAAAATAATATTCTGCTGAATCCAAATGATTTTCTCTTTCGAAAACCAAACCAACATTTAGCACAGCTTCGGCATATTCACTGTCCTGCGCTATGGCCTGTTTAAAGCAGTTCATCGAATTGGTAGTGTCGTTATAAAATTTATTATATACCACGCCCAAATTGTTCCAGCAGGTGGTGTATTTTGGGTAGATTTCGAGGGCTCGTTTAAAAAATTTTATGGATTGGGCTGCAAATACGTAGGCCTTCTTTTGATCTTTGGTTTGTAATGCTTTTTCATAAAGAAAATGCGCATACAACGAATTGGCTTTGGCAGAATTTTCCAGATATGGCATATCGTGGGTATACAACGTTTCGTAATCTTTCCAATTGCTGTTGCGGGCAATGGTTTTGATGCTATAGGGGATTATGATTAATGCCAATAGCCACAAGGGTTTTTTCAAATATTTTAGCTGCAAGTTTTTTTGTTGGAAATTGATTTTGAAAAGCATCATAACCAATACAACCAATGCCAAACAGAAACCAAGAGACGGCGCCAATAAAAAGCGTTCGGCAACTATGCCGGGTGGCGGTTTCACGATGTTGGTGTATTGCGATATGCAGATAAAGAAATATAGAATTGAAAAACTGAGTAGGTGTTTTCGTTTAAAATACATGAGGGCTACTACGAAAATTGCTAGGCAGAGGAGCAAGGAGATGATGGCACCGATGTTGCCCGGGCCCGACACAGGGATTTGGTTGTAGCCGTAGTAAAACAATAGGGGATGGGGAAATAAAAGAATTTTGAAATAAAACAACATAACTGTTAATGCGGTGCCAATGCGAATCATGATGCCTTTTTCGTAAAAAAGAGGATTTTCGAAGTAGAGTATTTCTCTGTTGGCTTTTGGCAAAAAAGTATGGGGTAAAAAGCGGGTGACGATGATGGTTATTAGTAATAGCGCAGTAATTATCACCAGATTTCTGGGTTTCACATCGGTAAAAAAATACAGGGTTAATGGGATGATAGCCAGAAAAACCAATGCGCTTGCTTTTGAATAGTAACCGAGCATGAGTAAAATTAAAGCCATGGGAATCCAATACCATTTTCGGGTTTCAACAAATTTAACAAACAGATGCAGCGAAAGGAATGCGCCGATTAGACATAAAATTTCGTCACGATTTTTTAGGCTGGCAACCACCTCGGTGTGAACCGGATGTGCAACAAACAACGCGACTGCCAACAAGGGTATCCAAGGGTGATAGCTTTTTAGCAGTTTGCGCAATAGCAGGTATAATATTACACAAAGCAAAAAATAGAGCAAAACGTTGATGAAATGGCTAACATGGGGATTGTCTTTAAACAAAGCATATTCGATGGCGAAAGTTAATTTAACAATGGGGCGGTACTCGTAGTTTTGTTTTGGATTGTTGGCATAATGGGTAGTAAAAATTTCAGCAATGCCGCTAAGTCCCTTTTTGATTGTGTTGTTTTTGTATGTAACCAAATCATCGTCGAATGCATATTTGTTGGTGATGGTGTTGCCATATAGCAGAAAAACCAGGAACAGCAAAAAGATGATTACCCATGATGGAGCGGTGTTTTTTGTAGCTAGGGTATCGATAAATCCTTTATCCCGATTTTTAATTTTTGTGTCGAGAGGTTTGGTTTTTACTGTGGTTTTGTTTTTGTTGGGCTTGGTTTTTTTGTTGGTTTGCATACAAAGTGATTTGGTTACGATGTGTGATTGGATTTGAGCAGATAAAAGTATTAAAAAAACAAATCGGAATTTACATTGGTAAACATTTATGTTGAAATTAAATGTTTAATTGGGGGTGAAGCTTGTCTCAAAACTGTGATTTGTGTGGAATTTTTATTTACGCGATGCGATAGATTAAAGCGGTTTTAATCCTATGGTTCGAGCGGCATTTTATATCGTTGCTAAGGGGATGCGTCGTAGGATTATTGTTTTGTTATACATATTCTATACCTATGGGATAAGGGATTTGGCTTAAACAAAACGTTGGGAAGGAGCGAAATATTTTTAGAAGTGATTACCCCAAAAGATAGAAGCCATATAGTAGCGAATTATGATAAAAAAGCAATTTATAGTGGGTTGCTTTGTAAATAATAATTTACTCGAGTGAAGTTGGTTTTAAAAGCGATTTTTTGTTGACGGATGTTAACACGGAAGCGTGACCTATAGTACATAGTTCGCCTTGTTTGTCTGAACCGTACCGCATGTTTTGATAATTTGTTTTTTTTGGAAGGCGCAATGATTGCAAACGGGAAATGGTGAATTTTGTGATGAATATTATGCAGAAAAATACTGTTTTTAATTTTTCTATTTTAGACCGGATTTTTGAAAAAATAGGATTATTTTAGTGCAGATTGTGTAAATTGAACTCAATTTATTGTTGAAATTGACAAAAATAGCTGTGACCGGAAAAAATTAATGAAAATTTAATGACACGTATTTATAAATTATATTTAATAGTTTATTGTCTGATACAGAATATTATGGGCTTATTTGTAACGTTAAATGTGAAACTTCGTAAAAATATTTTCACAATTATTTGTATAAAAATTTGGAGATAGTATTTTTTTAAATATCTTTACGGGTTGAAACCTGAGAAAGTTTTTTAGGAAAGAGCAGGTCTTTTAACTTGTAAAGTTGTTGTTAAAAAGCCTGTTTTTCACTATTAGTTGCTTTTTTATGTTTTTTAAAATACATTTGCGGCGTTTATTAAATTAATTATATTTTTTTTATAAAAACGATTTTTTTGAATTTTAAGAAAAGACGATAAAAACGATTGAAAAATATTTAACCTTGTTACGAAGAAAAACCATCATATTATGAAAAACCTTTACACGAATTTATTTGGACATGCCAGCGCAAGAAATGCTGAAACAACAAAAGAAAATAAACTGACAGTTTGGGAAGAAAAAGGAAAGGGAAAAAGGAAAAGGGGATGGCCCATCACAAAACGTTTTGCGATGTTTTTTGCTACCTTGGTGGTGGGAATGTTGTTGGCTACTAATGTGAGTGCTGTTACGATTACAGCTATGAGTGGAGGTAATTGGGAAGATGCAGGTAATTGGGATATTGGTGTTCCAGGCCCGGGTGACGATGTCATTATAGGGGAAGATATTGAAATGCTTATTAATTTGCCTGGGGCAGAGTGTGCAAGTATTCAAATTGGCGGTCTTACTTATGGTTATGGCATGCTTACTTTAGAGCCAAATGCAACTTTAAGTGTTTCTGGCAATGTAATAATGGGTGGGGTTGATAATGCCTCATACGCTGATATTTATTTGCTTTCAAATTCTATTTTGACAATTGGTGGCAATATACAATTGGGTTCAACTTCAAATGTTTTGAATTCTGATGGTTCTATTTATTTTGGTTCTGGTTCGAGAGTGACTGTTACTGGAAACATGACACTTGGAAATGGATCACGTTTAGGTAGATTAGATTTCACAAATGGCGGATTGCTTCAGCTAGGAGCATCAATTTTCTCAGTTAATACTGCAAATACTATAGGAACAGGAACTATTGAATATAATGGTGGCATACAAACTGTAGCTCCATGGACTTACAATAATTTGATACTTTCAGGGACGGGCGCTAAATCAACTTCTGCTGTATCAGTAAATGGTATTATTACGATAGCTGGCACAGCAACAGTTTCTTCACTAACATATATAACTGGTAATAGTTATTCAACATTAAAGTATGAAGGGACTGCAGCTCAAATAACTGGTGGAGAATTTGGTCAGTTGAGTGCTTCGAATAGGACTTTCGCCGGTTCCGGCGGTGTATTTATAAATAATTCAAATGGAGTTAGTTTGGGTTCTAATTCTGAAATTAATAATACACTTACACTTACTGCAGGTTCTTTTACAGTTGGGTCATATACACTGATACTTAGAGGCCCAGCTATTGCTGGTACTAGTACCAATATGGTTACAAACTCAAATTCATCATTGAAATTTATCAGCAATTCTTCGGGACTTTTTATTCCTAGCAGTGTATCAAATTTAAATTTATTAAGGGTTGAAAGCACTAATGGAATTATAATGTATGGTAATTTGAGTTGTTATGATTGTGAAGTTTATGGAAAAATTTCAACAGGATCTTATACTCTTAATGTAATAAATGCCATTACTGGAACGTATAGTAACAGTAGTTATGTTTATGGAAAAATAAGTCACCCGTTTGCCACATCCGGTTCAACAAGTTCGTACAACTTTCCAGTTGGGGATGCTTCAAGTTATACTCCCGTAAGTATAATATTTGCTTCGATATCTAACGCAGGTAGCCTTACCGTATCAACCACTCATGCTTTGCATCCAGATTATACCAATTCGGGACTGAAAGAACCAACAGTTGTGAATCGGTATTGGACCGTTACAAATAGCGGCATGGTATTTTCTACCTATTCTATACAAACATATTTTGTGCCAGGTGCGTACCCTGGAGGAGATATTAGAGGTGGAAGTACGAGTAATTATGTTATTCGGAGATATAGTGGTGGAACATGGTATACAACAACTACCATAGCCCATAATTCAGATAACGCCATGTCAAGCGGTTTGACTGGTTTAAGTGATTTTATACTTGGTGAGGGTTCTGCAGATGCAGCCCGATCTACCTTAACACCTCCAACAACTACAATAAATGCTGACAATGTTGCAACTGCCGAATTGAAAGTGACTGCATATGATGCTGCTGGCCTTTTGATTGGGGGTGGTGGGGCAACTGTAACTATTACCTTATTATCAGGAATAGGGACTATTGGAGCAGTTACTGATAATCACGATGGAACTTATACCGCCCTTGTTAAGTCGCCTACAGTGGGGAGCGGTACATTTGTTGCCACGCTTGATGGAGCTGATGTTAAAAATGGAGGTACGAGCCAAACCCAGGTGGTTGTTAATTATGTGCTACCAGCACCTGATTTGGTAAAATCTACATTGACCCCAACTTCATCTACTATAATTGCTGATGGTGTTTGTCAACAAATATTAACCGTTGCACTATATGATATAAATAGTAACCCTGTAATTGATTATACAGGTACTGTTACGTTTAGTAGACCGAGTGGGGTTGGTACATTTGTGGCAGCAGGAGTTTTAACTCCTGGGACAAATTTGTGGACTACTACGGTTAAACATAATGTTGCAGGTACATCTGGTAACTTCAGAGCCAGGTTGTCAAATCCAGCCGGTTATATTCAAAGTTCGCCTGGAGTTACACAAATCGCAAACGTAAGTTATGTCCTTGCAAATGCCGGGCCAGACCAGTCGAAATGTAATAACGGTAGTTTTACATTAGCTGGAAATAATCCTTCACCTGGGACAGGGAATTGGACAGTGTTTAGTGGTACAGCAAATATACCATCACCTACATTATATAATGCATCTGTTACAGGTGTACCAGCGGGCACTTCTGCAACCCTTAGATGGACCATAACAGAAAACGGATGTACCAACTATGACGATGTGATTTTGAATAATGCCAGTGCAGCCGCTGCAGGCCCGGATCAAACACAATGCAATAATACAACATTTACACTTGCTGCCAATACCCCAACCTTGGGTACAGGTGCCTGGTCAAATGTGAGTGGTCCCGGAACAGTGACCACACCAAGCTCTCCTACTTCGGGAGTGACAGGTGCAACTACAGGCAGTACGACTGTATTACGCTGGACTATTACTTTAGGAAGTTGCAGCACTACAGATGATGTGATATTAATTAACAACCTGTTGGGTCAGGTTGACCAACCATCAAACGTGGTTGTGTGTAATACAGGAATTGCTACAACAAACTATACTACATCAAATGTGGGAGGCTCAACAACCTATGAATGGACTAATAGCAATACCGATATTGGTTTAAGTGCTACAGGCACGGGTAATATCTCATTCACGGCTACCAATACAACCACAGCTCCAATAACAGGAACCATAGTAGTGACCCCGACCTATACTTATAATGGTACTTCATGCGTGGGATCAACCAAGACATTTACGATCACAGTCAACCCGACGGGACAGGTAACACAGCCGGTTAGTCAGGTGGTATGTAATACTGCAACGACGACGGTAGGTTTTGCGACAACGACTATGGGCGGCACGACAACCTATGCCTGGACGAATGATAATACGAGTATAGGATTATCGGGCAGTGGCAATGGAGACATTTCCTTTACGGCGACCAACACAGGCACAACCCCGATCACGGGAACGATAGTGGTAACCCCAACCTTTACCAATGGCAGCACTTCTTGTGTAGGTTCAACGAAGACTTTTACGATAACAGTAAATCCGACGGGACAGGTAACACAGCCGGTTAGTCAGGTGGTATGTAATACTGCAACGA
>JBAXWF010000083.1:0-14612 GCA_037128515.1 Bacteroidota bacterium | reverse complement strand
AAATTTGTAAAAACGATTTAACCATGCCTTCGCCACCGCAAGGTACCATCAACAGCCTCTACTACAGTATCAACGCTTTCCTTAACGAGAAAAACGATGCCGCCAATAAAAAACAAACCATAAACATGGCCATGAACGGGATGTCTTTGGTATTAAAAAACGAATGTGAATACAGCAAAGGGTTAAGCAATAGCAATAAAATTCCGACAGAAGCCAGAAGTTTGCTTTTATAAAGTTTTACAATCAATAAAAAACACATAAATGCACTGAAAACAAAAAACAAATGTGATATCAAATGTCGCATCAGGTAAATACTTCGGGAATCTTTCAGGTGTAAAGCTTTTTCGATTATGATAAGTGGTAATTCAAAAGCTACTCCATAATCCCGTTCATTAAACGACATTAATGCAGTGTCGCCTTTAAACACATAGTTATAATTCATCTCCCCAATGGTACGTTGAATGGGGTCGTCCCATGTTATTCCATAATCAGCATAAACCCACAAACCTATTATTAAACTGAAAAATAACAGTAAAATTCCTGATTGTTTTTTCAGAAAGGATGTTAAGTCAGCAAATTTTAATTTTGGTTGTTGCAAGTTGTTGTTATCTCATTTTAATACATCAATAAAAAATACTTTATCCCTATCCTTACCGCAGCCAGTGCTTCACCCTATCTTTATTTTTTAGTTCCGTATCAATAATTTGTTGCACGGTGCAACGATATTTTGCTGCCAGCGCATGGTGCCGTTTAAAATACATATCTTTTAACATCAACTCTTTTGTGGCATCAAAATCGGCATTGGTTTCATTGGGATAATAAATGCGGTGGGCTGCCTCCACAAATCCCCAAAATCCGTAAAACGCGTTTAACTCGGTCATGGCAAGCAAAATCACATCTTGTTTTTCCAGTTCTTGTTGCAGATTTAGTTCGGAGGCAATGTTTTTCGAAGTCCAAATGTCGGGCCAAATTCCCGTAAAATAATACCAGTATTGATGTTGGCTATACATGCTATCAACAATCTGATTGCTGATAAAAGCCCAGTAATAGCTGTCGCCAATGGTGAGCAATTTGGGTTTGGTTTTGTTGGGCTTGGTCACATAGCTAATTTGCGGGTAGCACATGTCCAAATGCGGCAACTCCCACAGTAGGTTCAAACTGGCTTCAATATCAAAATCGGTATCTTTGAGCTTGTTGGTCACCGTGTAGGCGTTCCATTTCATCTCGGGCATATCGATGTGGCGCAACTGTTCAATAAACCGGGCCAGGGTGTCGGCAGCTTTATACATGCCAAAAGTGCTCCAATGCACGCCGTAGGTGGCATACAGGGAGTAGCGCGCGGTATCTTTCATGGCACAAAACCACCGATTGAGGTCTAAATGCACCAAGCCTCTTTTTTGGGTTTGTTCGCTTAGGTAATCCATGTTCGAAACGGTTTTTTGCCTGGCGCCATATCGGTTGGGAATGTATTCGGGATAAAAACTGGCTTTGCCGGGTTCCAACACCAAAATCAGGCTGGTGTTGTGTGCTTTTTTCAAGGTGTCTTGCACCAGTTTGGTACGCCGCAGCAACTCATCCCAAAAGCGGGTGCCCAAAAAAGTGTAGCCCGTATAATCCAGAATGTAGCCTTCCTCATACAAACAATCGTGCTTACCCACCACCACATTTTTGGCTTCGGTTTTCTTAAACAAACTGTAGTTTATTTGGTTGTTGACACGAATGAGCAGCTCCCGAAAACCAAAATTATCTTCCAAATAGCTGTTGTATTTTTTCTGAAACGACTCGTCCATCCACGATTTCAGTTTCAGGGTGTCGGCTTGTTTCACCGTTTCAAAATAGCCATTCAAGGGTTTGAACTTTAGCAGATGAAAGTTTTGCTGCAGCAAAGGCAAAAAAAGCATGCCGAGAATCATGACGACCAATATTTTTTTAATCATTAATTGCATATCAAAACCTGAAATAAATAAACGGATTAAACCCCGATGAAGCCACCCCTGCCGAACAAATTATAAACAAAAACATGCCAAACACACTTAAAAAAATCACATTACGGTTTTTTTGATTGGAAGCGTACACCCGCTCTTGCCATTTTTGAATGCCCCCAAAAGCACCAAAAAAAGCGAAGAAAATGCCAAACAAAAGTATCACCACAAAACGCGTATCGAAATACAAATCCGATGGTCGCAGCGTAAAATCGAACAAACGTGTGAAATACCATTTAATATGCGTCACACTTTCGCAGCGAAACAACACCCAACCCATCAAGGTGAGGAAAAAGGTGAACACCATGCTTGGATATTTCCCTATTTTTTGTAAAACCTTCAACAAAAACAAGCGGTCTAAAATCAAAAACAAGCCATGAAAACCGCCCCACAAAATAAAATTCCACTGCGCCCCATGCCAAAAACCCGAAATAAGAAAAATAAAAATCAGGTTGAAATACATGCGCCAAACCTTCACCCGGTTGCCCCCCAACGAAATATACAAATAGTCGCGCATCCAGCGGCTCAACGACATGTGCCAGCGTCGCCAAAACTCGGTTATACTTTGCGAAATGTAGGGGTTGTTAAAATTCTCGGGAAACACAAAACCCATCATGCGGGCAATGCCAATTGCCATGTCGGAGTAGCCCGAAAAATCGAAATAAATTTGAAATGCATACGCCACAATGCCCAGCCAGGCCAAGGGTGTGCTTAGGTCGTCGAAACCCAATGCAAAAATTTTATCGGCTTCGGCACCCAGCACATTTGCAATCAAAATCTTTTTCGACAACCCGATAACAAACCGAAAAAACCCCAGCAAATGATTGTCCACAGTAAACTGATAGCTTCGGTCTTCAATCTGGTCCGAAATTTCGTTGAACCGAATAATGGGTCCCGCAATAAGTTGCGGAAAAAACAAAATATACAAAGCATAATTCCAAATGCTTTTCATGGGCGGTTTCACCCCACGATACACATCAATAATGTAGCTCATTTCGTGAAACGTGAAAAACGAAATACCAATTGGCAGCGCGATTTTCACCCAATGCATTTCGTGAAAACCCATAGCCCCCAGCATCGAATTGGCATTATCAACAAAGAAATTGGCGTATTTAAAATAAATTAAAATACCCACGTTAAGCGTAATGGCCAAAGCTAAAAATACTTTTCTCTTGAGCCCAGTAGATTTAAAGATGAATTTGGCAAAAAGAAAATCGCAAACAATGGAACCCAAAATAACAAACACAAACAAAGGCGCTCCCCAAGCGTAAAACACTACGCTTGCCAACAGAGCAACCAAGTTTTTATATTTTTTATCGGCCAAATAATATAAAAACAAGGTCACCGGCAAAAAGAAAAACAAAAACAAGACGCTGCTGAAAACCATTGGGTTTTATTTCATGTAAACAATACGGCCAAAGGTCACATAGTCGTCGCACACAAAACGATAATAATAAATGCCCGAAGCAATTTTATCGTTGCTGCTGTTTGTACCATCCCAATAAAACGTATAACTCCCCGAAGCCATATCGGACGATGTCAACGATTTTATTTCTTTGCCGGTTACATCCACAATGGCCAAACTTACATCCGTCGGTTTGGTCAATGCAAACGAAAATGTTGTTTCATTGTTGAATGGGTTGGGATATACCTGCAAATTATTGCTATTGGCATTGTTTTGCTCCATCCCCGTGGGCACAATCACCTGAAAAGTAACCGGAATGTTCACCGTGTCGGTTAAATTGTAGGTAAGTTTTATCATACAATTGTACGTATCATTCGCCAATCCGTGCGAATCGAAATGCAACTTCAATGCCCCCGCCGCCGAGGCATCCAAGCTGCCATAATTCACTTCCGAAGTCAGCCAGGTATTGTTTCCGTTTGCCGAAAAGTCTTTGATTTCGCATTGGTAAAGCAAGGTGTTGCCCAAACTGTTGTTCACCAATTGAATTGAGTCGATAGCAATTGAATCAATATGCATGCTTTTAAAAATCGAATTCGGATTTTGCGTCACATTCGATGACAATTCTATTGAAGGCGGAAAAACAATATAGTCGAGCCAAGCACAATCTTCGCCAGCACTCACCGAAAGGTCTTTTTTATAGGTCCAATTAAAAGTATGCACCCCCGAACTCACAGCATAGTCAAATCGCTGCCAAGCGGTAATCCCATCCCAACGCGCTTTTTCCACCCCGTCGATATAAAATGCAAGAAAATCGTAATCAGTAAACCCCACATGAGCTTCGCACGAAACTTTTCTATAAAAACTCATGGTGCCACTGTTTAATATGTTTAAGTTCAATGCCAGGCTTGTTGACCCGTAGTCGTTAATATTCCCCGATTTCACACATTCCAATCCTTCGTAAGGTAATTGGTTAGTCACAAACCAAACCGAATCGCCCGATGTAGTCCAAGGAAATCTGGTTAAATCGGCTGTTTCAAAATCTTCTGCATTGCCACCAATTTGTATCGCAAAAAACTTATGGGTAACATAACCACCATCTGCCGTTAATTTCAAATTAAAAATAACAATATGCCCATCGGGAACCGTGTTCGAAACATTTACAACATAAAATCCATTGGCCGAAGTCTCGCCTATAAGACTCGCAAAATGCATCGAATCGCTAATTATGCCAACATACGGGTCGTTAGTGCTTAATATGCCGTTCACATTAAAAGCTTTAGCACCACCAATGTTTTTTATTTCAATAATTATAGAAGCATTTTCGCCTGGCTCCAAAATATTGTTATTACCGTCGGCAATAGTAACCGAGCCGATATCGAGTATCAGCGAACGAACCGGCAGCGACACACGGATATTGAAGGTATCGGTGGTATTATAAACTTTCAGGTTAAGTTCAATAATATGGTTGTCTTCAACCGTAGAATCTACATCAAATGAAAAAGCGTTTAAAAAAGCAACAGAGTCATCGGGCAACAGGTTGCCGACAGTTTCAACACTATCCACCAATGTAACATGACTATCGGTGGTCGATATTTTCATTTGAGCATTTGCTATGGTAGCATTACCAATGTTTTCTAAGGCTACACTTAACAATACATGTTCGTTAGCATTAATAATAGTATCAAGCCCAGCACTAACTTTATAAGCAGCAAGAACTCCGTTGGTGCTCAAGGTTAAAGTTTTTGTGTTTACAATACTATTGTTATCGGTAACTTTAAAAGTAATTGGCAAACTGTTGTATTCTGCAATTGGGGTGCCCGAAAGTATACCATCATCCGATATTTTCAATTCGAAAGGAATAGACGGAGGGTCTAAAACAACCAGCTTGGTTGAGGTATTTGCATTTAAAAGGTCAGAGTATTTCGTGTATTGATAATTAAAGTTATCGCCTCTGGTAACGGCACTAATCCATCCGGTTCCGGGTGCAACACTAATGTTATCATAATACATTTCAATCTTGCCGCTTGGGTAAAGTTTTACAGTAAAATTCACACTGCTGGTGCTTTGCCCCGTAACATAGGCAACCCATTTAAAAGTTGCGTGGGTGCTATTTCCTTCATACCAAAAACCGTTCCCTGCACCAAATGATAAATCGGTTAGGAATGGTGCAATCATTTTTGTGCTTTTAAACAGCTGAACTTTATCAACCAAATAAGGCCAAGTGTAAACCTGGTCTGTAAATTTAATATATCCATCGGGGCTGATGTAAAGTTTATTAAATTTCTCGCCATAGAATGGAAAATCGAAGCCCAAATTTTGAACAGCATACCCCGTTGAATTAGTTACTAATTGGGTGGAAGCTGATGGCGTAGTTCCAGTGGTATAGGTTGCTGTAAAATCGTACAAATAATCCCAATGATAGGGTGTCGCACCGTTGGCAGCACTAAGCTGTGTTGAATAAGGCTCGTTGATAGCAGCATCTGGAAGCGAAGTAGTTGTTATCCCCACTTTGCTGAAATTTAGAGCACTCGTAATCGACAAACGCGTGGTGTCGTTATTCAGAAGAACAACATTGGTTGAGGGACAATCGGTTTGCGAAACACCCGTAGTATAATCTATAATTGAATAACTGATAATTTGCCCAGTGTATAATCCCGCTGGATCGTTTTCGGCAACCTGTAAGAAATATTTTGCGTTCTGTCCCGGTTGAATATAGCTAAGCAAGGGGGTAATATCAAGGCCAAATTCTATACTTTTAGCGGCTTCGGTAGTGTCACCCTGCATATAATAATCGCCACCTTGGAAGTTGTATATCGGGAAATTTAAAACATATTGTGGTTTGGTATCGCTCAAATTTGTTGAAAGACCTGCAGTCACTTTAATTTTATTTCTGGAATTGTGTTTTAGTTGAATTTTCATAGTGAGCAGGGGATCGTAGTTTTGCTTCACATATTGTATTGAAACTCTATTGTTCCAAATGCCACCATTACCAATATTATCGGCCAAACATTTGTACATCATATAGCAATAGCCACCGTTTCCCCATCCTGCACCTGAATAGCCGTTGATAAATTTCAGCCCACCAATTTCCCAATCATGCATATCAACAACTCCGTCTCCATTGATATCAATGTTATTTGTGTAAATACCGTCACCATTAAAATCATATCGAATAGAATCGTTGTAACCAACAACCGTCCACGTGTGACTAGGGCTCCCACCCCAGGTACTCATCAAAGCTTTTCCTGCTTCTTCAGTTCCTACAGGCAAAGTAGTGTTAGGGCTACCGTATTGAGCATAAAAATTTGCCAAACCACCAACAACAGATCCATCCAGATGATTATGTATCCAGTTTTTCAGTATTAATAAACCTTCAGGAGTTCCAACCTGAATATTATATCCGGTATACAACCGATTATGCATAGCATTATAATACAAATTATAACCTGTCATCCAACGTTTTTCACCTCCGGTCCACAAATCACCGCCATAATCAGAAACATTAGGTGTTCCGCACGTACGAATAATTTCCCACGAATCATAATAACTCGCACCGGTATAATTATAACCTCCGTTCAGAAAATTCCATGCAAAATGTGTTACATAGCGATTTTGTGGCACATTCGAAGGCAGGTTTCGCAATCGGTTGATTTCATAAGTAAAATCATCTGCAATACTTGCCGATTGTCCACATTCATATCCTGCCTGCCATGTAGTGACTATCATGTATGGTTGTATTGAATTATCAACCTTATAAGGCAAAGCTATTTTATTTGTTGGTTGAAATTGTTCGGGTTGAAAATCCGGCAAAGAAGCTATTTTCATTAACTCTTTATCCGTTAGCATCGGAAGATATTTTGAAACAAAACGATCCGGATGTTCTAGCGAATCCAATGATATTGTATGTTGAGAAAATCCGTTAACCACCAAAACACAACATAGGCCAATAGTTGTAATGCATGATTTTATAAACATAAAAAACAAATTTAGTATCCTGCAAATTTATAAAAAATACATTTAAAACACTATAAAATCTATAAATTGTAAAATAATTTAACAAGAAAAATAATTGTACTTTTGTTTAAAAAACAAATGGAACTCGTTTTTGCAACAAACAACCTGCATAAACTTTCAGAAATACGTCATATTTTACAAAATACCAATCTCGAGATATTGAGTTTGAAAGATATTGGATGTTTTGATGATATTCCTGAAACGGAACCAACTCTGGAAGGAAATGCACTTCAAAAAGCACATTATATCTTTGATAAATTCGGTTTAAACTGTTTTGCCGACGACACCGGACTTGAAGTGGATGCACTTAAAGGAGCTCCCGGAGTTTATTCGGCAAGATATGCTGGCGAGTGCTGCAATTTTGACGATAACATCAACAAACTTTTATTAGAAATGAATTCTGTTGCGAACCGTGATGCTTGTTTTAAAACAGTTATTGCCATGATTATTGACGGAAAGGAATATTTGTTTCATGGAAAAGTTTCTGGCAACATACTTCGCAAGCGGAAAGGTACAAATGGTTTTGGTTATGATTCGGTGTTTATGCCTGTAGGATATCAAAATACATTTGCCGAAATGGATGCAACAACCAAAAACGGATTAAGTCATCGTTATAAAGCAACAGAAGAATTATTAAAATTTTTAATAAAGCAATATAATACATAATGAGAATACTTTTATTAGGTTCAGGGGGTCGCGAACATACTTTTGCGTGGAAACTGGCACAAAGTCCTTTATTAACCAAACTCTTTATTGCACCCGGCAACGCTGGAACTATGCTGCATGGTGAAAATGTTGATATAGCACCTTGCGATTTCGAAAGTATAAAACAATTTGTAAAAAACAATCAAATAGACTTGATGCTTGTTGGTCCCGAAGAACCGTTGGTGAGGGGAATTCACGATTATTTTCTTTCAAATGATGAATTAAAAAATATTCCGGTAATTGGACCATGTATGGACGGTGCTATGCTCGAAGGGAGTAAGGACTTTGCAAAAGCATTTATGATTAGAAACAATATACCCACGGCGGCTTATCAAACATTCACTAAAGAAACCATTCTACAAGCCTTTGATTTTATCGACACATTGCAAGCACCTTATGTGTTGAAAGCAGATGGCTTGGCTGCCGGAAAAGGTGTATTAATATTGAATACTGCCGAAGAAGCTAAAGACGAATTAAGTCGCATGTTGATTAATAATAAATTTGGTGTTGCAAGCAATAAAGTTGTTATTGAAGAATTTTTAAAAGGTATTGAACTATCTGTTTTTGTTGTAACCGATGGAATTTCATATAAAATTCTACCCGAAGCTAAAGATTATAAGCGAATAGGAGAAGGAGATACAGGTCCAAATACAGGGGGAATGGGAACAGTATCGGGTGTTGGGTTTGCGACAAATGATTTTATGAAAAAAGTGGAAGACCGAATTATTAAACCCACTATATCGGGGTTAATTGAAGGAAAAATTAACTACAAAGGTTTTATTTTTATAGGACTAATGAATGTTGATGGAAATCCTTATGTAATTGAATACAATGTCCGCATGGGTGATCCCGAAACCGAATCCGTATTACCTAGACTGGAAAATGATTTTGTGGAATTATTGAGTGCTATCGGAAACAAATCATTGCAAAACATCAGTATAGTAATTGATAAACGAGTTACTGCAACTGTTATGTTGGTTTCGAAAGGCTACCCTGACGCTTATGAAAAAGGTAAAATCATATCAGGTTTAAATAATAGTGATGGGAGCATTATTTTTCATGCAGGCACGATTATAACAAATGATGGGAGCATTGTAACTAATGGAGGAAGAGTCTTTGGTGTGACATCTTATGGGGAAAATTTACAACAAGCACTAGATGCATCCTATAGGAATATTAGCACAATACAATTCGAAGGAAAATCTTTCAGAACCGACATAGGTCAAGATGTTTTAAACTTAAAATAATTTTTGTGTATCACAGAATATTTAATGGAAGCACTATATTACAGCTGTTAGTTGTATTTATAACCGCCATTTTGCTTTGGACACCAGCATTTGCTCATTCTGTTCCAATGCAGTTAAACGATATGGTTTCTCCATTTTACTCATCAATTTATAATTTGTTTAAAGACTCCCCTCTGCTGTATACTTTTATTGCATTTATTTTATTATTAGGCGAGTCTTTTTTATTAAATAATTTAATTGAGAATTATGGATTATCTCCAAAAAATTCTTATCAAACAGCATTTTGGTATATTATTTTGATGAGTTCTTTCCGTGACCAATTGACATTACATCCTCAGCTTTTTGTAAATTTATTGATAATTTTGGTTCTACTAATGATTTTTAGGACAGCAACCAAAGAAGAATGTTATAAAGAAATTTTTCTGGCTGGTTTCTTAATTGCATTAAGTTCTTTGTTTTTTTTCAAATCTGTTGGCATATTTGTTGCTTTTTGGATTTTCCTGGTTGTTTTACAAATATATACATGGCGTGAATGGGTCATCCTTTTAATCGGGTTTTGTTCTGTCTATTTATATCTTTTTACGTATTACCTTTATTTCGATAATGTTTTTGTTGCAATTTCAACTTATAGGCATTTTTTTCAGACTCTTTCACTGTTACCAAATTTTCAACAAATATCTCTATTACCATTATTTACAAAAATTACCATTGCTCTAATTTCATTTTTGTCAGCTATATCGATTATAAAGATTTTATTTATTATTAACGAAAAAATAGTTTACATCCGAAAAAACACCTTAATTTTGATTTGGCTTTCTGTAATAAGCCTCATAACCACGCTCTTTTTGAATTCAGAACAGTTGAGTAATTTTTATTTTTTGTCTTTTCCTTTATCTATATTGATATCGTATTACTATTCTAGTGTCAAAAAATTGATATTCAGCGAATTTTTATTTATTTTATTAATCGTTTCTTTGGTATTTCAACGATTCTTGTAATAAAAAAAATCTGCAAAATAGTCTTAACTTATTTTTTTTCTTGAGGTCTATAAATCTCAATAGTCCCTGTAGTTTTATTGCTGAGAATCAAATCACTTATTCCTACTTTTTTCCCTGAAAAGCCATTGTTTTGATGTGCAATCTCGTAAACTCCAAGTGAAATAACCTTGAAAATTATTGCTGTATGATGTTTATAGGATTCAGTATATACAACTCCATTACTAGTATACTTAATGGTTACGTTTGTAAATTGTAGGATGTCGCCAGGGTAAACAACATCGTTTTTAGCATTAATCTTTTTTCCAAATATATACATTCCATCCCATTCGCAGTTATTTTGATTTAACGCTTCATAGGCAAGGTCCCAGCATTCCCCACGGTTAACTTTTCTTCCTATTTGTGAATTCACGTAATTTACTATTTTTAGATTTAACTCTGGTGTTTGCCCTTTTGAGGTGTAGATAATGGCAAAAATAATTCCCAAAAATATTCCTGATTTTTTCATTGTGTTCGCATAATTTATATTAATAACGATTTTTTAATAGAGTTATGATATTACTGTTTATAAAATTCTGTCAGGTCCTTTTTTAAATAATTATTTGGTTATTCAAAAACTATTTAAAACTAAAACAACATAGCTCATCCTCTCCGTTTCAAAATTATTATATTTGTAAAAAATATTTTTTGAATCCTTTACGAAAATTAGCCGGCCAAACAGCCATATACGGTACTACCACCATAGTTTATCGTTTGATTAATTATTTTCTCGTTCCTATTCATACCTATATTTTCCATAATGACCAGTATGGTGTAGTCTCCGAAATGTATGCTTATGTAGCCCTACTTATTGTGATGCTCACCTATGGCATGGAAACGGCTTTTTTTAGATACTACGACAACAAAGCCATTGATAAGGAAAAGGTTTACGGCACCACCCTGCTGTCGTTGATAATCAGTTCGCTGATATTTGTGGTTTTTATGGTATTATTTTCTCAACAAATAGCAACCCTTATCAGATATAAGGATCATAGTGAATATATAATTTGGTTTGCTCTTATGATAGTTTTTGATTCCATTTCCACCATCCCTTTTGCAAAACTCCGTGTGCTGAACCGACCCAAAATGTTTGCCTTTATTAAATTATTCGGTATAGCCATCTGTTTTATTCTCAATATTTTATTTTTATATGGATTACCCTACTTTCATAAGAACAATATTTTTCCCGGCTTAATTTCATTAATGTATAGACCCGATATTGGTGTAGGATATATTTTCATCGCTAATTTAATTTCATCAGGTTTTACGCTTCTACTACTTTTTATTGTGATCCCGATGCAGAAACTAACTTTTGATCCTGTCGTATGGAAGCGCATGATGAAATATGCTTTACCTTTACTGATCTTCGGCCTTGCCGGAAACATCAACGAAACGTTCGACCGCATTTTGCTTAAATATTTATCTCCGGCAGGTGTAGCCATGGCTCAGGTAGGAATATACGGAGCTTGTTATAAGGTTTCTTTGTTAATGACGATTGTGATACAGGGTTTCAAGTATGCAGCCGAACCTTTTTTCTTTTCGTATGCTAAAGAGACAAACGCTCGCGATGTGTATGCAGATATTATGAAATACTTTGTGATTGTTTGTTTATTAATATTTCTTGGGGTGATGCTATACATGGATATTATAAAATATTTCATTGGTAACGGTAAAGAATTCTGGGAAGGCCTTAGAATAGTACCTATTCTGCTATTGGCAAACATGTTTCTTGGGATATTCTACAACCTTTCCATTTGGTATAAACTCACGGATAAGACGCGTTTTGGGGCATACCTTTCTATATTCGGCGCAGTGGTTACATTAACATTGAACTTTTTACTTATACCAATCATTGGTTATATGGGTTCGGCATGGGCAACCTTTGCTTGCTATGGTTCCATGATGATACTTTCTTTTTTTATCGGTCAAAAGCATTATTATGTGAAATACAACATGAAGAAAATAGGATTGTATTTTGGTCTTGCTTTAGCACTCTATTTTACAAGCATTTTAATAAAAAGCGATGTGCTTACATATCGCTTGGTTTTTAATACAGTTTTGTTTATATTTTATGTTTATGTAATTATTTATTTTGAAAAACCTACTTTACTTAAATTTAAAAAACAATCGAATACTCATTAAAATTGTGAACAAATCAAAACATTAATTGCCCAAGTATGTTACCGAAGTATAAGCAGGAACGGGTACTCGGCCAAATATTGAAACTCCAATACTAACATAACCCATTTTAAACCTATTTGTTACAACTGGATTATTTATTAAATTACCAAACTGATACAAAGCAAAGGTTTGTCCTCGCAATGGTCTTACAATTAAAAAAGGATTTGCAATATTAAATACTCATGAAAAAATTGGTGTGAAATACAGAGTTTATTGTTCCCGATTCACTTGAAAATAATTCAGTTGGTAAAAGTGGGTTGGTAAGACTGTTAGTCTTGATTATTAGCTTCAAATTGTGATTTCAAAATGTATATCTTAAATTTTGTTAAAATAATTTCTCCGTTCGTTATTCATACTTCAGTATTTTAATGATTTAAATTAATTTTTCATTTTTTTTCGATAAAATATCTTTGTCATATCCGAACTAATAACTTTCTTTGCACCCTTGTTTAACGAAAAAAAAAAATTATGTCAGAAATTACAGCAAGAGTAAAAGCTATTATTGTAGATAAACTCGGTGTGGACGAAAATGAAGTAACTCCCGAAGCAAGCTTCACCAATGATTTAGGTGCAGACTCTCTTGACACTGTTGAATTGATTATGGAGTTTGAAAAAGAATTCAATATTGCAATTCCGGATGAAGAAGCTGAAAAAATCGGTACTGTAGGAGATGCAATAAACTACATTCAAAACAATACAAAGTAAAAAAAACTAAATGGATTTAAGACGAGTTGTTGTTACTGGTCTTGGTGCGATAACTCCTATAGGCAATAATCTCAATGAATATTGGGATTCTTTGCTTAATGGGGTTAGTGGTGCTACTGCTATTACTCGGTTTGATACGTCAAAATTCAAGACCCAATTTGCTTGTGAAGTTAAAAATTATGATCCCATTAATTACTTTGATAGAAAAGAGGCGCGAAAAATAGATTTATATACTCATTTTGCTCTAATATCTTCTGACGAAGCAATAAAGGACTCTGGGCTTGATTTGGCTAAGATTGATCATGATAAGGCTGGTGTTATATGGGGTTCGGGAATTGGTGGTATAGATACATTTATGGAAGAAGTTATTGGGTATAGTTTAGGTGATGGAACCCCGCGTTTCAATCCCTTTTTTATTCCAAAAATGATAGCGGATATTGCTGCCGGGCATATTTCAATAAAATTTGGATTTAAAGGTCCTAATTTTACTACTACTTCCGCATGCGCCTCTTCAACCAATGCAATGATTGATGCATTTAATTATTTGCGTTTAGGTAAGGCAAATATCTTTATAACTGGTGGATCTGAAGCCGCAATTGATGCTGGAGGTGTGGGTGGCTTTAATGCAATGCATGCATTATCTACACGTAATGATAATCCACAAACAGCATCTCGGCCTTTTGACAAAGACCGGGATGGTTTTGTAATGGGTGAGGGTAGCGGGGCTCTTATATTTGAAGAATTAAATCACGCTTTAAATCGTGGTGCAAAAATATATTGCGAAGTTGCTGGTGGTGGATTATCTGCTGATGCATTTCATATAACACAACCGCATGCTGAAGGTGATGGTGCATATAGAGTAATGAAAAATGCAATCGAAGATGCTGAAATGAAGGCAGAAGATATTGATTATGTTAATACTCACGGAACGTCAACACCACTTGGTGACATTGCTGAATGCAAAGCAATTATTCGAGCTTTTGGAGATCATGCGTATAAAATGAATATCAGTTCAACCAAATCCATGACAGGCCATTTATTAGGTGCTGCTGGGGCTGTTGAATCTATTGCAACAATTTTGGCTGTAAAAAATGATATTGTTCCTCCAACAATTAACCATTTTACTGATGATCCTGAAATTGATAATAAATTGAATTTTACTTTTCATAAAAGTCAGCAACGCAAAGTTAGGGCTGCTCTTTGCAATACTTTTGGGTTTGGTGGTCATAATGCCTCAGTGATTTTTAAGAAATATAATGGTTAATCTGTATTTTTACGTTAACTAATCACTATTGTCCGATAAAAAATTAAAACAGCAATTATGAACATGCAACATGTA
>JBAXWF010000082.1:0-15795 GCA_037128515.1 Bacteroidota bacterium | reverse complement strand
TTATCAAGACGTTTGCACAGCAAAATATCATATTAAGTTAAACCCATGTCAGAAAAAAATACAAAATTAGTGAACACGATTCAGCACATTTTTTTAACAACCATTACTTTTTCATATTCTCAAATACAATCTGATATGATGAAATATTGGTTCTTGCTGTTTTCTGCCTTTGTACCCCTGCCTTGCTACTTTCCGGTTTCCTTTTTCTTGGGGCGGCTATGGCGCAAGACTTTGGCTTCGATAAAAAAGATGATTTCTTCGGCAATGTTGAGCGTTTGGTCGCCAACGCGCTCCAGTTTGCGAATAACCGAAAGCAAGTTGAGACTTTGATCCACACAATCTGGGTTTTTTTTGATCAGCTCTGCAATAATTTTATTGGCTTCCAAGTTCACCTCATCCAGTTTTTTATCTTTATAAAACAAGTTCGCCACCAAATGTTTGTCTTCTTTTTCAAACGAATTAAAAGCCTCGGTAAGCATTTCAATACTGGTTTCAAACATCTCAACAATGCGGGTTTGCCGCATCAGTTCATCTGAAAAGGGGTATTGGGCATCGCGAACAATGTGCGAAATTCCGTTGGCATAATCGCCTATGCGCTCTAGGTTGTAATTTATTTTGAGGGCAGCCAACACAAAACGCAAATCAATAGCCACGGGATTGAACAATGCCAGTATTTTTTCGCAATCCATGTTTAGTTTCAGCTCGAAGGCATCCACGCGTTTTTCGTTTACATGAATTTCGTTCGCAAGTTCTTTGTCGAAGCCAACAATAGCTTCTTTTGATTTGGTAAGTTGGTTAATAACCAAGCTCCACATTTCCAACACATCGGATTTGAGGTCTTGAATTTCGGTATCTAAATGACTCATAGTTTATGTTTTTTGTTAAAGAATAAAAATGACAGGCTCAACCAAAGCGGCCCGTGATATAGTTTTGGGTTTTCACGTTTTGCGGGTTGATAAACATGGTTTTGGTTGTATCGTATTCTATCAGTTCGCCCAAATAAAAAAAAGCGGTGTAATCGCTCACGCGGCCAGCTTGCTGCATATTGTGAGTGACGATGATGATGGTGTATTTGTTTTTTAAATCGTAAATTAGTTCTTCAATTTTGGCTGTAGACAAGGGGTCTAAAGCCGATGCCGGTTCATCCATTAAAATAAGCGACGGTTCAATAGCCAAAGCGCGGGCAATACACAATCTTTGTTGTTGTCCGCCCGAAAGTTCGTAAGCCGATTTTTTTAGTTTATCTTTCACTTCGTCCCACAGTGCAGCCTGAACCAGGGATTTCTCCACAATTTCTTCCAATTCTTTTTTATGGTTGAAACCATTTACTCGCAAGCCATAAGCCACATTTTCGAATATCGATTTCGGGAAAGGATTGGGTTTTTGAAACACCATGCCCACCGATTTGCGAAGCTCATCCACAATCATATTCGATTTGTACACGTTCTTTCCGTCCAGTATCACATCGCCGGTAATTTTAACGCCATCAATTAAATCGTTCATGCGGTTAAACAAGCGAATAAAGGTGGATTTTCCGCAACCCGAAGGACCTATTAGTGCTGTCACCGTATTGGCTTTCGCAACAAAATCAATATTTTTCAATGCATGAAAATCTTTGTAATAAAGATTCACATTTTTGGTTTCTGCTTTTAACAATGCCTCGGGGCTTTTGGCAAGCGTTTCGGGCATCTGTAAGGTATCTGTTTCTTTCATTTTTTATTAATTCATTTTATTTCTTTTGCTATAGAAGCGTCTGAATGCATTGGCCAAAAGATTAGCCAGCAATACAATTACAATCAATATGAATGCGGTTCCGTATGCCATCGGCCTACTGGCTGCCATGTTGGTGCCACTGGTTGTGAGTACATACAAATGGTAGGGAAGCGCCATGGCCTGGTCGAATATACTGTGTGGCAACTTGGGTAAAAAGTAGGCAGCCACCGTAAAAAGTATGGGAGCGGTTTCGCCTGACACCCGACTGATAGATAAAATTAGCCCCGTAATGATATTGGGCGATGCTATCGGAAAAACCACGCGGCGTATGGTTTGTAGCTTGGTTGCACCCAGTGCATAGCTGCCAATGCGCAAATGATCCGGCACCGATTTGAGGGCTTCCTCGGTGGTGCGAATAATTACGGGCAAAGCCAAAAGTCCTAAGGTTAGCGAGCCGGCCAAAATAGAGTCGCCGAACTTGAGTTTATTCACAAACAATGCCATACCGAATAATCCGAACACAATGGAAGGAATGCCAGCCAGGTTGTTGGTCATCGATCGCATAAACTTTTTCAGCCAGTTTTCTTTCATATATTCGTTAATATAAACTGCCGACATCACCCCCACGGGAAAAGCAAAAATCATGCTTCCGGCAATCAAACAAAGTGTGCCCACAATGGCAGGAAAAATGCCGCCTGCGGTCATCCCCTCTTCGGGCATGGCTGTAATAAAAGTCCAGTTGATAACCGATATACCTCTGAAGATGATAAACCCTAATATAACAAACAAAATAGCCACCACCGTAAAACTTATGGTGCTGAAAAACGAGAACGCTATTTTTTGTTTAGCTCTTTTGTTGATAAACGACATCATGACTGTTTGCGGGTTTTAATTAGTTCAACCGATGTATTGATGATAAATGTGATGATGAAGAGCAGAATGCCTAATGCAAACAAGGCTTTAAAATGCAATCCGCCATAAGGAGCTTCGCCCAATTCGGCTGCAATGGTGGCGGGTATGGTGCGCACGGGTTGCAAAAACGAATGAGGTATAACACCGGCATTACCTGTTACCATGAGCACGGCCATGGTTTCGCCCACCGCGCGCCCTATTCCTAAAATGGATGCAGCGGTAATTCCCGAACGGGCATAAGGCACGGTAACCCTTGTGATGGTTTGCCAGCGTGTGGCACCTAAGGCCAAACTTGCCTCTTTCAAGGAGCGCGGTGTGGTGCGCAGCGCATCTTCCGAAACGGTGATGATGGTGGGTAAAGCCATTATGCCTAAAATAATACTTCCGGCCAGAGCCGTTTCGCCCACAGGCAAATTAAATAATTGCTGAATTAAAGGAACCAACACAACCAAACCAAAAAAACCATATACCACCGAAGGGATACCGGCCAAAAGCTCGATAATTGGTTTCAGAATGTTTCGAAGCCGTTGGCTTGCAACTTCGGCCATAAAAATTGCCGTGGCCAAACCCAAAGGCAAAGCAATTAAAATAGCCCCAATGCTCACCCAAATTGTACCCAATATTAAAGGTAATACTCCAAACTGAGGTGCCGGCTCCGAAGTGGGATACCACTCTTTGCCAGTCACAAAATCTTTAATCGATATGTTCGATAGGGGTACAACATGTCCTTGGAGTTGCTTGGGCACATATTTATCCGAAAGGTAAGCCAGAATGCCGGGGTTGGTTTTAATCAGTTCGTTTATTTTTGATGGAAGGTTTTCGAAGTTGGCTCCCAGTTCTTCATCGGTAAAATAGGTCGACAAATCGTTGATGGTGAATAAAATTATACTATCGTCTTTACCGCCCAACTGCTTCCAATTTGTAATATCATAATTAAAAACATCCTTCAGTTGTTTACTCGTGAGTTCTTTTACCGAATTATTGTTGCTCACAATAAACTTGTATTTTTTTTCAATCGGACTGCTGGTAAACAAACCTATGCCTTCGGTAAATAAAAATACAATAATAAAAAGTACCGTCAAACTAGTGACGGTACTACTCGAAAACAACACTACACCAAAAGCCTTCTCAACTATTTTTAATCTTTTACGTTTCATTTGCGTTGATTTTCATAACCCGAAGTTATTTTATAGGAACATAGCCTTCGGCTAAAACCACTTGTTGGCCTTCTGCTGACAAAATGTAATTGATGAATGGCAAAATTCCTTTTTCGGTTTGCGCTAAGTAAAAATAATACAACGGACGAGTTATGGGATACAGTTTGCTTTTTGCATTTGCCACCGTGGGCGCAACATAAGTTTTGCCTTTGTCGTAGGACACTTTTAACGCTTTAACATTGCTTTCAACATAGGCTAAACCAACATATCCTATGGCGCCTTTGGTTTGGCTCACCGACTGAACAATGGCACCTGTGGCAGCCATCATCATACACGTGGCCGCAAAATTCTTTTTTAGCAACACATGTTCTTTCACAAATTCAAAAGTTCCCGAACTACTTTCTCTGGAATAAGCTACAATGGGCATATTGGCACCTCCAACGTCTTTCCAGTTTTTAATTTTTCCGGTAAAAATACCTTCCAATTGTTCGCGGGTTAGTTGGCTAACTCCGTTGGCCGGATTTACAATAAACGAAATGGCGTCGTAGGCAATAATAGTTTGTTTATAGCTTTTGCCTGCTTCCTGAAGTTTCAGTTTTTCGTCCATGCTCAGCGGTCTCGAGGATTGTGCAATATCGGTTGTTGAATTCAGCAAGGCTGCAACGCCAACGCCCGATCCGCCACCTGTAACCGAAATAGATGAACCTGCATATTTTTTCATAAACTTTTCCGAAAGTTTCTGAGATAAAGGCAAGCAGGTGTCGCTACCTTTAATTTTACATACTACTTTTTGTGCATTGATTACCGAAACGCACATGATGAGCGCAGTTACGGTTAAAATAATTTTTTTCATTGTGTTTTCTTTTTAAATTTTTAATTGTTTCGAGTTTCTTATAATCGTTTTTAATTAGAATTTATATTGCAAACGCAGGGTATAAACATTGTCGGTTAAATCGCCACCGTAACCACTGATTGCGGTTTTTTCGTTCACAACCCAAGCAGCATACGCTGTCCATTTAATGTTTTCGGTCATCTTATAATTAAAGCCAAAGCCAAGGGTTTGAAATTTAATATCTGCTGCAGTCATGTAGGTTTTGTGCATGGTAAGGGTTGTTCCGTCGGTGGTGGTATAGGTAGGTTTCACATCCTGACCTTTCACAGCCATGTTCGGATCATACCAATCGTATTTTACAACAATTCCAAATTTCGATTTACCGATATTTTGTACTAAATAGAAATAGGCTCCGTTGAATTTTCGAATATAGGTATCTTTGGTAGGAGGTGTTTTTGAATATGTAGCATCGCTTGGGCTTGTTGAACCCGAACCATCGTAGGCCGGTTGTTGACCCATAATGTATTCACCACGTAGTTGGGTAATACCAAATGGGAAAGCAAAAGTAAGTTGGGCATCCACACCATAATATATACGGTTGGCATAACCCCCTTTGTTTGTCGACGTAGAGTCAACGCCAAAACCTGTGGTAAAACCATCTTTTAGTGTCTGCATGGTGTAAATATATTTTGTTCCCTGATACAGTTTGCCATAGTAGCCCGAAACACCTACACCATATTTAAAGAATTGATTTTTGGTGGCACCAGTGTAACTCAGGCGTCCAATAAAATCTTTTATGTCTTTAAAATCGGGGTTAATTCCATTACCAGAAAAAATACCGGCTTCAAGGCGAATTCCGTTAAAACGCGAGGTCTTTGGTGGATTAAAAACGATTTCGGCTCCGAGGTCTCTTTCGCCAGGAAATAATATTTGCGACATTCTGCCTCTTTCGGGCGATTCGCGTAAACTTGATGAATACGGAATTTCGTAACCAAACGGTCGGTTAAAAATCCCTGCAGTAATTCCAAAAGATTTCAACCAGGGTTCGGTGAAACTTGCATAGGCATCTTTTAATGCAAACCCTTTCTCGGTGGCGTCAATTTGAATAACAAATTGGGTTAAATCGGTTACATAAGCTACTTTCAGGCGTCCTCTACGTACCATAAACCTCTTATCGCTGGCGGGTGAAAAATCTCCTCCTTCATACGATTTCGTTCCGACTAAATCCGCAAGTTGAAATTGACCTTGGATATAACCCGAAATTTTAATTCGTTTCAGCAAGTCGAAATCTGTTTTCAACTGGTCGATTGTTTTTTTGACCTCCTCTATCTTCGGACTGATAGTGTCGCCATTGGTTTGTGGTTGTTCCTGAGCATAAATCTTATTCATACCGAGATATAATAAGACAAACATCATTGTAAAAATAAATTTCATTTTCATAGCAGTTACTTTTTGGTTTTTAATTTTAAATTTCACGATGCAAAATAACTACTATAGTGTTACCTGAATATTAATACCATATTAAATTATCGTTAAGTTTTAAAAACAGTATATTGCATGCCTCGCCATAAACTATCAAAGTAGTTGTTGATAATCTGGCGCAAATTCGATGGTTAAGAAAATGCAGTAGAACTATACGAAGAACCCTTTATTAATAAGTAATCGGTTTTACCGAATAGTAAATTTCTCGTTTGGAGAATGCAACAGTATCCCGGGAATAGGTTTTCGGTCAACAGGATATGATTTGGAAAAGGCGGGCATTATTTTTCAATAAGCATTATGTGGTTAAAATATAAGCGGGCATTACCATAATAGTAAATGCGAAATTCCATGTTATTATATTTTTTGGGTAGCCAAAAGTTTAAATCAATATAATTATATGTTCCTTTAGCTATAAAATCTTTTTTTGTAAGGTCTTTTTTGGCTAATTGAAGTCCACCACAATCAGCAGAAACATCCATTAAACCGATTGTTTTGTCTCCAACATTTTCTGCTTTTATAAAAAATCGCACCCGATAATTCCCTCTATACAAGGGAATGTATGGTCCAAACACAAAATAGCGATTTATGCAACTATCACATTCCGGGGCTATCAACAAAACACCTTTCTTCAAAACACTATCGTAAACAGTTTCCGAAGCTTGTGATTTCAGATTCTCGATTCCAAAAACCTGATTAATTTTCAATTTTCTATATTTACATACATCTCGTTCGCCCATTCTAAAAGGCTCTCCATTTCTAAGAAGATTATAACCAAATTGCTTCAAGGTGTCAGGGAAATTATTCAACCAGTCATTTTTAATGATATAGATATCTTCACAATCAAACACTTCGTCAACCAACATTTCATTGCGAACCGGTGTTACATCATTTTGGGTGGCTTTAATTTGGTCGGGGGCAACACATGAAATTACATACGAATTCCAATAGTTGGCAATGATACCGATATCACCAAGCTTTTTAAACTCAGCCGACACTTCAGCCTGCGATTTGAAGGTTTTGGGATAAAGATACTTTAAAGTATATATCATTCCAGTGGCTCCAATCAATAGGGTTAACAATAAAAAAGTTTTTAGAAGCAATTGCAGTTTCTTGCCGATTACCATGTTCTCCATCGACTGTAATAACACAAAACCAAGCGAAACATAGGTACAGGTAAAATACCTGCGGGGAACATCATTTAAAAATGTAAACTTTGAGCCCAAAATAACAACCAATAAGGCTATTGCTTCCACTATAAAAAACAGAACCCATTTCTGGGTAGACTTGGCTAATTTTATTTTTCGCCATTGCGAAACGGTGAAAACCACTAGTAAGAATACCATCCATGAATAAATTACTGTAAAAGGCTCTGATTTATTATAAAAAAAAGATGAAAAAATAGTTTCTGAAAATATTTTCATGGTTTTCAAAATAATCTCGAAACTGCTTATTACTGTGTAATCGGTTCTATATACCATAATACTTTTAGCATACCTGATAAAAAAGTATCCGGCAACTAATCCGGCTAAAGCATAATAAAGTTCTGGATTTTTAAAAGAAATGTTTCTGAACTTTTGATTCTTTAAATAAAAAACCAAGCGAACACAAACCAAAATTATTGCTGATATCAATGCCATATCAATCACCCAAACGTCAGTTATCATTAGCAAAACCACAACAAAAAGCAGTGCGTGGTATTTCCACTTGCTGTCTCCAAACTTATGTTCATCTTTAACCATAAGCAAATAGCAACATATTGCAAGCAAACTATAGCTTATTCCCGATGTATAAAGAGTAAGGTCAATCATATGCATAGGAGGAAAAAACCAAAAAACAGCAAACATAATTTTGTAGAAATTAGTTCGAAAAAAACCAGCAAAAGCAAAAAAACCCAGCAGCAAAATCAAATAATGTGTGATAGCTTCCGATGTCAATGCCGACAGATGAAACCCTTTTAAAAAAATTTGAGCTACTAAAGGTATTAAGCTTCCCATTCTGTCTTGCCCCCAAAAATATAAATCCATTGGCAATTTAAAATAATGAATCATTAAAACTGTAATAGCATGATCAGAATGTAGTGCCGGATAGTATAAATACGAAAACAATCGGAATGAACAGATAAACAGTAAACCGATTAGTATGAAATATGCAATTTTTTTAATCATAGATTTTCTTTATCAGTCAGAATCTAAAAACAACTCTTTTAAAGTTTCAGCAAATGGTTTAGTTGAAAAGCTATTGAATCGGCCTTCGATTTTATAGGCGTTGCCGATAACGGAATCTTAACCGGAATATCCAAATTTAAAGGAATACTTCCCTTTACAGGCAACGACTGCGGAAAAGTTATAACCGCATTACTATTTACCGGAATATGCAACGGAAGTTTAAGATTCACCGGAATTGTCATGGTTATTTGCACCGGAATTGTTTGCGAGATGGGTATTTTTATCGGTATTTCGGCATAAACTGAAATAGGATCTTTTATGATAAGGGTAATATTTTGTTTCAACGGAATATCGGCTACTATCGGCAACCTTACTCCTTTGTTGTGGGCACTATTTGTAGCAATCAAAAACTTTTGGTCCACATGAATTATTTCGTCCAGCGGAACCACAATTTTATCTTTAAACAAGAATCCAGTATCAATTTTTATATTCTGATTTACCACTAATTTAATAGGCGTTTCAATTTGTTGATTCACTGGAATCATGGCGTTAAAATCCAAATCATAATCCACATCCATTTTCACTCGAACCGGCACAGACTCTTCAATCAGAAAAGCAGTAGAAATCTGTAACGTATCTTCTATATGAACTGTGTAAACAATCTCAGATTCACCTAGGCGATTTAACATGCTCGACACTTTTTGCAAGCGCGATTCGGCCAATAGCTTTGCCATCAGCAATACCAGAATAATTAATAAATTCGATCCGAGCGAAATCCAAATCAACCAATTCCTTTTTCTGTTCATTTTTTTGGAAGATATAATTTTCTTTATAAAATTAAGCCGAAATTATAAAAAAAACTGGTAACTCACTGAAAAAATTGTTTCATTTTGCATCGCTCAGAAAGTTGCACAGGCATCCAATTTCATTTTGCAAAAAGAATTGTAATTTTACAAAAAAATCAAAATCGAAAACCAGCTATAGAATGATACAATTTTCACATTACAAAGTACTGCCAGATTCCGACGGGAAACAACGTGTTGAAATGCTTGCTAATCAAACCGACACTACCAAACCCATTCAGCAAATTTATCGCGAAATACTTTCCTTTGTTGATCTCACTACCCTTGAAGGCTCTGACACACACCAACGTGTATCGCAACTTTGTTATAAGGCTATCCATATTGAGAATACCGACAAACATATTCCAAAGGTTGCAGCAGTGTGTGTTTATCCACCTTTCGTCAATCAGTGCAAAACCGAGCTACGCAATAAGAATATCAATGTTGCATCGGTTGCTGGAGCTTTCCCTTCGGGGCAATCGCCTTTGCATGTGAAGCTGGCTGAAATAAAATTTGCAGTTGATGAAGGTGCAGATGAAATCGATATGGTTATTTCACGAGGCAAATTTCTTGAAGGCGATTATCAAACTGTTTCCGAAGAAATAACTACCATAAAAGCTATTTGCAGACATGCACATTTAAAAGTAATACTCGAAACAGGCGAATTACAAACACCCGAAAACATACGTAAAGCTAGCGAAATAGCCATAAATGCCGGAGCCGATTTTATTAAAACATCGACAGGCAAAATGCAACCGGCCGCAACCGAACTTGCTGCGGTGGTTATGTGTGAAACCATACTGGAGTACTATCAAAAAACCGGTAAATATATTGGTTTTAAACCTGCCGGTGGCATATCCGAACCTGACGTGGCTGTTCGATATTATAATATTGTAAACAACATATTAGGCGTAGCATGGCTCAACAAAAATTTATTTCGTATTGGGGCCAGCCGTCTGGTCGATAATTTATTGAAGATAATAATCTGATTTAATCTTTGAAACTATGGCATGGATGTATCTACTATTTGCAGCTCTTTTCGAAATAGGCTGGCCTTTGGGGTTTAAACTTTCGCAAACCTATAGCGAAAACAAAATTTTTTGGATAATAATAGCTACATTGTCAATGGCACTCAGCGGCTTGTTTTTATGGTTTGCTCAAAAAGAAATACCTATAGGAACAGCCTATGCCGTTTGGACCGGGATTGGAGCTGCCGGAACGTTCATAATTGGAATAATTTATTTCCGTGATGCCGCATCCCTAATTCGGATTGCTTCAGCAACTTTAATAGTCATGGGCGTTATTGGTTTAAGGTTGGCTCATTAAATGCTATTTGATTTGAAAAAAACTGTAATCCGTCTTTTGCTTAACTTTTTGAATTTGCTTTTGACAACTTTAGGACTTTCTTTTACATCAAGGCAATGCAAAAAAATGTTACAATCGGCATCTTCCGAAACATTTGATGTTATTATCGTTCCGGGGGTGCCTTTCAACAAAAAAAAATGGGATATCATTATGAAAGGTCGCATACTGTGGGCAAAATATCTATTCGATAATGGCATTGCTCGAAACATCATGTTTTCTGGTGCTGCAGTTCACACCTCCTGGGTTGAAAGTAGAATTATGGCCCTTTATGCCAAAGCTGTCGGAATACCTGAAGAAAACATTTTTATTGAAGATAAAGCCGAGCACAGCACCGAAAATGTGTTTTTTTCGTATACAAAGGCAGTCCAAATGGGTTTCTTAAAAATCGCTCTTGCTTCTGACCCTTTTCAATCAAAGCTTCTAAGAAAATATGTTCATACAAAAGTAAGTAGCCAAATAGCATTATTGCCCATTGTTTACGGTAAATTGCATGAAATAGAACATAGCATCTCCGACCCCTACATTGATTCCTCACAAGCCTATGTAGCAAGTTTTAAAGCACTCAAACAGCGGGAGAATTTCAGAAAACGTTATCGAGGAACACGAGGTAATAACATTAGGCAGCAATCAATAGAAATAAAGGATTAAATTTTTATGTTTTGCCAACTTTACATCTTTATGATTATTTTTGCTTAAAATTTTAGAAAAACTTTTACTAACCAAACTTAATATTTCATGAAAATTGTTGTAGTTGGAACAGGCTATGTTGGACTCGTTACAGGAACTTGCTTTGCAGAAGTGGGTATCGACACCGTTTGTGTTGACATTGATATTACTAAAATCGAAAACCTAAAAAAAGGAATTCTACCAATTTATGAACCCGGTTTGGATACCATGATTCATCGTAATGTGGAAAAAAACCGTTTGCACTTTTCTACCGATTTAAAAGCGGTTCTACCCGATGCAGAGGTAGTTTTTATTGCCGTTGGCACACCTCCTGATGAAGATGGAAGTGCCGATTTAAAACATGTGATAGATGTAGCTTCCAAAGTAGGCAAATATATTGAAGATTATACGCTAGTTGTTACCAAAAGTACCGTTCCGGTTGGTACAGCCGTGAAAGTGAAAAAAGCCATAACTGCCGAACTCAATGCACGCGGAGCAAATATTCCGTTTGATGTGGCTTCTAATCCCGAATTTTTGAAAGAAGGTGCCGCCTTAGACGATTTTATGAAACCCGACCGTATTGTGGTTGGTTTAGAATCGGAACGTGCCGAAAACGTGATGAAACAACTCTACAAACCATTTACATTAAATGGTCATCCGATTATTTTTATGGATATTCCGAGTGCCGAAATGACCAAATATGCTGCTAACGCCATGCTGGCAACAAAAATAAGTTTCATGAATGATATTGCAAATTTGTGCGAAATCATGGGAGCCAATGTTAATTTGGTGCGTAAAGGTATTGGCAGCGACACACGCATTGGCAACAAATTTATTTATCCCGGAATTGGATATGGCGGTTCGTGTTTTCCGAAAGATGTGAAAGCATTGATTAAAACTGCAGATGAAAACGGATACAGTCTGCGTGTGTTGAAATCAGTAGAAGATGTGAATGACGATCAAAAAAGTGTTTTGTACGATAAGGTTTTAAAATATTTTAATGGAAACATTAAGGATAAAACTATCGGTATGTGGGGACTTTCGTTTAAACCCGAAACCGATGATATGCGCGAAGCTCCTGCCTTGGTGTTGATCGAAAAATTTTTGGCAGCCGGTGCAAAAGTGAAAGCTTACGATCCGGCAGCTATGGAAGAAGCCGAACGTAGGCTTGGAAATAAAGTTCAGTTTGTAAAAGATCAATATGAAGCTTTAATTGATGCCGATTGTTTGCTTATTGTTACCGAATGGACTGAATTTAGAGCACCCAACTATACTGTAATAAAAAAACTTTTAAAGAAACATGTGATTTTCGATGGTCGGAATATTTATGATCTCGAAAGTGTGAAAGCTGAAGGCTTCGATTATTTTTGTATCGGAATTGACACTTCAAAATAATTTATGAAGAAAAAAATATTGGTAACCGGTGGAGCTGGTTTTCTGGGTTCACATCTTTGCGAAAGATTGCTGAACGAAGGCAACGAAGTAATTTGTCTGGATAATTATTTTACTGGCCAAAAACAAAACATTGTGCATTTGCTCAACAATCCTTTTTTTGAATTGATTCGACACGATGTAACCATGCCTTTTTTTATTGAAGTTGATGAAATCTATAATTTGGCGTGTCCGGCTTCTCCTATCCATTATCAATATAATCCTATAAAAACCATCAAAACCTCGGTGATGGGTGCTATTAATATGTTGGGGTTGGCAAAGCGTATACGTGCCAAAATTCTGCAAGCATCAACCAGCGAAGTGTATGGCGATCCAAAAATACATCCGCAACCCGAATCGTATTGGGGTAATGTGAATCCAATTGGCTATCGTGCTTGCTACGACGAAGGAAAGCGCTGTGCCGAAGCTTTGTTTATGAATTATTATCGGCAGAACAATGTGAACATAAAAATCATTAGGATATTTAATACGTATGGCCCCCGAATGCATCCAAACGATGGGCGTGTGGTTTCAAATTTTATTATTCAGGCTTTGAAAGGTGAAGATATTACGGTGTATGGCGATGGGTCTCAAACGCGGAGTTTTTGCTATGTGGATGATCTTATTGATGGCATGATACGCATGATGAATACAAACGATGATTTTATTGGTCCGGTTAATGTGGGTAATCCGGTGGAATTTACCATTTATGAACTGGCTCAACAAGTAATTGATCTCACTGCTTCAAAATCGAAAATAGTTTTTCAACCTTTACCTTCAGACGATCCATTACAGCGCAAGCCCGATATTACCCTCGCAAAAAATGAATTGAACTGGCAACCGAAAATTCAATTGAAAGAAGGACTGGAAAAAACCATTCAGTATTTTAAAACAAAGTAAGTAGTTTATCAATTCGGATTAAATTCAAGTAGCAAATAAATTATCAAATAACAGGTATGAACATCTTAGTAACCGGAAGTAACGGACAACTTGGTAGTGAAATTAAGGTTTTATCAGAACAATTTTCACAACATCATTATTTTTTCACCGATATTGAAGAACTGGATATTTGCGACAGTATTGCTGTTGAGAATTATATCTATGAAAATAAAATTAACCTCATCATAAATTGTGCTGCCTACACCGCTGTGGATAAAGCGGAACAAGAACCTGAACTCGCTTTTAAAATTAATGCACAAGCTGTTGAAAACATTTGTGTGGCCGCGCTTAAGCATGCTGCTTTTTTAATCCACATTTCAACGGATTATGTGTATGACGGCAAAAAAGACAACCCGTATCTTGAAAACAATATTACAAACCCTATTTCGGTTTATGGCAAAAGCAAACTCAAAGGCGAAGAAATTATTATTGCACACAAACTTCCTGCACTCATTTTGCGCACATCTTGGCTTTATTCTTCTTTTGGGAGCAATTTTGTAAAAACAATTCTTGGTTTGTTGAAAGAAAAATCGCGAGTGAATATTATTTCAGACCAAATAGGAACACCGACGTATGCTGCCGATTTAGCAAAAATTATTTTAGATATTATTACTCATGAAGACCTTCCGACACATCCGGAGATTTATCATTTTTCGGATGATGGTATCACCACCTGGTATGAATTTGCTTTATTAATTGCCGAAATCATGAACAGCAAAACGTTTATTCATCCTATTAGTACTAAAGAATATCCCACTCCGGCCACACGTCCGCAATTTAGTTTGTTGAGTAAGGAAAAAATTAAACACGATTTCAATATTCAAATTCCGTTTTGGCAAGACAGCTTGAAAAAGTGTTTGGCTATTATTGAAGAAAATGAATTAGCGGAAAACGAATAACTATTGCAAATTATCTGCAATCTGCAGTATTTTTTACTCTTTACTACCTTTTTTAAAAGCTTGCAGTTCTTTTTCTAATTGTGTTATACGGTCGGCTAATTTGGGAAGGTTTCTAAAATAAACGTAGGAACGCAAATAATCTTTTATGGCGAAAGCGGGAGCACCTTGCACTATCATGCCTTCTTGGGTGATGCTTGCCGGTATGCCCGATTTGGCTTGAATTTTTACATTGTCGGCAATGGTGATGTGACCTACCAAGCCTGCCTGTCCGCCTATTACGCAGTTTTTTCCTATCTTTACCGAACCTGCCACGCCCACTTGTGATACTATTAAGGTGTTTTCGCCCACTTCGACATTGTGGGCAATTTGTATTAGGTTGTCGAGTTTGCAGCCTTTGCGGATAATGGTTGAGCCTATGGTGGCACGATCGATGCAGGTGTTGGCTCCAATTTCTACATTGTCTTCAATTTCGACATTGCCAATTTGAGGTACTTTTTTGTGGGTTAGGTCGGGTTGCTGTGTAAATCCAAACCCATCGGCACCCAAAACCACACCCGAATGGATGATGCAGTTGCAGCCAATCACGCCATCGGAATAAACTATTGCGGATGCATATAGGGTGGTGTTATCGCCAATGCGAACATTGTCGCCTATGTAGCAAAGCGGATATATTTTGACATTATTACCTATGGCCACGTTTTCGCCAATAAAAGCCTGAGCTCCGACATACACATCGGTGCCCAACGTGGCCGATTGGGAGATAAACGCTTTTTCGGAGATGCCCGTTTTGTTCAATTTGATGCTATTATATATTTCGAGCAGGGTGCCAAAGGCGGTGTAGGCGTTTTGGACCCGAATTAGGGTGGCTGATAGGGGGTGCTCGGCATCAAAATCGTGGTTTACAATAACCACGGCTGCTTGGGTGCTATAGATATATTGTGTGTAGGCCGGGTTTGCTAAAAAAGTGAGGGAATCGGTGTCAGCTTCTTCAATTTTTGCAAGTTTGGATACCGTGGCTTGGGGGTTGCCTTCGACGGTGCCGTTTAAGACTTCGGCCAATTGGTGTGCAGTGAACTTCATAGTGTGTAATTTTTATTTGCTATTACAAAAATTGTAAAAACAACGCAATGTTCGACATTTTATTTTACATTTTTATCAACAGTTTTTTACAGCAGGCATGAAATTGTTGTGTGCAGGTGGTGGTGTTTTGTGTTTTTGGCTGCTTTAGTATTTTTCTTTTGTTCGATTGTTTTGTTTTTTCATTGTGAATGGTGCATGGGTTTGGGGAATTGGTTCTGCTTTTTTTATAAATTGAGTTGAAAATTGAGTGGAGGGGTTTTGTTTTTGGGTGATGGGGTTATTTTTTTTGCTTGACATGGAATAATGCTTGCG
>JBAXWF010000081.1:0-16215 GCA_037128515.1 Bacteroidota bacterium | reverse complement strand
GATTAGAAAAATTGTTTGATTAATACTTTTTCTCCCCAATTAGTAAGGTTGATCCATTTCTTTTGAATCACTTGGCTTGTTTGCGTATAACAATCAGGCCAAGGAAAGTCAACAGCCCGTTTAGTATCAGCAGCTCAAACCCAAATTTGTAACCATTAAACAATAGTTCGGAATACATACTTAACACATAACACAGCACCGGCGACAAAATAGCAACCATCCAAACATAGTTGTCTTTTACTGCAAATTTGGTGAACAAACCAAAAGCAAACAACCCCAGCAACGGACCGTAGGTATAGCCTGCCGCTGTATAAATGGCATTGATAACGGCCTCGTTGTTCAACGCCCTAAAAATAAGAATCACGATAAGCAAAATGGCAGCAAAGCCCAAATGCACAGCATAACGCACTTTCTTTTTTTGCTTTTCGCTTAGTTTGCTTTTGTCTTTAAACCCCAAAAAGTCCACACAAAACGAAGTCGTAAGCGCGGTCAAAGCACCATCGGCGCTGGGATAGGCAGCCGACACCAAACCAACCATAAAAACCAGCCCGGCAATGGGTCCCAAATGATTGAAAGCAATTTCGGGAAACAAATTATCGGTCTTTTTAGGAATATCAATGCCTTTAGCCGATGCATACATATATAACACCGCACCCAATGTTAGGAACATGATGTTTACCAACACCAATATGCCGCTAAAGGTAAACATGTTTTTTTGGGCTTCTTTCAGGTTCCGACAACTAATGTTTTTTTGCATCATCTCCTGGTCCAGGCCCGTCATAACAATGGCAATAAAGGTTCCGCTCAAAAACTGCTTCAGGAAAAAATTCTTGCTATGCCAATCCGTTTCCACCAAACGGGTGTAGCCTGCCCCCCGAATCTGGCTGAAAATATCGCCCAGGCCAATGCCCAATTCGTTCGCAATAAAATAAATCGAAAGGATAACTCCCAGCAGCATAAACGTGGTTTGCAGCGTATCGGTCCAGATAATGGTTTTAACACCGCCTTCAAATGTGTACAAAATTATCAGCACAATAAACACCGTAACCACCAGCCAAAAGGGAATGCCCCAATAATCGAACACAAATATCTGCAGCACATTCACCACCAAAAACATGCGGAATGATGCACCAATGATTCTGGATAGCAAAAAATAAAATGCTCCTGTTTTGTACGACCAAAACCCGAAACGCTGGTTCAGATACGAATAAATTGATGTGAGGTTGAGTCTGTAATACAAAGGCAACAACACCGTGGCAATAACCGTATAACCAATCAAAAAGCCAAACACCAGCCCCAGATAGGTGAATTGCTGTGTGCCCACCAATCCGGGCACCGACATAAATGTAACACCACTCAACGATGCGCCAATCATACCATAAGCCACTATGTACCATGGGGAACTTTTGTTGCCCACATAGTAGGAATCGTTGTTGGTTTTGCGCGATGTAAGCCATGTAACAACAAACAACATAATGGTGTAAGCAACAAAACAAAGCAAAATATATATCGGGGCCATCCTATTAATTTATTTATATAGTAGCTGCAACAAACACCCTTGTGAACCGCGGTGAAGCTGGTGCAATAAAACAACTAAAAATCACATTACAGTTCACACAGCTTATTTTTTACAAAAATAGCATTTACAACCAAGATGTAGAGGTTATTTTTTATTCACAATTTCCGTTTCCCGATTAATGGAACTTAATCTCCATCCAAGGATGACCGAAAGCATTAATTTCGTAAATTTGCAGAAATTATTCCGCTGTGGCAAACTACCCCTCCAAACTATTTGAACAAGCTGTCAACGAATTTGCCAAACTACCCGGCATAGGCCGCAAATCGGCCGTGCGCATGGTATTATATCTGCTCCGCGAAGAAGAAGAGATATCATCCCTGCTGGGAAACACCATTTTGAAACTGCGGCAGGAGATACGCTATTGCAAACATTGCTACAATATCACCGAAAACGAAAGTTGCGATATTTGTGCCAACATCAAACGCGAAAAATCCATTATTTGCGTTGTGGAAGATATACGCGATGTGATAGCGGTAGAAAACACCTGTCAGTACAATGGGGTTTATCATGTTTTGGGTGGCATCATTTCGCCCATCGATGGCATGGGTCCCAACGATTTGAATATTGAACCATTGCTCACCCGCGTTTCAAGCGATAGCTGTAAAGAAGTGATATTGGCACTGCCTGCAACTATTGAAGGCGATACCACCTGTTTCTTTTTGTTTAAAAAACTCAGCATGTTCCATGTCAATGTCAGTTCAATCGCGCGTGGCATTTCGTTTGGCGATGAGTTGGAATATGCCGACGAAGTTACTTTGGGGCGTTCAATCATCAATCGCACACCCTATCAGGCCAATGTGCAGCTACGCCAAACCTAATTCAAATACAATAACTTTCACCCTCAATAGCCAACTCCGAATTTGCAAAAACACGCATTGTTTCGTCCAACACGGGTGCTAAATCGTCGTAACGTGCCGAAAAATGTCCAATCAAGAGTTTTTTCACGTGGGCTTGTTTGGCTATTTGCGCAGCCTGAATGGTGGTGGAATGTTGTTTTAGCGTGGCGGTTGCTTCCATATCGTTCATAAAAGTGGTTTCATGATAAAGCAAATCAGCGTTTTCAATGTAGGGAATAATTTCAGGACTGTAGGCCGTATCCGAACAATACGCAAACCGTTTGGGCTCACAGCGTGGCAAGGTGAGTTCTTTATTGGGAATGGTTTTGCCTGTGCTATCAATATAGTCTTCGCCTTGTTGTATTTTCTTGAAATATTCAAAAGGAATGTGGTATGCAACAAAATTATCTCTATTCAGATGCAACATGTCGTTTTTCTGAACAAATAAAAACCCATGCGTTGGCACCCGATGAACCAAAGGAAAGGACGATACCCGAATTTTTTCATCCTCATACAGCAGTTCGGAGGTGTTTTCGGCCAAAGGATGAAATACAAGAGGGTAGAGCAAGTGGGTTTCCGATGCTTTAAATTGCAGTTTTAATAAAGTATCCAAGTCGCTATTTGCAAATATATGAAGTTCTTTGGTGCGCCCAAACAAATGCATGGTGAATAACAAACCAGCCAAACCTAAATAATGGTCGCCGTGCAAGTGAGAAATAAATATATGGTCGATGCGCTGAAACTTGACATGGTATTTGCGCATTTGCATTTGAGTGCCTTCGCCACAATCCACCAAAAAGAGTTTGTCGCAAATAGTCAGCACTTGCGAACTTGGATGACGGTCGCGGGTAGGCGTTGCCGAACTACAACCTAAAACGGTGAGTTCAAATTTCATTGGCGATTATTTTCATTACAACAGGTTCGGCAGTGTTTTGTTGGCCTGAATCCTGTTCTTTTCCATGTATTTTCTTATCCGTTTGATGTCTGCCGACTTGGTGGTATCTTCCGAAAACACTGGCACTATTTCGCGCAGTTTGGTGTAAACTTCTTTGGTGTAGTCCGACAAACGGTTCTGATATTTCAAATAGTCGATGGCTTGCAACAATGTCATCAATTCAATGGCCAGCACATCGTAGGTATTGCTGATTACTTTTTTGGTGAGCAAAGCAGAGTTGGTTCCCATGCTCACAATATCCTGATTGTCGTTGTTGCACGAAATGCTATGAACATAATTCGGGAAACACAAAGTTTGGTTCTCGGCAACGGTTGAGGTGGCTGTGAACTGAACGCCTTGCATCCCAAAATTTAATCCCAGAGTGCCCAGGTTCACAAATGGCGGAAGCAAATCGTTCAGACGCGGATTGAGCAAATAATTCAACTGACGTTCCGAAAGCATCGACAAACGCGTGATGGCGGTTTTAATTTTATCCATTTCTAAGGAAACATAATCGCCATGGAAATTGCCGCCATGAAAAATGTTTTGGTTTTCAACATCAATAATAGGATTGTCGTTCACCGAATTGAATTCCGAAATAAGAATCTGTTCCGAATTGACCAGCGTATCGTACACCGGTCCAAGGATTTGCGGCACGCAACGCAGCGAATAGTATTCCTGCACTTTATCGGCAATAATATCTTCTTTAAATTCGCGACCGTAGAGATGTTCCTGACGTTTGCGGATAAGCGAGCTGCTCGAAAGCACGTTGCGCATAAATCCTGCAATGATATCCTGTCCTTTGTGACGTTTCACCGTATTGAGTTCGTGCGAAAAATGGTCGTCGAACGAACCAACGATTTCATTAATGATACTCGATGCCACAATCGACCAGTTCATCAAATTGTAGGCATTCATCAAGTTGATAACGCCAATACCGGTCATAACCGAAGTGCCGTTGATAAGCGATAAGCCTTCGCGAATGTGTATTGAAATAGGGGTGATGTTGTTTTGTGCAAAAACCGCTTTTGTTGGTTTAATTTCGCCGTTTTGCCACACTTCGCCTTCGCCAATCAGTGTGAGCGCCAAATGCGCCAACTGCACCAAATCGCCACTGGCTCCCACGCCACCGTGCTCGGGAATTACAGCCGAAATATTCGAATTGATTAATTTTACCAACAGTTCAATCACCTCGGTGTGTATGCCCGAATAGCCTCTAAGCTGTGTGTTTAAACGCGAAAGCATGGCCGCTTTGGCATATTTGTCGGGTAAGGGTTCGCCCAATCCCGAACAATGGCTTCGGATGGCATTCAACTGAAGTTGTTTGCGGTTTTCTTTATCTATTTTATAAGGAGCCATGGGCCCAAGGCCTGTATTGATTCCGTAAATAACCTTGTCTTCACTGAAATCGCGCAAAAACTCGTGGCATTTCTTTACGCGTTCAAATGATTCGGGGCTCAGGGCTATTTCTTCTTTCTGAAAAAGTATGGAGTAGATTTCTTCTAATGTGAGATCGTGCGAACCTAATGTTATCATGATAGTATGGTTTGGAGTCGTATATTGATGAGTTTCTAATAAAAATTAAACGGGTGCAAATATCGTAAAAAATACGAAAAGGACTAAGCTTTTTTACAGAAAAGAATTTATAAATACCTTGCTGAATCGTTTAGTTTTTTGAAATATATTATCTTATGATGGTTAAGGTTCCCTTCATCGTTTTGGGTATTTTACGTATCTCGGCCCAGTTTTCCGAATAGTCTATAACCCAATTGTAGATTCCTTCAGGAACGGTTGCTCCTTTGTATGTTCCGTTCCAATAATCATCCACACTGGCCGAATGGTAAATCATTTCGCCCCAGCGATTGTATAGATACAGGTCAAAATCGCAAATGTTTTGTGCAAACACATTAAAATAATCGTTCTTGCCATCGCCATTGGGTGTGAAACAATTGGGGACATACAAATTTATGGGACTCATAACCGTAATCTTTTTTATAATGGAATCGCGGCAACCGTACTCGTTTGTTATAACAAGCATCACATCGTAAATGCCCACTTCGGTGTAGTTATGAAAAGGCGATTGTATGTCGGAGGAGGTGCCATTGCCAAAATCCCAATGCCAATGATCCATGTTGCCTACCGACCAATCTTCCAACCTAAACGTGGCATCTTCAATAGTGGCAATGGGTGGGTAAAACTTAAAATCGGCTTGTGGACCGGGTATGGTTGGCACGAAAACCGATGCCACTGTGGTGCAAAAGCTGTCGGTTACCGAAACCGTGTAGGTGCCTTCAAAAAGTTGCGACAAATAGGGCAGGGTAATCATTGCGAAATTCTGCCATGCGTAAGAATATGGCGGACTGCCACCATAAGCTTGAACTCCCACACCTCCGGTTCGTTTGTTGCAAGTGTCGGCCTGTATGTTGCTAAAAAAGAGATGGGGCGGAGGGGTGTCGGTTAGCGAGGTATCCATGCTGGCTATGCAGCCGTTGCTGTCGGTTAGCACCAGCATATAGGTGCCGGCATGCACACCCGTGAGATTTTGCACATGCTGCACAGGCACCGAATTCCATACAAATTGATAAGGGGCAACACCACCCGAATAACTTGTGTACACTGCACCATCGGCAGCACTGCACATTTCGTTTCTAAGGCTGTCGATGGCAAGCTGCGGGCCGGGATAGTTTACTAAAGCAACCGAATTGGAGGCAGTGCAACCCAAACCATCGCTGATGCTCACCACATAATCGCCGGCTGGCACGCCCGATAAGGTTTGTGAAACGGCAGCAGGGGTGGTGTTCCAATGATAATTAATGGGTAAGTTGCCGTTGCTCACATTGGCTGTGGCACCACCATTGGCCAAACTACAAGTTTCGTTGTGTATATTCGCTAAGCTGATGCTGGGTTGGGGTGCTTGTGTAAGTATAATGGTGTCGTAAACAATAAAACAATTGCTAGCATCCACCACCTGAACAACATAGGTGCCTGCATCCAGTCCATTCACGTTTGTGGTGTGTATTCCCGTTGGGTTGAGCCAGTTAACGGTGTATGGACCTGTGTATCCATCGGTAATGCTCATGTTTATGCTGCCATCGCCACCGGCGCAACTCACGTTTTGAGGGGTCGTGTTCAGCACCGGTGCAACTTTGCACGGACCGTTGCAGGCTCCGGGGGTGGGAGTGGTTGGTATGGGGGTCCATGTCATTGAACCATCAATGGCGCGCTGAAACGATGTGTAGGTGTTGGGCGAACAGGCTCCGATATATTCTATTCCGCTGATGTTGACAGCGGCTGCCAGAGTTTGTGTGCCGCCGCATGAGGTAGTTGTGACAACGGCTTGCTGATATTCGTTTTGGGAATATAGATTGGAAGCATTGCCGTATTCATCCCAATAAACCGCGTCCACAGGAATGCCTGCGGGATTGTAGAGTGCTAGCCAGCCATAGGTGTTGCGCAGAAACCACCTCGTGGGTTCACCATCCAGATATTGCACACCAAAATTGTTCGTCCGGTATGTATTCAAATTGAAGTTGAGCACAGGAACCACGGCATGGTTGCCGCCTATAATCAAAAAACCGAAAGCCGGTATCACGGTTCCCACAGGAAAGGTGAAGGCTCCCCAGTTTTCGTTAAAGCCTCCCAATACACTTGGTTGCTGCATATTGCTACCCAAAGTATAGCAACTGATATCGACAGGAGAGCAGGTGGTGTTGTAAAGCTCAATCCACTCCTGATTGTCGGCAGGTGATTCCAGGGTGTTGTAAAGCGAATTTGCATTGGTGACTCCGGCCGCATCGAAAGGACTGACGCAAAGCTCGTTTATAACAACCACTTGTCCGTTGGCTGGGTTCAACCCCATCAAACCAACAAAACAAACTAACAAAGCAATGGTGTATTTTTTCTTCATTGTTAAAAACAAAAAGCAGCGCAAAAATAGTTAATTAGCCGCTTATAAATTCAGTTTCCTTGTTATTTATTCCTTAAATCAATTCATTAATTTTATCTTTTATATTCGTGCTGTTGAAAAAAATAAGTAAATTTGTTTAGTTATTTTTGTTGCATCAATCACTCAAATGAGGGCTTAACAAATAATACATTGATTGAACTATTAACCAATAAAAAAAATGAAAACGGATACTTTTATGTTGACGGCCGACGACTTTACGCATATTTTTGTGCATAGTTGGATACCCGAACAACCCAATGAAATTAAAGGCATAGTGCAAATTGCCCATGGTATGGCCGAACATGCTTTGCGTTACCACGATTTTGCCACCTACTTGGTGCTGCAAGGGTATATGGTTTTTGCCAACGACCATCGCGGGCACGGCAAAACGGCAGGCAACGAACGCAATTTGGGTATACTGGCCAACACCAACAGTTGGCAGGCGGTGCTCGGCGATATGCTGATGCTCAACCGCCATATTCATCGGTTGTTCCCCGATAAAAACATTATTTTGCTTGGTCACAGCATGGGTTCGTTTTATGCCCGCGCCTATCTGCAGATTTATCCCGAAACCATTTCGGGCATCATACTGTCGGGCACTGCATGGCAAGCACCGCTGCTGCTGAGCACGGGGCTGGCTGTAGCTAAAATACAGTGTTTACTAAAAGGCGATGACAACCCTAGCCGCATGCTCACCTTACTGGCATTTGCCGCATTCAACAAAAAAATTAAACCCATTAAAACTCCTTTCGATTGGATAAGTCGCGACGAGGCTATTTGCCGCAACTACACCCAAGATGCTTTGTGCGGATTTGTTTGTTCTTCGTCGTTTTTTAGAGAATTGTTTCGCTTGATGAAATTTGTGCACCGAGACGATTTGTATGGTCAACTTAACCGAAACTTCCCTATTCTAATCTTATCGGGAACGATGGACCCTGTGGGAAATTATGGGCAAGGACCGAAACAAATGTTGCGATTCTTGGATAAAAAAGGCTTTATGAATATGGAAATTAAACTATATCCCCAAGGCCGCCACGAAATGCTAAACGAAATGAACCGCGCCGAAGTGTGGGACGATTTGAGAGAATGGCTGGGCCGCAAGGTGAGAAGTAACAACAGGTAAAATGGAAACAAGCAAACTGGGAAAAAGGTGTTGAGGTGGGGCAAGTGAAAATTAGCAAGCCTACAGCCTATCACCACAGTATCTATAGCCTATTATGATAAAAGTAATAATTTTTGATTGGGGCGATACCGTGATGCGCGACTTCCCTGAAAAGGAAGGACCCATGTATCTGTGGGACACAGTGGAATGGATACCCGGTGCCGAACAGGCATTGCAGCGGCTTTACAGCAACTATATGCTGGTTGTTGCCACCAATGCTGGCGTATCGGATACCCAAGCCATGATAAAAGCACTCGAAAGGGTGGGAGCCCACCGCTATTTTCACCACTTTTTTTCATCAAAAGATTTGGGTTACCAAAAACCCGATGTGCGTTTTTTTCAAGCCATTGCCAACCACTTGGCTGTGTTGCCGCAACATTGTGCCATGATTGGCAACCTGTACGAAAAAGATATAATTGGTGCCAAACAATGCGGCATGTTCACGGTGCTGCTAAACGAAAAACAAACCCCAGGTCGTTATCCGCTGGCCGACAGGGTGATTGCAAATATGGAGGAGTTGTTTTTTTAATTGCTGAAAGTGGGCAGGTATTGTTAAACGCATCTTTTTGCTACCATCTATTGTGGCTTTAGGCGGAAAGTTTGTGGCTAATATCGCTTGCGTGTAAATGTATTCCCTATTTTTTACAATACTTAAGGTCTAAAAAATATAAAAACCGAGCCAAGCAGGGTCAAAGCCTCCAGCGTGAGAGCGGGTACAGGGCTGAAGCATGGTTGTTAATGGTTATCGTGGACCTCAGTATCAAGGTTGGGGTTATTAATTATTTTTTCTTGCCACGCCACCATTCAAAATTAATTTTATCACTTTTAAATTCTGATGATTATTCAAAAAAATCAAAGAGATATTCATTTTTGAAATCAATTTCAAATTTATTTAAAAAATCAAGGTACTCTTCTTTGAAGGTTGTTTTTTTATGATGTTTCTCCTGATGCGCAATATAGTTAATCACCGTTTCGCGTTGGGACCTGCTATAAGAAAATGCACTAAAGCCTTCCTGCCAGTAAAATCTGGATTTCGATAGTTTATTCTCATTAATGTAGCGTGATGATTCGGATTTTATTTCTCGTACTAAATCGGATAAACGGCAGGTAGGTGATTGACCGATGAGCAAATGTAAATGGTCGGCAACAGAATTTACAATTAATAGTTTTTCGTTTTGATTTTTAATGATTCCGGTGATGTATCTATGCAAGGGTTCGCGAATTTGGGGAGAAATCAAAGAATCACGGTTTCTTACCGCAAAAATCAATTGAATTGTGATTTGAGTATAAGTGTTTGGCATGTTTCTATATTTGTAATTCCTTAGGAATCAAATGTTGGTAGAAATATAACAGACAGGGCTTGTTCCGCTCCGTACGGAGCGGGATGTTTCCTTCGTATGGTTTTTTACCAACATTTTGCTCCTACAGAGCTAAATTAATGTTTTTTTTTATTCCGTAGGAATCTAATGTTGGTAGAAATATAACAGACAGGGTTTGTTCCGCTCCGTACGGAGCGGGATGTTTCTATTTATTTGATTTCTACCAATATTTTGCTCCTACGGAGCTTTTATAATTTGCCGACGTAAAGTTATCGGTTATTTTATTGTTTTATAAATTTCTGTTTATAGGTTTTATTCAGTGTCGAAACTTCTATAATATAAATACCTTTAGATAAGTCAGAAACATTGATTATTTGTTCCATACTTGATATTGGTAATGCATAAATATTTTGACCTAAAAGATTGTAAAATTTAATATTTCCTTCTGGATTGTCTTGAAATAAGCGAACTGTCAAAAGATCATTAACGGGATTAGGAAATATCGAAAAGGACTTATATTCCATATTTTCTTTGATTCCAGTTGCAGGAATCACATTAATGTATATCATAGTATTCGCATCTTTCGATAAATAGGATGAGTTGCAGAATGTGTTTGTGCATTCGCCAGAATCAGTTACAGTCAGGCAAACAGTATAATAACCGCTATTACTATATATGTGAGATGGAAACGCAGTAGAATCGAAAGTTCCATCTCCCCAACTCCAAACATATGACAGTGGGGGAACTCCATTTGCCATATTTATTGCCCAATATTGGTGCTGAACGACTGAATCGGGGAAAAGATTAAAATTAGCTGAACAGGGGTTCATTAAATAACAAAGTAATGTGTCAGTAGGCATAAAGTTAACCAAACCGAAACTGATATTATCATAACCATCGTAAATTCGAGACATTATTAAAAGTGAATCTGTTGTACACCAATAATTGTTTGACAAATCAATAGTGCTACCAGATACCGCACTATACACTAAGTCATATACAGTATTATTACACATCTTATTACATTCGAAATGTGTTTGAAGAACTGATAAATTAACACCTACAGAGTCATATTCAAATACATTTTTCCTTATATATCCGTAGGGATTGCCAAAACCGTTAAAGAGGCCGGTACCATTATAACTAAAAGTATTATTTTCAACAGTATCATTGGCCGAATATCCAAAAATTCCATAGGTATTAGAATCGATTATACAATCTTTAACATGACAAAACACTCCGCTATACCTTATTCCAATACCATTATTGTTTAGTTTACAATTTAATATTTGGCATTCATCTGGTTCAATCCCTGTTTGATTGTTTTTGAAAGTACAATTCTTAATAATATCGCCATGAGCGTTAATGCCAACAATACTATTGTTAAAGATAGAATTACTTATTATTCCATGATCAACTTCATAAATTCCATAATATACATTATTTGTAAAAATACAGGAGTCAATAATCGTACCTGCAAAAATAGAATTGGGCCCGTGATTATTATTATCAAATTTGCAATTATTGATATAAAGATTCCCTGAATAGTTTAGAGAAAATACTGAAAGATTAGAAAATCTTATATTACAATATTTGAGTCTTGAAGACAACGACGAAGAAATTGTCCCCGTAATAACAATACCTGCCCAATCTCCAGACGATGGTGTGATTTGATTGCTAGAAAATGTTATCGAATCTGTCATTGTCCCCTCTGCCAATAGTTTTGCCCCCCGCATTTCTATTCTTTTATTCAAATTGAATTTCACAATAACTCCGGGTTCTATTGTAAGCACAACATTCGGAAATACAACAACCGTGTCAGTAACGATATAAGGACTATTAGCATGAGTCCATGTAGTATTAGAATAAATTCCACCACTAACAGGCGTCTGTCCATTAGCTGTCAATGAAAATACAAACGTGATTAATAATCCTGTCTGCAGAAATTGTCTAAATTTTTTCATGATTTTATGATTTGGTTTTAAATTTTAAAATAATACATAACATCCGGCTTGCCTTAGTACACCCATTTTCACTATAGTTTTACGGTACAAACCATTCATTTTTTCATTGTTGCATTCTTTTATTCAGCAATATATTTTTCTGTATTCTCTTATAACTTGGCATTTATACTCTGGGTTGTCTCATAAAACTTTATCCGTTTGCGAATAGTTACAAACCACTGCAAAGGTGGTTTTACAATTCAACACACCAAATGTGTTCATTTTACACATACCAAACTAAATTTTAATAAAATAAGTTGTTTAGCCCAAAGTAATTAGCCAAAAGTTCTAAGCTGTATGTGGTGAGCTGAGTCGAAAATTAGGAATGGAGCCTTGTGGCTTATAGTCTTTTATGCATTTAATACATTGATTGCGTGCAGTTTGTTTGTAAGTTAATTCTATTTTACGGCTGTAGTTTTTACTACAATTACAGGAAAATTTAAAATGCAATCCTATTTATTTAAAATGCAATCATGAATTTACATTTTTCCATCATAAATTTCCATTTTTCCGTTAGGAATTTTGATTTTTCCGTCATGATTATTCTTTTTTCCTGACGGTATAATCATTTTTCATGATGCTAGAATAAAATTTAGTGCAATTGCTTTATGCCAACGTTAAAAAATGCGGCCAAAAAAAGTAGCAAAACGACACCCAAAAATGGCTAACCAACAAAAAATAGTGCATAGCTAGTACTTCGCGCTATGGAGCGCATACTTCGCGCTATGGAGCGCATACTATGCACTATGGAGCGCATCCTGTTAAAATCAAGCCCACATAAGCTTGATGTGAACCGTATGATTTTAAAAATGAATAAAATAGCCGAAATTATGTTTAGTATTGCCTGTCCCTATCATGGCCTATGTGCCCTGCACAACCGCGTAGGGCACATTCATTTTAGTTCACGGCTCCAGCATGGCAACTTGCGATTTGCAATTGGCGATTTAAACCTGCATAAGCTGACTGCAGCATGTGGATTTTTGGGGAAAAAGAAAAAGAGAAAAGGGAAAAAAGCGATAATCTGCCAACTGGAAACGCTAAGCGTTTAAGCAAAATGCTTCACAAGGTAATCAATAGCATTATACACGGCATCAAATTCTTTTTGGGTTTTGGTGCGTTTGGCAATTTCGTCTTTTCGGCTATCCAATTTTTTAACCATGCTTTTGGCTTTTGCCAGCAGATTGGATGTGTCGTTGGTGGCATGGTGCACCGAATCGCTTATGGCATTTTCAATTCGTTCGAGTTCATCAATGGCCTCAAAAAAATCCAACATTTCCGGAATGATTCTAAATAGTTTTAGTTTAACTATATTGTCTAAAAATTCTTTGTCGAATGCCATAATCGTAGTTTTTTTGTCGAATTATCAAACGATAGTATCAAGAGAACAAATTCGGAAAAAAACCTTAAAACGCTACGATGGGTGGTGTTGTATACGTTTTATATTGCTATTATTGATACAGTATTTGATAAAATGAGGATGTTTCGGTCGCAAAAATACATCTTTTTGCCGGATAAATTTAAAAGTAATTTTTAACAATTCCCGGGCTGTTGTTTTTATGGCACATTAATTTAATTAAATGTGGAGTTTAGCAAGTAAAGAAATCGCATATACAAAGTTTGATAGCACAAGGCGAACACCAACGCCTGGATTTTAAATTCGAGATATCGGATGCACGCAAAATTGCTCGCAGCATTTCGGCTTTTAGCAATACGGATGGCGGCACCTTGTTGATTGGTGTGAAAGACAACGGCATGGTGGCCGGTGTGCGTTCCGACGAGGAAATTTACATGGTGGAAGCTTCGGCCAAAATGTATTGCAAGCCCGCAGTGAACTTTGCAGCAAAACAATGGTACGAGGGCGGCAAAACCGTGTTGGAAGTGCAAATACCCAAACTGCAACAGGCCATTTGCTATGCACAAACGCCCGAGGGAAAATGGCGGGCTTTTGTGCGGGTGAACGACAACAACTATTTGGCCAACGCGGTGCTGCTGCGGGTGTGGAAACGAAAACTAACCGCTGCCCCCACCCACATGCAATATGGCGAACGCGAAAAACTGCTGCTGGATTATTTAACCCACAATGCGCACATATCGTTGAACACGTTTTGCACTGCGGCACGAATTTCGCGAAACACCGCCGAAACTATTTTGGTGAATCTGATTATGCTGGATGTGCTGGAGCTGTTTTATACAGAAATTAATGTGCTTTACCGCATTAAATAAAGCAGTTTTCGTACTTTTGCATTTGAAATAATTGCCTATAAATTTTAGCTATCATTACACACAATGAAAAAAACTGTATTTGCTTTAACCTCTTTGTTTCTGAGCTGTTTTTTGTTCACAAACCTGCTTTTTGCCCAACAAATTGTCACCGAAGATTTGGGCTTGGTGAAATGGATTGATTTGAAAACGGCAATGGAACTGAATAAAAAACAACCCAAACCGATTTTGATTGACGTGTATACGGATTGGTGTGGCTGGTGCAAACACATGATGAAAACCACCTATTCGGATGCCGGATTGGCAAGTTATATCAATGCTTTTTTCTATCCCGTGCGGTTTAATGCCGAAATTGCCGACACGGTGGAGTTTATGGACAAAAAATATATCAACAAATTTAGTGGAGCGCGTTCGCCAAACGATTTGGCTATTATATTGCTCGAAGGAAAAATGTCGTATCCTACCACGATTTTTTACAACAACGATTTTAAATTTAAACTGCTGGCGCCGGGTTATTTGAAAACCCGCGAACTGGAGCCTTTGCTGGTTTATACGGTGGAATATATTTTTAATACCACTTCGGTGCAAGATTTTCAGAAGTATTACAATCGGGCGTTTTATCCCGATTCCACGTTTGTGAACAAAGATACGGTGCAATGGCTACACCGTTTTGACGAAGCCACTGCCAAAAACAAAATTGAAAAACGCAAAACCCTAGTGTTTGTGAAAGCCGATTGGTGCAACGGGGGCAAAACCATGCTCAAAAGCACTTTCAACAATAGTGTGGTGACCGATTTTATCAACTCCAGGTTTTATCCGGTGTTGATGGAAGGCCAATCGCTTGACACGGTGACTTACGACGGAAAAACATATACGAACTCGGCCGACAATCGTTATTTTCATCCATTTTTGCATGCTTTGCTTGGCGAGCGCATTGTGTTGCCCAGCATTTTGTTTTTCGACGAAGATGGGAAGTTTATTTCGCAATCGAGCCAATATTTGACTCCCGAAAACCTAAATGTGATTTTGCGCTATTTTGCCGATAATGCCTACAAAACGCAAAGCTGGACGGACTATTTGAAAACGGTTCAGGAAAAGCAAAATAAAAAATAGGGTGTTTGGTCGCGGCTGGCTTATCGTGTGAAAACAAAACCACGCTCGTGCGAAAAATAGGGTGAATGGTTGCCCTGCATGGGGGTTGGCTCATCCATACACGGGCGCAGTGTGGAAGGTTGCAACAAACAACGGATGCAACCCACCTCCCGAGCTTATCAATTTGGTTTTGCGGCAAACGGGCTTGGTTTTTCGATTCCTATTTGACTTGGCAAAGCATTTGAGTGGGTTGGGTGGGTTATTTTACAACAAATTTGGGGAAAAAGTATTTTGGATGCTATTTAGGCTTAACTTTGTTTTGATTTTTAGTATTAACAAACCCGAGTTATGAAACGAAGAATTGTATTGCTGATTGCCATTGGGTTGATGGGGATTTCGGCCAAAAGTCAGGATATTATTACCAAAACCAACGGCGATGAACTAAAGGTGCAACTACTTGGCGTGGGTGTCGATTCTATTTTCTATAAAATGTTCGACAATTTGGACGGGCCTACCTTGAGCTTGCCTGCCACCGACATTGCGACCTTGCAATACAGTGCTAATAGTAGTCAGCGCATAACGCCTACTCATACTACGGCCGACACGGCCAAACCTTCGGGCATACTACCCCGCTCGGCACTGACGGACCCCATCACGATTTTGGGACATACCTATTATAATCAAGGAAAACGCCTCACATCAAAACAGGTGGCGCAAATACTAAGCGACAAATCGACTCCTGAAATTGTGCGGCAATTTGGCTTGGGCACGCAGAAACGAAAAATTGGCGACATTTGCGCCTACAGTGGCTACGGCATTATAATGGGTGGGGCTATTTCGTTTGTGTGCAGCCGCGATGTGGCCGGACTGTGGGTGGCTTTGGGTGGTTGCGTGGTGATGTCGGTTGCTATTCCGTTTCAGGCTGTGGGCAAAGTGCAGCAAAAGCGCAGCGTGGTGCAATACAACCAAGGCTTGAAAACTCCTGTTCAAACTAGTTGCAATTTTGGCTTTACGCCGAATGGGCTTGGGTGGGTGTTGAAGTTTTAGGGCTGCAAAATATCTCCTTCGTCGCAAACAGTACAGTTTATTCTTTCGGAGATATCTCCTTCGTCGCAAACAGTACA
>JBAXWF010000080.1:0-16319 GCA_037128515.1 Bacteroidota bacterium | reverse complement strand
CCCAATAAACTTTTCCCCCCCCATCACAATATTTTCGCTAAATTTGCCTTTTATTAAAAACCACAATCACCCATGCAGTTTCTTCATCCCTTTTTCTTATTTGGCATGTTCGCAGTCGCAGTCCCCGTGGTGATCCACCTGTTCAATTTCCGAAAATACAAAAAAGTCTTCTTTTCCAACGTCCAGCTCCTCAATCAAGTCAAGCAACAAACCCGCAAACACTCCCAACTGCTACATTTAATCGTCCTGGCCATGCGCATTTTAGCCATAGCAGCACTCGTCCTCGCCTTTGCCCAGCCCTATCTGCCCTATTCCAAACAAACCACCCACCCCCAAGCAGTCAATTACGTAAGCATTTATGTCGATAACTCCTTCAGCATGCAAGCCGAAGGCACCAATGGCACCCTCATCGACCAAGCCAAAACCAAAGCCCTCGAAATAGCCGCAGGCTACAAACCCAGCGATTATTTTCAGCTCATCACCAACAATTTCGACCCCCGCCATCAGCCCTTCGTCTCCCGCAGCCAGTTTGCCGAGTTCGTCCGCACCATTGATGTGAGCCCCTATGCCCGCACCATTCCCCAAGTAGCCCTGCGCCAGAACCAAAGTTTCCGCACCCATAGCCAAGCCGCCCGCGTAGCCTATTATATCTCCGATTTTCAAAAAAACACCACCCTTGCCGGAAACCTGATCCCCGACACCACCCTACAATACAATTTCGTGCCCATAACAACCAACACCCACTCCAATCTCCTCATCGATACCTGTTGGTTTACCTCCCCCGTGCATTTGCCAGGCCAAAAAGCACAACTGCAAGTGCGCATCAAAAACCTCGGCAACACCCCAGCCGAAAAAGTACCCCTCCAATTAATGGTCAACAACGTGCAAAAAGCCGTAAGCAGCTTCAACATCGGCCCCAACACCACAACCGATATAAACATAACCTACACTGATATGCAAACCGGCATCCACCAATGCCTGCTCCAAATTGTCGACAACCCCATCATTTGGGACGACCAACTCTATTTCTCCTACAACATCCAAAAATCAATCCCCTTGCTGTGCATCAGCGGAGGGCAGCCCAGCCCCTACATCAACGCCCTGCTCGGCCGCGATTCCGCCTTTGTCCTCCACAATGTGTCCGTCAATGCAGTCGATTATAGCGCCTTCAGCACCTACAACCTCATAATATTAAACGCCCTCGATGCCATTTCCACCGGATTAGCCCAAGAACTACAAAAATTTGTAAACACCGGCGGCAGTTTGTTGGTGGTGCCTTCGGCCCAGATAGACGCGCTATCCTATCGCGAATTTTTAAGCACCCTAGGGTCCAATTATTATGGAAAACTCATAACATCCACCCAAAAAATTTCCCTCATCAACCTCCAAAACCCCATTTTTAACGGTGTCTTCGAAAGCATCCCCACCAACATCGACCTCCCACAAGTAATGCAATACTATACCTTAAGCCGCATCACCCAAACAAACCAAGATTTCCTACTAAAACTCCAAAACGGCGATATATTTTTAAATCAACAATCCGTAGGCAGCGGCAAAGTCTATCTCATCACCGTGCCATTACAAACCCAGTTCAGCAATTTCCCAAAACATGCCGTCTTTGTGCCCACCTTCTATAATATGGCACTACTCAGTTCCCCACAACAAAAATTATATTATATCATCGGCAAAGATGCCATAATCACCCTCGCCACCCCCAACGATTCCTCCGGCGAAACAGTGTATAAACTTCGCCAACTAAACGGTTCCGAAGAAATCATTCCCCAACAACGCAAAATCGGTGCTCAGCTGAGCCTAATGTTTCAAAATCAAATTGAAAACAACGGAAACTACCTACTCATGAACAACAAAATCCAACAAACCTGCCTATCCTTTAACTACAACCGCCGCGAATCCGAAATAAACGCCTACACCCCCACCCAAATCAATACATTTATCGAAAAAAACAAACTCCAAAACGCACGCATCATCCCAAGCACATCCAAACCCATCACCCAAATGATTGCCGAAATGAATCAAGGAAAAAAATTGTGGAAAACTTTTGTGCTGCTTGCATTGTGTTTTCTTGGTGCAGAAGTTTTACTTTTGCGTTTGTGGAAATAAATTGACGACACAAAAATTATGGATGAACCCAGCACGATAAACGAAACGGACCCCGAAGAAAATTCCGAACTCCAACAACAAAGTAAGGAAGAGCTTCCAAAAACCATCCATTTGTCGGGCATGTACAAAAACTGGTTTTTAGACTATGCCTCCTATGTCAACCTCGAACGAGCCGTGCCCGATGTCCGCGACGGGCTAAAACCCGTGCACCGGCGCATTTTGCATTCAATGAAAGAACTCGACGACGGGCGTTTCAACAAAGTAGCCAACATCATTGGCAACACCATGAAATATCACCCCCACGGCGACCAATCCATCGGCGATGCACTCGTAAATTTAGGCCAAAAAGACCTCCTAATCGACACCCAGGGAAACTGGGGCAACATACTCACCGGCGATGGAGCAGCAGCACCCCGATATATCGAAGCCCGACTGTCAAAGTTTGCCCTCGAAGTGGTCTTCAACCCAAAAACCACCGTTTGGCAAAGCTCCTACGATGGCCGCAACAAAGAGCCCGTCACCTTACCCGTAAAATTTCCGCTACTCTTGGCTCAAGGTGTCGAAGGCATTGGCGTGGGCTTAGCATCAAAAATATTGCCCCATAATTTTCTTGAATTGATTGATGCAGCCATCAACCACCTAAAAGGCGAGGAGTACGAATTTTTGCCCGATTTCTTAACAGCAGGCATGGCCGATTTCTCGCGCTACAACCAAGGCGGTACCGGCAGCAAAGTGCGGGTGCGCGCCCGAATCAACCAATTAGACAAAAAAACCCTTGTCATCACCGAAATACCCTACGGAACCAACACCGGCGCACTAATAGAAACCATAGTTGCAGCAAACGAAAAAGGCAAAATAAAAATCCGCAAAATTGACGACAACACCGCCCAAAATGTTGAAATAAATATACATTTAACCCCCGGCGTTTCCCCCGATACCACCATCGATGCCTTGTATGCGTTCACCGATTGCGAAATAAGCATATCGCCCATTTGCTGCATCATCGATAAAAAAAAGCCTCGGTTTATCAACGTGCGCGAAATATTCGAAATTTCGGTTCAAAACACCCTCGATTTGTTACAACTGGAGTTGGAAATAGAAAAAGCAGAATGTTTAGAACAATTGCATTTTGCCTCCCTCGAGCGCATTTTCATCGAAAAAGAAGTCTATCAGTTGATGCGCAAATCCAAAACCGATCAGGAGATCAACGAAACTATCCACAACGGATTGAAACCCTATGTAAAAGAATTTGTGCGTGAAGTTACTCCCGAAGATATACACCGCTTGCGCAAAATACCCATCGACCGCATTTCGAAATATAATTCCGATAAAGCCGAAGATATTATCAATTCAATCAAAGATGATATTGAGCAAGTGAACTACGATTTAGACCATTTGGTTGATTTCGCCATAGCGTATTATGAACGCATTAAGAAAAAATTTGGAGCCACACGCGAACGCAAAACCGAAATCCGCAACTTCGACATCATTCAAGCCACAATGGTGGCTGCCGCAAATCAAAAGCTGTATGTAAACCGCGAAGAAGGATTTATAGGCACAGGCACCGCCATGAAAAAAGATGAATTTGTGAGCGATTGTTCCGATATCGACGATATCATCACATTCCGCTCCGACGGCACCTTTTTGGTAACAAAAGTTTCCGACAAGGTGTTTGTGGGCAAAGATATTATTTACGTCAACGTGTTTAAAAAGAACGACGAACGCACCATTTATAATTTGGTGTATCAAGACGGCAAAATAGGCCCAGCCATGATAAAACGTTTTGCCGTTACGGGCGTGAACCGCGATAAAGAATATTCGCTAACCAAAGGCAAAGCTAATTCCAAGGTGTTGTATTTTACGGTAAACCCCAATGGTGAAGCCGAAATTGTTACCGTCAACCTCCGACCCAGACCTAGGCTTAAAATTCTGACCTTCAACTACGATTTTAGTAGCATTGCCATCAAAGGCCGAAGTTCCATAGGCAATATTCTCACCAAACATTTGGTGCGCAAAATTTCCTTGAAAGACGAAGGCATTTCCACCCTGGGAGCACGCGATATTTGGTTCGACGATAGTGTGAACCGCCTAAATTCGGAACAACGCGGCATGCGCTTAGGTGCTTTTGAACCCGAAGACAAAATCATCACTTTCATGAAATCCGGGAATTTTAAGATTTACAATCCCGACATGTCGATACATTTCGACGAAGACCTTTTTATTATCGAGAAATACAATCCCGAAAAGGTGTACACGGTGATTCATTACGATGGCGAATTGGGCTACAGCTTTGCAAAACGCTTTACGGTGGAATATACCGACAAAAAATCGTGTTTCATCAGCGAAAGCGCCAACTCGGCTTTGGTGGAGTTTATGCCCGAAAAAAATCCTTCCATAGAACTGGTGTACGAAGCCAAAAATGCAAGAAGCAAACCTTCAGAAATTGTCGACCTGGTTGAATTTATTGGTGTGAAGAGCTACAAAGCCAAAGGAAAACGCTTGTCGAACAACGTGATTTTGAAAATAACACGCCAGCTTCCCGAACAAGTTGAACCGCAAGAAACCGAACTTATAGAAGAACGTGCAGAAGGCGATGCAACTCGTGCCGAAAATGAAGAAGACATTTTGGAAACGAAAGACGAAGCAACGCTTGAGCAGCCGGAGGACGATGATATTGAAACGCCACATTTGCCTGGCATGGTGGCCATGAAAAATTTTAGCCTGCAGGAGTTTATCCAAGAAAACGAGGATGGCGACGGCTCAATTGAACTGGATTTGCCCGACATGAACAAAGAAAAATCCAAAAAAGAAAAGGATGCCGAAAAGCTGAAAAAACCTAAAAAAGAACCCAAACCCAAAAAAGATACCAAAGATACGAAAGATGCCTCGGGAACGATTCAAATTCAGTTCGACTTTTAAATTAGTTACAGCATGATTACAGACGATAACAAAATAATAGATATTACCGCCGATGTGAAATGGATAGGCGTGCTTGACAAAGCAATTCGCACCTTCGATATCGTGATGGAAACAAAATTTGGCACCACCTACAACTCCTATTTTATAAATGCCCAAAAAAAAACTGTGGTGGAAACCACCAAAGAAAAGTTTTGGGATGTATATTTGGCAAAAATACTGCAACTCACTAAACCCGAAGAGATTGAATACATTGTTTTGAATCATACCGAGCCCGACCATTCGGGAAATCTAAAGAATTTGCTCAAGATAGCCCCGCATGCCATTGTGGTGGGTTCGGGCAATGTCATACGCTATTTAACCGATTTGATGAATATCGATTTTCCACACTTGGTGGTGAAAGAGGGCGATACGCTTGATTTGGGAAACAAAACCCTACGATTTATTGCGGCACCCAACCTGCATTGGCCCGATACCATGTACACCTATTTGGAAGAAGACAAGGTGCTGTTTACCTGCGATTCGTTTGGGTCGCATTTTTGTAATGCCGAAATGATTGACGATAAAGTGGGTGATTTTGATGCCGCTTTCACCTATTATTTTCATGTGATATTGAAACCCTTCAGCAAATTTATGCTGAAAGCCATCGAGAAAATACGACCTTTGAATTTTCAAGCCATTTGCACCGGTCATGGGCCCTTGCTTATCCATCATTGGAAAAAATATGTTGACCTAACAGAAAAATATGCACTGCAGGCATTGCAAGCCTTGCCATCTGAAAAGGTGCTGATAGCCTATGTTTCGGCTTATGGTAACACCAAAATATTGGCCGAAACCATTGCCAAAGGTTTTGAAGTGCACCAGGCAATTGAAGTGGAATTGTGCGATATTGAAACCTTGGATGTGGGCGAAATGGAACTAAAAATGTCGCAATCCTCGGCCATCATTTTGGGCAGCCCCACCATCAACCAAAATTCGTTGTTGCAAATCTATAGCTTGTTTGCCGCTATTTCGCCCTTGCGCGACAAAGGAAAACTTGGCGGATGTTTTGGTTCGTATGGCTGGAGTGGCGAAGCGCAAAAAATTATGGAAACCAATTTGGCCAACCTCAAACTGAATGTGTTTCCTGAAAGCATTTTTGTGAAATTTTCCCCTTCGGACGATGATAAAGCCAAATGCCTTCAATACGGAAAGGACTTTGGTGCAAAAATGCTTGAAATAAAATGCGTGGGTTAAAAAAATAATTAGTGGGCAAACAAGCCAACGCATGGTGCGCTGTTTACCCCATAAACTAGCGATTTGATAAACTTTAAACCTTAAAAAATATGAATAACGACATCATCAACCTGGAACCAAAAAGCGTGTGGGGCTATTTCTATGAAATTATGCAAATACCGCGTGCATCGCGAAAAGAAGAAAAAATAATTGCGTATTTGCAACAATTCGGTAACAAGCTAAACTTAGAAACCCTAACCGACCAAGTGGGCAATGTGCTCATACGCAAACCCGCCACCAAAGGCAAAGAACATTTGCCCTGGCTGGTGTTGCAAAGCCATTTGGATATGGTGTGCGAAAAAAACTCCAACACCCAATTTGATTTTGATAAAGACCCCATAAAGGCCGTGATTGAAAACGGCTGGCTTGTGGCAAATGAAACCACCCTGGGCGCCGACAACGGCATAGGTGTGGCTTTGCAAATGGCCGTGCTGGCTTCCGAAACCATTGAACACGGCCCTTTGGAATGTTTGTTTACCATTGACGAAGAAACCGGACTGAAAGGCGCTTTTTCGCTCAAAGCCGACTTCGTTAAAAGCCGCATGCTCATCAATCTCGATTCGGAAGAAGACGGGGAGTTCACCATTGGTTGCGCTGGTGGTGGCGATACTGTGGCGCGCTTTTTTTATACCAAAGAAGATGTGCCCGTGGCATACGATGCATGTAAAATTAGCATCAGCGATTTGCAAGGCGGCCATTCGGGCGAAGATATTAACAAAGGCAGAGGCAATGCTGTGAAACTGTTGGTGCGCATACTTTGGAACGTGGCCGGCAAATTTGGTGCTCGGGTGGCATACATCAAAGCCGGCAACCTGCGCAACGCCATTGCCCGCGAAGGCAAATGCATTTGCGTGGTGCCCCAGCAAAACATGACGGGTTTTGCTGCCTATTTCACCCAGCTGGCAGCCGAAATAAAAGCCGAATATCGCACCGTGGAACCCAAACTAAGCATAACATGCACTGCCGAGGAATTTCCCACTTTTGTGATGGACCAACCCATGCAAATGTTGCTGCTCAATGCCTTGTATGCTTGTCCGCATGGGGTAATCACCATGTCGCCCGATATAGCTGGTTTGGTGCAAACCTCCACCAATTTAGCTTCCATTAAAATGCAAGGCGATGCCAAAGATGCTGCCGACGATAAAGAAATTGAGCTATTGCAGGATAACGAAATAAAAATTGCTACGAGTCAGCGCAGCGCCATCGAATCGGCCAAACAGGATATGGTGGATATGGTTGACTGCGCTTTTGCCCACAAAGACATCCAAGTGTCGCACGATTCGGGCTATCCGGGCTGGAAACCCGACCTGAACTCTAAAATACTGGAAGTTTCGAAAAAATCCTTCGAAAAGTTGTTTGGGAAACAACCCATCGTCAAAGCCATACATGCCGGACTGGAATGCGGACTCATAGGCGAAAAATATCCGGGCATAGACATGATCTCTTTTGGTCCCTCCATGCTGGGAGTGCACGCTCCGGGCGAGAAAATAGAGATTCACACGGTGCAGAACTGCTGGGATCTGCTGGTGGATGTTTTGAAATCGGTATAGGCTATTAGGCTGTAGTCTTTTAGACTATTAGGAAGAAGGCTGTGAGGCTATGAGGAAGAAAGTCATTTATAGCCATTTATTGTCATTAATTGTTTGAAGACCGGAGTCCGAAGTCCGAAGAAAAAGTTCGTGGCTTATGGCTATTGGCTTGTGGCTAATTTTACCGACATTCATTGTCATTTGTAATAGGGAGGCTTTTAGACTGTAGACTTTTAGGATTTAGGAAGAAGGCTGTGAGGAAGGGATACTTCTACATTGAGTATTCAGTATTCGATTTTATTTTAAGAGCTATACCACAGATTTACACAGAGGTAAGCACCGAGGAACTCCAGGAAGGTAAGCCAATCTTATACTGCATAAAATTAGCTCTTTAGCTTTATCATCGCAGTTGTTCCACTAAGGCATCGCAGTACCATCACTAAACCACCTTAGCACCTCCACTAAGGCACCGCAGTACCTTCACTAAACCACCTTAGTACCTCCACTAAGGTATCGCAGTAACTTACTAAGGTAGTTTAGTACCTTCACTAAACTGCCTCAGTAAATCACTAAGGTAGTTTAGTACCTTCACTAAACTGCCGCAGTAAATCACAAAGGTAGTTTAGTACCTTCACTAAACTGCCGCACTAAATTACTAAGGTAGTTTAGTACCTTCACTAAACTGTCGCAGTAAATCACTAAGGTAGTTTAGTACCTTCACTAAACTACCGCAGTAAATCACTAAGATAGTTTAGTACCTTCACTAAACTATCTTAGTACCTTAACTAACTCACCGCACTACCTTCACTAAACTACCTTACTTCCTTTACTAAGGTACCGAAGTTCCCTGACTGCGATTTTATACTTTACAAGCACAAAAAAAACCGCACATTTTCAGGGTGCGGTCTCAATAAGTTAAACCAAAAACTCTACATAAAAATTCAGAATGCGCAGCTTACAGATGCCTTACTTTTTTATCTTCACAGAGAAACTTCCTTCGGCATTGTTACTGAGGTTTGACACTTCAATTATAGTCCAGGTTTTATATATCACAGCCGAATTGCCCGGCTCTATGATTAAAGACTCCATAGCCCTGACCTTCGAGGCCAATTCTGACCCGGCCTTGATTTTCAGTACTGTAGTGCCTTTGTTTACCAAAAAAGTACCTGTGACTACCTTATAAACCGTTATGCTGTTTCCGGCAGAAATGCCGAATACCGTAGCGTTTTTCCTGCTACCCATACCCTTCAGACCTGCTGCAATCTCGCCCACAATCTCTTTCACCGCGTCATTGTCTTTTGCAGCCAGTTTAAGCTGAGCATAACAGTAGTCAGACTGTTTCATCAGATCATGCCCCAACAATAATTCAGTATCTTCCAGCCTTTCCACAATGGTTTTAAAGATCTGCTTGATATAGGGAAGTTTTGCTTTCAGGTTGACATCCTTTGTATAACCAGCCAGATCGAACGTAGCCGGCAATGCATCAGAATGAGCCAATGACCCTGAATAAACCTTCTCCACATATCCGGTATTGCGCGTCGACATTTTGCGTATGCTTTTGCGCTCACTTTTGGTTGCAGTGTGCAAAAAAGGCAGCTCCGTATCAACAATTCCGGTAACGGCTTCCAGATTCGTGATATTGGTGGGTGTTATTTCACCACTAATCTTGTTGTCCATAATAATACCTCCTTTCGTCGGACATTCTAGTTAATAATAGCGTAAAATTAAGGTAGAATGAAACCGAAAAAAATGGCAAATCAGTTAACGGTAGTAAAAAGTCAGTTAACGGTAGGTTTGAGTCAGTTAACGGTAAAGGGGATTTTGGAAGGGAGGAATTTGAGGGGATTTTTTGGGGAAAAATGGAAGAATGGATAATGGAAAGATGGAGGGATAGAGAGTTGGAAGCATGGAATGGATTAATTCTTTCCTACCCGGATTACGCTATGCTAAATCCGCGCGAGATTTATTCAGGCACGGGGAAAACATTTCCCCGCTAGCAGGGGCGTTTTTTTAATAGAAACATCATTTAACTAAAAAATATTTCTATTTTTATTGAATCAAATAAACCTAAATCTGAAAAGCGAATAAAACTAATGGAAAACAACACATCCGAAAATAATTCTTTAGTTCCGATTCAAAGTAATGCTCTGCTTAAGGCTAGTAATCTTATAATAATCACGAATAAATTACTGCCTAAAGACAATGTATTATTGCCTTTTTTAAAAAAAAATGGTAAGTATATTTATGTCGACTCGGTAACTTTGGAACCAGCTTTTGAACATATAGAATATGATGATGCAACACCATTCAATTTGAATCATTCTATTGTAAAATTAAATGGCAAATATGGACTAATAGATAAGAAGGGCAATAATATAGTTGCCGCAAAGTATGACTATATGGGCAATGTGGCATATGTTTTAGAATTAAAAAGAATTGGTTATAGTTATTTTAGTTTGTTTGGTGATGATGATATCTTTATTGAAAAAAACCTTCTTAATGAAATATCAAAATATAATTCACTTGGATGGCTAGAAGTTAGATTGAATGAAAAACGCGGAGTTATGGATAACTGGGGGAGGTTAATCATACCAATTATTTATGATAGAATATTTCCAATTTTTGATGATTTATTCGCAGTCTATTTAAATAAGAAGTGTGGGATTGTAGATAGTAAAGGCAAAGAAATTGGTCATATTAAATTTGATTCCATTCAGGATTTTAATGATGGATTATCAGTTGTTGTATTGAATAAAAAATTTGGGGTAATTAATAAAACAGGTGAAAATGTAGTTCCGATAATTTATGATAACATAGAAAGTTTTAGTTGTGGAAAAGCATTAGTTGAATTAAATGGCAAGAAAGGATTTATCGACAAAAGGGGCATAATAATTGTGCCAATAATTTATGAAGATGCATACTGTTTCTCAGAAGGCCTAAGTGCCATAAAATTGAAAAATAAATGGGGGTTTATTGATGAAAAGGGAAATGAAAAAATTTCATTAAAGTATGATGAAGTTTTGCCATTTAATGGTAATATGACAGCTGTAAAAATAAGTGGAAAATGGAAATTTATTGACAAATTTGAAGGTTCTGTCATAAAACAAGAATATAAGGACGTTAAATTTCTATCAAAAGAATTAATTGCAATAAAGTCAAATAAAAAATGGGGGATTATAGATAAAACAGGGAAGATAATTTCCGCCCCAGTTTATGACACCGTCTATAGCCTTTTTAATGGCTTAGCTCGAATTAGTATTGCAGGGAAATTGGGTTTTATTGATAAATCTGGGAACGAGATTGTACGGCCAATATATGACTCTATTAAAGAATTTTACGAGGGATTTGCTGCCGTTGAATTAAATAATAAGTATGGTTTTATAAATAAAAATGGAAGAGAAATTATAAAAATAAAATATGAAAGTGTAAAAAATTTCTTTGGAGGTTTTGCTAAGGTATGTATAAAATCAAAGATTGAGAACAACGAAAGTATATTTTATATCGATAAAAATGGTAAAGAATATAGAGAAACAAAAACAATAATACATGCAAATAGAAGCAGTCTTTTATAACATCGCTGAACGAATTAGTCAGGAAATAAGTAAGGCACAAAAATCCATAATTATTGCTGTAGCCTGGTTTACAAATGAGAGATTATTTGAAGAACTGCTGAGTAAGGCGAAAAGTGGATGCATGGTTCAACTCATCATATCCAATGATGAAATAAATCAAAGCTCAAGAATTGAGTTTGAACGATTGCAAATTAAAAATTCGAAGGTATTTAAGGTCGGCGATGGTGCATCGGAATTAATGCATAATAAATTCTGTGTGATAGACCATAATACGGTTATAACGGGTTCTTATAATTGGAGCTATAAAGCGGAAAATAATTTTGAGAATATTATTATAACCTACGATGATACTATATTGGCAGGGCAATTTATTTCGGAGTTTAACAACATCCGCAATCTGTATTTCCCAAACGAAACATCAGAAGAATTAGTATTTCCGTTAGGAAATATCATCAAACGATTAGAAATTCTTAAAAACTATATTTTACTTGAAGACATTGAAGAATTAAAAAAAAACGCTCAAAAATTAAAAGAATTTGAATTTAATTCTGATATTCATGAACTAATTGAGGAAATCAGAAAAGAAGAATTTGCTTCAGCAATCAATAAAATTCAAAACTTTATTGCAAAAAATCAGGCTTTGTCTGTGTGGAACGATCCGGAAATTGCTGCATTGAAGTTAGAAATAAAGAATTTGGAGAATCAACTGAATGCATTCGATAACGAAAGGGTTGGTTTGGAAAAAATGCTTTCGGAATTTCAGCATCGACATACTATGGAGTTGGGTGATATAATACTTGAAATATTGAAATTACGGAAACAAAAATTTAAAGAAAACAAAACCAAATATGAAGAAGCAGAAAAGGATGAAAAAGAATATTATGAGCAAGTAAATGAAGAAAAAGAAAAGGATATCATTGAAATAAGTTATGAACAGAAAGCAGAATTAAAAAAGAAATTCCGTCAGGCAACCATTTTGTGCCATCCGGACAAATTTGTTAATGAATCTGTCGAAATTCAAAGAGAAGCAGAAAACATTTTCAAAGAATTGAACGAAGCTAATGCCAAAAATGACCTTAACAGAGTTATTGAAATATTATCCAATCTGGAAAAAGGAATACTATCAACGAGCCTAGGTGACAATCTTACGGATAAAGAAAAATTACGGTCAACTATAAACAGATTACGGGAGAAAGTCAAAAAATCGGAATCAATTATTATTGCAATAAAACAAAGTGATACCTACAATACAATAACAAGTATTGATGATTGGGATGAATATTTTGAACAGACTAAGAAAAAATTGGAAGTGGAATTAACAAAGGTTAAAATGTGGCTTGCGATAACGGCTTTGTAATTAACGACTGTTTATTCAAAAATTATTAGATAATAATAAGAAAACACTTATTAAGTATGGAAGAAGAATATAGATGCAAATATCCGAATGGGAGTAATTCTACATTAAAAATTCAGGAACTTTTTAATGAAGCCTTTTATTTGCTAAATAGTAAAGATACTAAGTTGGGGAAAGAAAATTTTTGGGATAAATTTGAAAGGATTAAAGATTATTCAAAAATTAAACGATTTAGAAATGAAGCCTTACAACAGGATTACTATTATACTGCAATTTCTCTGTTTACAAAAGTTCTAGAAATTGCCCCCAGACATTATTATTCAGTATATTATAGGGGCGTAACTAAGATGAAATTAAACGATTATCAGGCAGCTTTAAATGATTATAATATTGCCATAGAGATAGATCCTGATAACGTTTTAGGATATAAAGGTCGTAGTAATGCATTTTTCATTTTGGAGGATTTTAAAAGAGCTATGCAAGACTGCAATAAGGCCATTGAGTTAGATCCTGAATATTTGGATTTATATAATAATAGAGCGCAATGTAAAGAGCGTTTAAATGATTTTTATGGTGCCATGAGTGATTACTCAAAAGCAATAGAAATTGATCCCAATCATGCAATAGCCCATATTTGTCGTGGTTTTGTAAAAAGAAAATTATCAGACGATGCAGGAGCAATAGATGATTTGTCAAGTGCAATTGAACTTATGCCAGAAGATTATTATTTGTATTTTGAAAGGGGTAAGTGTAAATTCGATCTAGATGATAAAACGGGTGCAATGGAAGATTTCACAATGGCAATTGAAATTAATGAGTTTTTTGGAGATGCCTATTATCTTCGTGGAAAAACAAAAATATTCTTAAGTGATTTTAAGGAAAGTATTGAAGATTTTTCAAAAGCGATTGAGTTGGGCTCTTCTGATGTAGTTATGGTTTTATTTGATCGGGGTTTGGCAAAATCATATTCATTTGATTATAGAGGAGCGATTGAGGATTTTGATAAAGTAATTGAGATTGATCCCAATAATACTCTTGCATTTAATGAAAGGGGGGTTACGAAATTTCACCTGCAAGACCTTGAAAGTGCCATTAAAGATTTTTCAAAAGTTATAGAACTTGATCCTAATGTTCCTATGGTATATCACGATCGTGGAGTTTCCAAGGCATTATTATTTGATTATGAGGGGGCGGTTAAAGATTACAATATTGCTATTGAACTTGACCCCAATCTAACTAATGCATATCAAGTTCGTGGGTTTGCAAAATTAAGTTTGAAAGATTTCGAAGGAGCCATTGAAGATTATACAAAAGCCATTGAATTTGAACCTAATATTTCTGAACACTATATTAATAGGGGAAGAGCCAGATATGTGATGAAAGATTTTTTGAATGCAATAGAAGATTTTTCAGTAGTTGTCGATAGGGATCCAAACAATGCGTTTGCATATTATATTCGTGGGTTCTCTAAATTGGCCTTAAATGATGAAAGTGGGGATATTGATATACTAAAAGCTCAGGAGATAGAACCGAAATATTTAAAAGAATTCAAGGATTTAATGGATAAAATAATTGATTCGTATATTAAAAAAACTGAAGAAAGAATAAATTATTTTGATCAGCAAACTGTTGAATCGCTTATGGAATCAGATAGTTTAAATACTTCCCCAGATCAAATGATAAATGATAAAGATATAATTGAAGGATTCCATAAGATAATTGCCTCTGTAAGTCATTTAGGGACCATTACTCTGTCCGATAATAAAATTATTGAAATATATAAAAAAGTCAGTTCGCGTTTTCATGAAGCTTCCTTGCAAAGAAGAGAGAAAATTCCTTCAGGGTACATAAATACTATAGTATTAAGTTTCTTTATCTTTTATAATAATTATGATGGTTCTTTAATTAATGAGCATTTGGATTACGAAGTTAATAGATACCTAGAGGCAGGACTGCGTGGATACTATAAAGTAGACTTAAAATTTGATTAACATCATTGGTAATGAAAGTTTGAAAAAAGCTCGTTCGGTGGCAGGCTCCGCCTCTCCATTGGAGTCCTATGGACCGTCTAAATATCAATTGTGGCTGTAACTCCATTAAGAAAATAATAGAAAGGCTTATTCCTTTAGACGGCTTTTTAATACCATACTAAAGTATATGGTATAATCAAAACCCGATATCACAATATAAAAGATCCCCCACTTTGATTTTCTAATACATTAACCGTCAAAATTAGTATTGTGTTCAGTGACCAAAACCCACTTTCCGGTGATACATTCTTGCCATTGAGTGATTCTGTTTTTTTTAACATCACAGGGGTTCTACTTTTGTTTTCAAATATAAAATAAGCAAAAATGAAAAGAATTTTAAAGAAAACTATCGCGCTCAATGTTTTTATGACAATGTGCATAATAACAATGATAAACTTACATGGATTTAGCCAAACCCTTACTTATCCCATTGTCGGAACAGGTCAAACAATTTCGTACGACACAGCGACTGCCATAACCATGCCCACTCCAGGACAGGCATTCTACGGACAGAATTCAAATTATCCCGGGAACGTACGGTCATATACCAACAATGGGGATGGCACAGTAACCGACAATGTAAGCGGGCTGATGTGGCAGCAAACCGAGGACAGAAACGGTGACGGAGCCATTGATTTTTATGACAAACTCACCTATTACGAGGCAGTGGACAGCGCTGCAACATGCAACACGGGCGGTTATACTGACTGGCGTTTACCGACTATTAAAGAGCTGTATTCCATTGCTATGTTTTTTGGAGCAGAACCGGGCCCGGGGCAGAATACCTGTATAAAATATATTGACACGACTTATTTTTCTGTCGGTTACGGCGACGTGAACTCACTGTCGCACGGCGACCTGGGAACGGAACGTATCATTGATGGTCAGATTGCCTCCTCTACTTTGTATGTAAGCACAACCATGGGCATACTGGAAACTATGTTCGGCTTCAATTTTATTGACGGACGTATTAAAGGATATCCTACTACTTTCAGCGTTCCCGAAGACGGGCAAACAAAGCATTACTACATATTATATGTTCGCGGCAATGCTGCCTATGGAAGCAATCAATTCGTGAACAACGGAAACGGAACCATTACCGATAATGCCACCGGACTGATGTGGATGCAAAACGATAACGGTACAGGACTTTTATGGAAGGATGCATTGAGTTATGCTGAAAATCTCACCTTTGCCGGATATTCTGATTGGCGCTTACCCGATATCAAAGAATTGCAAAGTATAGTTGACTACAGCCGTTCGCCGGCATTAACCGGTTCTGCCGCCATCAACCCTATGTTCAACTGCACTTCCATTACCAATGAAGGCGGCGTTGCAGATTATCCCTGGTATTGGAGCAACACTACTTTTTCAGGGCAATCGCAGACAAACGGAGGAGGCGCCTGCTATATCTGCTTCGGAAGAGCTATGGGCTATTTCACCGGTTTTGGTTTAGGGTGGACTGATATTCATGGAGCCGGATGTCAGCGAAGCGATCCGAAACCCAAAAGTTTTGCCGGAT
>JBAXWF010000008.1:0-85647 GCA_037128515.1 Bacteroidota bacterium | reverse complement strand
AAAAGAAGTGCTCTCAGGGCACATAAGTAAAGAAGAAGCTCGAATACATTATGGTTGTCCATGCCTAAATAACGTTGACCGTTTTAACTGATTTAGTAACGCTATATTTTTTGGCGGGGTGAAACGGTTGTGGATGGTGGAAGGATGGCAGGGCACAGCGCCGGGAATGAAACAGCCCGCGGATGGCATGCCCGCGCAAGGGACAGCAGTGAAAAGCCCGCAGCGCAGCGAGGACTTGTAGCGAATGGCCCGACCCGCAGGGTTGCGCCCAAATAATTTTTAATACTATTTTTTTTTTGATTTGTGGTTGGTTGTTTTGCCTTTGAGGGGGAATGATTGGTGTGTGTGTTTTTTTTTTTATCTTTGCGGAACAAAATGGGTTTATGTGCGGGATTTGCGGTATTGTACAGAAAAATAGGGATAATGAGGCGTTGATGCGGGAAATGCTTGCTTTGATTGCGCATAGGGGGCCGGACGATTTTTCGGTGCTTTCGTATAAGGATTTTTGTTTGGGGCATAGGCGGCTGTCGATTATTGATTTGAAGACGGGGAATCAGCCGATTTTTAATGAGGACGGGAGTGTTTGTGTGGTTTTTAATGGGGAGTTGTATAATTATAAGGAGCTGAAAGCGGGGCTGGTGGCGAAGGGTCATGTGTTTTGTACGGAGAGCGACACGGAGATTCTGGTGCATGGTTATGAGGAGTTGGGGGTTGATTTTTTGCAGGGACTGAACGGGATTTTTGCGTTTGCGCTGTTGGACAAAAACCGCGACCGGCTGCTGCTGGTGCGTGACCACTTTGGGGTGAAGCCGTTGCATTATTATTTTGGGGGTGGGGTGCTGGTGTTTGGCTCGGAACAAAAGAGTGTGTTGCTGCATGAGGCGGTGGGGCGCAGTTTGAACTACAACGCGCTGCACTCGCACTTGAATTTGCGCTATACGCAGGGGAATGAAACGCTTTTTGAGGGTATGAAACGTTTGCCGCCGGCGCATTATTTGATTTATGAGGGTGGGCAGATTGGGGTGCATAGGTTTTGGCAACTGGAACCGAAACCGGACAGGCAGATGGTGGAGAATGAGGCGATTGAAAAGGTTCATTTTTATATAAAACAGGCTGTGGAAAGGCAACTGATGAGCGATGTTCCGCTGGGGGTTTATTTGTCGGGGGGGATGGATTCGTCGACGTTGGTGCAGAAGATGAGTGAGTTGGGGGTTTCGGAAATTAACACGTTTACGATGGGTTTTAATGAGCCTACGGATGAGTTTGAGGATGCGGAACAGATTGCGAGGCATTTTGGGACGAAGCACCACACGCTGAGCTTGGCACTGAACCCGATGGCGCAGTTTCCGGAGGTGATTTGGCACGCGGAGGAGCCGAAAATAAATTTGTTGCAGGGTTTTAATATGTCGAAGTTTGTGAAACCAAGCATTTCGGTGGTTTTGGGGGGTTTGGGCGGTGACGAGTTGTTTGCGGGCTACGATATTCATAAGTTTATTTATCCGTTTGACAAATATCATAAGCATATACCGAGGTGGCTGCAAAGTGTGGGGCGTTGGAAATCGGATTTGTTGTTTGCTATGCAAAATGGGACGCATACGTTGGGTTTGGACGAATATAGACGTGGGATGCAAATGCTGCTGGCGGTGGGGGACGTGGAAAGGTTTTATTTGATTTTGCGTAATGTTTGGGATTTTGATAGTGGTTTTTATAAGCAGATTTATAGTGGGGCTTTTTACAAACAGATGTTGGAAGAAAGCCGGAAGGTGCATTTGGAGTTTGATGGTTTTTTTGAGCGGTCGAAGCATTTGAATGCTTTGGATAGGGTGTTGTTTACGGAGTTTCAGAGTAAAATGGTGAACGACTATTTGCTGACGGAGGATAGGATGTCGTTGGCGAACTCGGTGGAGGAAAGGGTGCCTTTTTTGGATTTGGATTTGGTGAATTTTGGGTTTTCGATACCGGTGCATTTGAAGATTAAGAATAATCAGACGAAATATTTGTTTCGGAAGGCGATGGCGCAAAAACTGCCGCCGAAGATTATCAGCAAAAAGAAATGGGGGTTTAGTGTGAACCCGTATATTCAGTTTCAGAAAGATTTGAAAAGTACGGCGGAAGCGATATTGACGCGTGAATTTGTGGAAAAGCAAGGGATTTTTAATTATGCTTACTTGAAACGGATTTTGGACCATGCACCGCACCCGAAAATGCGGTGGCATTATAATTACCTTTGGGTGGTGATGGGATTGGCTATTTGGCAAAAAATGTATTTGGATGGTGAAAATTTTAAGGAGAAAAAGGTGGAGCTGAAGGATTATTTGTAATGGTTAAATTGTTGGATTGTTGAATGGTTTGAAGTCCGGAGACGGAAGACGGAAGAAAAAAATGTTAAATAGCCCTGGCTTTTAAGGCGGGGGATAAAAATAAACTAACAATTGGGCTTTAGCCCAAACACAGTAAAAAACAGGAATGAAATACTCAATCATTATTGCTACCTATAACCGACTGGAGGAGATAAAAGAATTGCTGGCTTCGGCTGAAGAGCTGGATTTTCCGAGAGAGGCGTTTGAATTTGTGTTTGTGGACGATGGTTCGCATGATGGGACGGGTGATTTTTTGAAGGATTATGCTTGTCGAACGGAGTTGAGGATACGATATTTTTATCAGCAAAATATGGGTCCGGGGGCAGCACGTAATTTGGGTATGCGCGAATCGGGTGGTGATTATTTTGTTTTTATGGATTCGGATTGTATGTTTCCGCCGGAATGGTTGCGCAAAATTGATGAACATTTGGCCAAAGAAAAGTTGGATGCTTTTGGGGGACCGGATACGTGTCACGAGAGTTTTTCGCCGCTGCTGAAGGCTATCAACTATTCGATGACTTCGTTTATAGGCACGGGTGGGACACGAGGTGGGAAGAAATCGGTGCAGAAAAAGTTTTATCCGCGCAGTTTTAATATGGGAGTTTCGCGCAGGGTGTTTGAAAGCATTGGCGGCATGGGTGGCATGCGGCACGGGCAGGATATGGAATTTTCGGCCCGGATTTATCGCCACGGTTTTACGGTTGGTTTGATTGGGGATGCTTTTGTTTATCACAAACGGCGCACTTCGATAAAACGGTTTTACAAACAAATATTCAACTGGGGGGTGGCGCGAGTGAACCTTGGACGCCAGGACAAAGAAATGTTTAAACTGGTTCATTTTATTCCGGCGATGCTGGTTGCCGGATTTTTGGTTTTGGTGGTGCTCACCCCTATTCCGTTTTTCCCGAAATGGCTGTGGCTACTAGTTGGTGGCGGGATGCTGGGGGTGGCAGGAGTGGCTTTTTTTCAGTCGCTGATGCAATACAGGATTTTAAAGACCTCGTTTTTGTCGATTATTACGCTGTATATTCAAATTGTTGCTTACGGATTTGGGATGTGGAAAGGTTTGTTTCAGGTTTGGATGGGGAAGAAAACGGCTGAAGGGTTTTCGAAGAATTACTATAAATAGTTGCGCTGGCCAAAAATGGCTGTGCCGATGCGAATGATGGTGGCGCCTTGTTGGATAGCCAGTATGTAATCGCTGCTCATGCCCATGGATATTTCTTTAAAATAGGGTTTGTCGGCAAAAAAGGTATCTTTTAATTTATGGAAATTGGTGTGCAGATTTTTGAATTCGTCGCGGATTTGTTCTTGGTTTTGGGTGAAAGTTGCCATGCCCATGAGGCCGCAGATTTGAATGTTGTGGAGGGATTTGAAATCGGGGGCGTTTAAAATTTGAAGTGCCTGGGGATAGGATAAGCCGAATTTGGTTTGCTCGTGTGCGATATGGAACTCGAGGAGGCATTGGATGGTTCGGTTGTTTTGAAGGGCTTGGCGGTTGATTTCTTTTAGCAATTTTAGGCTGTCGACACTGTGAATGAGGGAGACGAAGGGTGCGATGTACTTTACTTTGTTGGTTTGAAGATGCCCGAGCATGTGCCACTGCATGTCGGCAGGCAATTGGGCTTGTTTGGTCATGAGCTCCTGTACTTTGTTTTCGCCAAAAACCTTATGCCCCGATTGGTAAACTTGGAGCAGGCTGGAGATGGGCTGGGTTTTGGAAACCACTACCAAGGTGATGTGGGTTGGTATGGTTTTTTTTATTTGATCGAGGTTTTCGGAAATTGACATGCTTGGGAATTGCTTTTGGGTTTTTGAGGAATTGAATTAAAAATTTTTAATTGGTGGCTTGGAATTGGGTGAGGTTACATTTGGTGCTATTGTTAGTTTCCATCGTCGGAGCTTGAATATACTTTTTTGCCGTCGATATAGGTTTTTAATACGATGGTTTGGAGAATATCTTTTTCGGAAACGGTTAGGATATCTTTGTTGAGAATGACAAAATCGGCAGCTTTGCCGAGCTCCAAACTTCCTTTTTGGGTTTCTTCGAAACAGGCACGGGCAGCCCAAATGGTGATGGCTTGCAAGGCTTGCTGGCGGCTGACGGCATTTTGGGTTTGAAATCCCTGGGCTGGGAAACCGTTTAGATCTTTGCGGAAGACGGCGGCATAGAATGTGAGCAGGGGTGCAATGTTTTCGATGGGAAAATCGGTTCCAAAAGCTATCCACGCATTTTGCTGTAGGAGTTTTTTGTAAGCATAGGCGAATTTAATACGTTTGGGGCCGAGGCGCTGGGCTGCCCAATACATATCGGAGGTGGCATGGGTGGGTTGCACCGAGGGGATGATGGAATAGGTTTTAAATTTGGTGAAGTCGGCCGAATCGACGAACTGCACGTGCTCGATACGCCAGCGTCGGTTGTTGGTTTGTTTTAAAAAGTGCGCGTAGATATCGAGAATGATTCGGTTTGCCGAATCGCCGATGGCGTGGGTGTTGATTTGATACCCGTATTGGTAAGCTAGTTCGCAAATTTGGGCTAATTTTTGGGGCGATTCCACCATGAGTCCGTAATTTTTGGGGTCGTCGGTGTAGGGTTTTAATAAGCAGGCACCCCGAGAACCTAATGCACCATCGGCGTAGAGTTTTATGGAGCACACATGCAGTTTTTGGGTTTGATAAATGCCTTTTTTGACGAAGTATTCGATGTTTTCGGTTGATGGATCGAGCATGGCATAAATTTTTAGGTTGAGTTGGTTCTTTTTCTGCATTTTATCGTACAACATGACCATGCTTTTTGACAGACCGGCATCGGCTAAGGTGGTGAGACCGACAGCCAGACAGGATTTTTCGGCTTGCATTAGCAGTTTTATTAATTCGGCTTGCGGGGGATGAGGTATTTTGTTATCGAGGAGTTCGGCGGCTTTATCGATGAGTACACCAGTTGGTTTTCCGTTTTTGAGTACGACTTCTCCCCCATTGATTTTGGTGTTGGCATCGATTTCTGCAATTTTGAGGGCGGTGTTGTTGGCAATGACTGCGTGCCCATCGATTCGCGAAAGCACGACAGGTATGTTTGGAAAAGTTTGATTGAGCAAGGTGTTTTCGGGAAATTGTTTGTTTTGCCAGAGGTTTTGGTCCCAACCGTTACCGAGCAACCATTTTGGATTGTAGGTTTGATTGTGAAGCTTCAACCTGTCGATTACCATCTGGAAAGACGTGGCGCCTTTTAGGTTTGCTTCCTGTAGTTCTAAAGCTAATCCGTAGAAATGGCAATGCGCATCGATAAAACCCGGGTAGACGAACTTGCCCTGAAGATTTATGGTTTGTTCGGCATTGTATTGTTGTTGCAACTGAGTGGTAGTGCCTGTTGCAACAATTTTTCCGTTGTTGACAGCCATAGCTTCGGCAGTGGAAAACAGGCTGTCGACCGTATAGATTTTTCCGTTGTACAATACTAAATCGATGTTGGTTTTGGGTTTGCAGGCTGTCATAATTGATAGTATTATTGTTACTAAGAGCAAAAAATATTTTCTCATGAGTTTCATTTGTTTATTTGGAGGGTTGATATAGTGTTTTGTTATCATGTATTTTACTGGTTTGCGCGCATTGAATCGGTTTTATGGTAGGCCACCAAGGCATGGATGGCATCTTTTTGTATATCGAAAATGGTATGGTTGTGCTTGCATGCGACATCGATGAGAATTTCCTTAAAATGCCATGCCACCGAGCCCATACATGCCAAAGGTTTGTTTTTATCTTGCACCGTGTTTTTAATATGGTAGTTAAAAAAGTCGTTGAAGGCATTGAATACTATTTGAGCCGCAAAAGCATCGTTCAAATTTTCTTTTAAGAAAGGCGCAAAGGATGCCAGCCAAGCATTGGGACGTGGTTGATGATACAGTTTTTGAAGGACTTCATCGCGACTGAGGGCATACTGTTTTGAAAAGTTGGTGGCAAGTTTTGGAGGCAGTTTATTGTAGAAAAAGGCTTTAAGCAGTTCTTTTCCCAAAGCTGCACCGCTGCCTTCGTCGCCAATTATATATCCAAGCGAGGGCGACATTTGTTGGATGTTGTTTCCGTTATAATAAGCACATGCGGAACCTGTTCCTAAAATGGCTATGTAGCCTTCGGCATTGCCCAACAAGGCTTTTGCAGCAGCGCAAACATCGCTATTTACGGTGATATGGGCCTGACTAAAAAACCGCTCCAGCCTATTTTTCACGTAAAGTGCCTGGTAGGCTGTGGCGCATCCAGAACCATAAAAATACACAGATTTTATATCGGCTTTGCAAAATTGAAATGTTTCGGCAAGCACTTTATCAAAAAAATGCTCGCTGGTTAGATGCGGGTTTAAGCCAAGCGTTGTGTATTCAGAGACCTTGTTTGTTGGACTAAGCATTGCCCAGTGCGTTTTTGTGGATCCGCTATCGGCTAGTAGCATCATGACGTTTTTTGGTTTTAGTATGCTAAATTATAAAAGTGTTTCGATTTTTGGCAATAAAGTATCGATTTTTGGAAAAATAATTGTAGGTTTGTTTTCAAATAGGGCTTGATGGAGATATTATTTTATGGTTTGGCTTTTTTGCTGTTGTTAAGTTTATTGTTGTTTGCGGTTAATTATTTTGTTACCCGACGCATTAAAAACAACATCAAATCGCTTATAGATGCATTGGACCATTTCGGTGAAAACAATTATAGCTACAATTTGAACATTCGCTCGAAAGATGAAATCGGTGTTTTGGCTGAGTCGTTTAAAAAAACTGGCTTGCGTATAAAAAAACAAAACGATGAATTGCGGGAACGCGAACACCGTTTGGAACATTTTTATAAAGCTACATTTGATGGCGTTGTTTTACACGAAAATGGTTACCCCTTGTTAACCAACCAGGCCATGACGACACTGACAGGTTATACTGAAAAGGAGATAATGAAAATGTATGTTTACAACATTTTTCAAGAGAAACAAACGGGAACAGGATTTAAGATTCCGCTGAAACCCTATACCTACGAAACAACGGCCATAAGACGAGATGGCACGAAAATTCATGTTGAAGTTCAAGAAAGTGCCATAGAATACGAGGGTAAAATGATAAAAGCCTCGGTAATACGCGATATTTCAAAGCGGGTTTTGGTTGAAACCCAATTGCGAGAGGAACGCTTGATGCGCCTATCGTGGGTTATTGACGGGCAGGAAATTGAGCGGCAGCGCCTGGCACGTGAACTACACGACGGATTAGGACAATCGTTGATTGCTTTGAAACTGAAATTGGAAAGTGTGGAAGTGGGTGATGAAAAAAATCAGAAAAAGCTGGATGATCTTAGAAAACTTTTTAATAAAACCATTGACGAAATACGGCGCATATCGTATGATTTGATGCCGGCAGGTTTGCACGAATTTGGTATAATCAATGCATTGAACCGTTTGTGCAACGATACCGCCGAACATACAGGACAAACGATAGAATTTGAAGCAGATTCGCATTTGAAAAACGAGAAGCTTAGCCAGAAATGTTGCATGTATTTGTATCGAATTACACAAGAGGCAATAAACAACTCAGTAAAACACGCCGAAGCATCTGTAATTTCGGTAAATATATTAAAAGTTGAAAATTTCATTGTTTTATCGATTGCGGATAACGGAAAAGGATTTAAATTTGAGGCTACATACAAATATGTTGGTAACGGACTTTATAACATGCGCGAACGGGTGAATATGCTTAATGGAAAATTTGAAGTAAATTCTGAAATTGGAGCTGGTACCGAAGTTATTGTGAAATTACCGATGAACTGTTTATAAAAATACACTCATGGAAAAGATAAAAATTATATTGGTTGACGATCATCAAATAGTTCGCGATGGGATAAAAGCCCTACTGACAGATGTTGATGACATAGATATTATAAGCGAAGCCGCTAGTTATAATGAATTACGAGAGAAACTTAAACTACAAAATCCTGATATTATACTGATGGATATTTCGTTGCCGGAAGTGTCGGGATTGGAAATTACCAAGCTACTGAGCGAATCGCATCCGAGTTTGAAAGTGTTGATACTATCGATGTATACAGGCGAAGATTTTATTTTTAATGCTATTAAGTCGGGAGCAAAAGGTTACTTGCCAAAAAATACGACACGTAAAGAAATTATTGATGCTATACGGGCTGTTTATAATAACGACGAATATTTCAGCGAATCGATATCCAGTGTGATTCTGAAAAGTTATGTGCAAAAAGCTAAAACTTCTGACCATAAACCCGAACGCATGGAAGACCGGCTCACGATTCGCGAAATAGAGATATTGAAACATTTTGCCAGTGGGTTGAGCAATCAGGAAATTGCAGATAAATTGTTTATCAGCATACGTACGGTTGAATCGCACAAAAATCATATAATGCAGAAGCTGGAGCTTAAAAGTACCGTGGATTTGATAAAAGTGGCCATTAAAAACAACATTGTTGATATATAAACTTTTGCGAATAACACAGCTCCTACTCTAATAAAATTGGAATGAAATAAAATATCGGCTAAAGAATTTTTTTCGTTTATTTCTGGTAACCTACTTGCCAGCATGGCGCAATACAGTTAGGCTGATTTTCTGTTTTTTTAGCAAACACTTACCGGGCAATGTTAGCTGCTTGTCTGCCCGGGGTCAACAGCAGGGGTTGTAAGATCCGGAAAGTTTTGGCCCATCTTACTACGACTTTGCATATTATCCTAAGACAGGTTCTGCATATCTATTAACCATTTTTATACCAAATAAAGCCAAAGCTTTTTTTTACCCAACCTCACTATGTCAAATAACGTGATGATTGTTTTGCCCCCAACAATTCCAATTTGTTTTTTGTCAAAATGTATTCTCATTTTCAAAGAATTATGTTCAAGAGCCATTTTTTTTAAAAAAAAGGCTTCTTGAAATGAGTAAAAGGCTTCTTGAAGTGAGTAAAAGAACTCTTGAAGTGAATAAATGACCATTTGAAGCTAAAAAAAGTCTTTTTGAAGTATTTTCTTCTCATTCAGCCTCATTTTCTCAATTTTCTTCAGTAAAAAATTGTTCAATATGCCAAATAACGTGTTGATTATTTTGAAGATTCTAACTTCGTCTTCAGACTACTATGCGTGCATTTATGGCATTTACTTGTTCTATTCCATGTCGTTTGCGAAAATCAACACCCAATGATGCATCAAAAGGGGCTTTTGAGGTAAAACTTGAGTAACCCAAGAAAAATTGCATGTAAATGCTTTCTGAAATTTGGTTTACAATCGCACGGTCATCAAGATTACACAGATGTTTTCTATTAGGGAGCCACTGGGACTTAAGGGGAGGCGACCCGTGTTACTATTCCCTACTTCAGCATGATACATATTGCCAACTTCCTCCCATGGTATCGAGTAGCTTAATACTACCCAACGTCTGCCTGGCCTTAATTCTAGTTCAAAAAGGAGTTCACAATTCCACCAAAAAGTTGTTCTAAACTAATATACTGAAGCGTTGATGCACGCTTTCTTTTAACCTTTTCCATATTTGTTTTCACATGAATAGCTAAATATAACGACAATCAATCTCCTTTTTAAACATGGAAAAGAATATTATGAAAATATTAGCGTAAGCAGATGAATAAACAAGAAAATTATCCACATCTTTGCAAAAAATATAGATGAACAGGTCTTTTCAATCGCTCTACGAGTTCCTTGCTTCTCTGCTGAAAGATGTTTATCGTACTATACTCGTATTGTTTAAAATAATGATACCGGTATCGATAATGGTGAAAATACTACAGATGCTGGGGTTTATTTCTGTCATCGGCCATTTACTCTACCCTATCATGAAATTTGTGGGTTTGCCTGGCGAAATGGGTTTGGTTTGGGCCAGTGGAATGATTACGAATTTGTTTGGCGGGGTAATTGCTTTTTTAAACATATCGGGTGGAATGAATTTGAGTATTGCACAAGTGACCACAATAAGCATAATGATGTTGGTGGCTCATACTTTCCCGATTGAATTGCAAATAGCTCGCAAAACAGGGGTTAGACTGATTGCAATGTTTTGCATACGATTTGGTTTCGGTTTTTTGTTTGGGCTTATTATTTTTTATTTGTTTAAGACGTTTGGATGGTATACCGAAACAGCACAGATTGTGTGGAAACCATCGACTATGCACGACGATACCCTAGCCTCCTGGGTGATTTCGGAACTAAAAAACTACGGAATCATAGTATGTTTTATTTTTTGTTTAATGTTGCTGCTGAGAATTCTGAAAAAGATTGGCGTTATTGAAATTATTACCCGAGGACTAAACCCATTCTTGAAACTGTTGGGCATAGGGAAAGATGTGACCACTATTGCGCTGGTGGGATTGACTTTGGGTGTGGTATATGGTGGTGCACTTATAATTGATGAAGCGAAAAACAACCCCCAAATTTCGAGGAAGGATATTTTTTATGCAATGGCACTGATGGGTTTGTGTCACAGTGTGATTGAGGACACGGTGCTGATGGTTTCGCTCGGAGCCACATTGGTGGGAGTGTTTGTAATACGATTATTGTTGAGTATTTTAGTTATTTTTTGTTTAGTACGAATTACACGTTTCATGTCGGAAAAATGGGTTTATCGAATCTTTTTGAGGAGAGGGAAGGTTTGAGTGATATTTTGTTGCAAAGGCAAATTTCATAAATTAATTAAACTGCTACCTTAAATTCGCGAAGTGCATCGTTTAAAGAAGTTTTTAGATTTGTAGATTCTTTGCGTTTACCAATAATCAAAGCACAGCTTACTGGATATTTTCCAGCAGGAAATTCTTTGAGATATGTGCCTGGAATTACAACAGAACTTTCGGGGATTTCACCATGATATTCGATAGGTTCAGAATGACTCACATCAATGATTTTCGTGGAATTTGTAAGTACGACATTGGCTCCCAACACCGCTCCGCATTTAACATAAACGCCTTCAACCACAATGCTTCGCGAACCAATAAAACAATTATCGCCAACAATAACAGGGGTAGCCTGAACAGGTTCCAAAACTCCACCTATGCCCACTCCCCCACTCAAATGCACGTTTTTACCAATTTGAGCACAAGAGCCAACCGTAGCCCAGGTATCCACCATGGTTCCACTATCAACATAAGCACCAATATTGACATACGAAGGCATCATAACAACGCCAGCAGCTAAAAACGAACCATAACGGGCTATTCCAGGAGGAACTACTCGAACACCAAGTTCTTTATAATTATGTTTTAATTTGATTTTATCATGGAATTCGAAAGGACCTATTTCTATGGTTTCCATTTGCTGAATCGGAAAATATAGGATTACAGCTTTTTTTATCCATTCGTTTAATTTCCAACCCGATTCAATTGGTTCACACACCCGGACTTTACCTTTGTCGAGCAATTCGATTGTAGCGCGAATTGCATCGCACGAATCCGGTTTTTTTAATAATTCGCGGTTGCTCCAAATATTTTCAATAATTTGTTGTAGTTCTGTATACATCAATTTGGATTTAGTTCTGTTTTATTATAAATTCTATCGTTTTTCTGTTTTGTCAAAATTAGAAAAAAATAAAACAATATGAAGTTTGAAATTATTTTAACTACAATATTACGTATCCAAATTTATAAAACCTCAACGAAATCATGTTGTATTGCATCAAAATATGTAACTTTGCATAATTAAAATATATGGGACGAATTATCGCTATTGATTACGGACAAAAAAGAGTTGGAATTGCTGTTACTGACGAACTACAGATAATAGCCAACGGTTTGACCACCGTGAAATCGAACGAAATTTTAGTATATCTTAAAAAATATATTGCCAGTGAAACCGTGTCTTGCATTGTTGTTGGGAAACCCATGCAAATGAATTATACCGAATCGGAATCGGAACGATTTATTGTGCCTTTTTTAAAGATTTTGCAAAAAGCATTTCCAAAAATTCCGGTTGTTAGAATTGACGAACGATTTACATCAAAAATGGCATTTCAAACAATGATAGATTCGGGAATCAATAAAAAAAACCGTAGAAATAAAGAACTGGTTGACACAATTAGCGCTACCCTGATTTTGCAATCCTATATGGAAACGATTAACAATTAACTATGAAGTTGCCAATTTTGGCTTTTGGCCACCCTACTTTACGAAAAATTGCAGAACCAATTTCGAAAGATTATTCGGAACTGAACGAACTGATAGCCGATATGTTTGAAACAATGTACAGTTCGAAAGGGGTTGGATTAGCTGCGCCTCAAATTGGGAAAAGCATACGATTGATTGTAATTGACACATCGCCTTTTGCTGAGGATTATCCTGATGGAAAATATTTTAAAAAAGTATTTATAAATGCAAAAATTACCGATATTTCGGGTGCGAATTGGATATTTAATGAAGGATGTTTGAGTGTTCCGGAGCTGAGAGAAGATGTAACCCGCAGTGAAAAAATACACATTGAATATTATGATCAAAATTTTGTTTTTCAATCTGAAGACTATGAAGGAATCCGTTCGCGAGTGATACAGCATGAATATGACCACCTGCAAGGTATTTTGTTTGTTGACAGAGTCAGCTCATTGAAAAAAATGCTTATTAAGCGCAGACTTAGTGAAATATCGAAAGGAATGGTAAACCCACCTTATAAAATGATTTTCCCCTATCAGAAAAAACGTTAAACTAAAAAAATAATATATGAATATGAAAACTTTAAAAATTAGCACGATTTTATTAGTCACATTGTTTATTATAAGTTGCACACCGGCACGTGATAAAATGGCAAAACAGATTACAGAACAAGAAAAAGGGTTATTTACAAATGGCAGTCCAATACCTGATAAAACAAAAATTAGTGACGTTATTGATTTATACAAACAATACGTTTCAAATTATCCGAAAGATTCATTGTCGCCAATCTATTTATATAGTGGTGCCAATCTATTAATGAATAATGGACAATACGAAGAAGCTATCAAGTTCATCGATCAGATTACAAAAGATTATACGAACTTTAAAAAGCTACCGGAAGCTTATTTTTTAAAAGCTTTTATTTATGACAACTACATAAAAAATATTATGAAGGCTCGTGATGCTTACACTGAATTCCTACAAAAATATCCAAAACATGATTTGGCGGGTGATGCACAAATATCTATTGGCAATTTAGGAAAAACTCCTGATCAAATTGTTAAAGAATTTGATAAAAAAGCGCAAAGCAAATCAGATTCGACAAATTCTGTTGCAACCACAAAGAAAAAATAGCTTCTTTTCCTTAAGATGAAACGCTTTAGTTTTACTGAAACGTTTTTTTTTAAATTCACAAATATGACACCTGATAAAAAATCTGCCAGATACGAACGACTATTTGAGCAATTATCGGAATTACTAAAGAAATGTTCGGACACCCATGCTCAAATGGCTACAATATCTGCTGTACTTTTTCATAAAATGCCTACTTACTTCTGGTGTGGTTTTTATAGGGTTGAACCTGAAAATTTAGTCGTTATTACTTATCAAGGTCCAGTAGCATGCCAATTGTTGCTCAAGAATAAAGGAGTATGTTGGGCTGCAGTAAATCAGAATAAGACAATTGTGGTAGAAAATGTTGAAACATTCCCTGACCATATAGTTTGCGATTCGCGATCGAAGTCGGAAATAGTAGTCCCAATAAAGAACAAAATGGGAGTTGTAAAAGCAGTACTTGATATTGACAGCGAAAAACTTAATTCATTTGATGAGATTGATGTAAAATATCTTGAGAAAATTGTCCAATTAATATACTTAAAAGATTAAATTTCTGACAGAATATTGATTTGTGTTCTTTTTTTTAAGTTTGGAATGCAAATCAAACGATACGATTTAAGCAAATTCCATTTCTAGAAATACCTTTAATGCTTCGGGTTTAATTTTGGTGTACAAAGTACCGTTTTTTGAATAGGCAATATCGCCGGTTTGTTCCGACACAATAATGGAAATAGCATCGTTGTTCTCGGTAAGCCCAACAGCAGCACGATGCCGCAAACCATAGGTGATGGGGAAATTTTCGCTTCGTGTGAGTGGCAATACACAGCGTGCTGCACGTATACGATTTCCTATAATTATGATAGCTCCATCGTGAAGGGGGCTATTTTTAAAGAAAATATTTTCAATAAGTTGCTCAGATATTTTTGCGTCAATAATTTCTCCAGTATTCAAAAACTCTTCCACCTCGGTTTTTTTTGCGATAACGATCAAAGCACCGGTTTTTTCAGATGCCATTTCCTCACATGCTTTCACCAGTATATCAATATGTGTAAATCCGGTTTGCGGTACACTAAGTTTCCAGAAAGCAAGCCATTTTTGTTTACGTGTCAGAAAACGTGGTGTTCCTAACAATAATAAGAACTGCCTTATTTCGCGCTGAAACACTACAATGAGTGCAATAACACCAACACTTACAAACTGACCCAGAATTTCGGAAAGAAGTTCCATTTGTAAAAAATTTACCAATTTCCATACAAAATACACAGCAACTATCCCCAAGAATATATTTATAGCTGCGGTGCCACGCATAAGACGAAAAAGCTGAAACAATAAAAAAGCAACCAATAGTATGTCGATGACATCATTGATACGAAAGGAAGTAAAATCAGCAATAAAAAATAAACTCATGAAGAGATTTTTTACAAAAATAAGGTTTTTTGGCAAATATGTATAATGGTTTTAATAAAAGAGATTTTCATGTTCTGAAGGATATCATTTAGTGTTTAGAAAGTAGAAGTTTTGAAATTAATAAAATCTTCAGTAAAACAAGATACGCATTTTTCAGAATTAATTCATTCTCACTCTAGGATCGAGCAATCCATAAGAAATATCAGTTAAAATATTGATCAACACCAGTATCAACGATATAAACAAGAGTGAGCCCATCACCACCGGAAAATCATATTTACCTAACCCATCTACCATCACCATACCCATACCTTTCCAGTCGAACACATATTCCACAAACACAGCTCCTGCCATCAGCGAGGCAAACCATCCCGAAATTGCTGTTACCACAGGGTTCATAATATTTTTCAGTGCATGCCGAGTAATCACTTTATAAAACGACAGCCCTTTGGCTTTGGCCGTACGAATATAATCCTGTGAAAGCACCTCCAATGTTGAGCTTCGGGTAAGTTCCACAATAACTGCCAGAGGCCGTATACCCAATGTAAATGCTGGCAGTATGATATTTTGAAGCGACAAGTGCACACCATCACCAAAATCGTCTATCGTGTATAAACTTCCAATCATGTTCAGCCCTGTGTATTCGCCTAATAAATAGGCAAAAAACCATGCAATGACAATAGCTGCGAAAAAAGAAGGCACTGACATGCCAATGACCGAAAAAAATATGGCCAAACGGTCGAACCAGCTATCTTTTTTTATAGCACTCACAATGCCCGTAAATATTCCAAGTAAGGAAGCAAACAACATCGAAACAACTGCAAGCAATGCTGTGAGTGGAAAGGCTTCCATAAGTATGTCGACTACCTTTGCTTTGCTCTGATACGAGCGGCGAAGATAAGGTTCTTTTAGCACAATAGTTTTGGTGTGCGAAATGTTGAATAGGCGTGTGTATGGTTGGTATTTTGAACTTTCAAGAAAATACGAACTCTTTAGATCGACAAAATTATGCACCGAAAAAGGTGAAAGATCGTTCAAATAATTAAAATATTGTGTCAGCAGAGGTTTGTCACGTCCTAAATCTTTATTGATTGCCTCAATTGAGGCAATGTCTGCACGCTGTCCAAGCATCATCCGTGCAGGATCGGCAGGTAACACATTAAAAAGCAAAAACACACCTGTAATTACACCGAAAAGAACCAGAAAACCATAAAGAAGTCGCTTTAAAATAAATCGCAACATACGCTATTTCTTATCCTTTTTTTTGCTGAGTATCTTGGCTAAATATTGATCGTACGTTGCAATTTTGTCTTTAAACTTTTCGTAGGTGGGAAAATCGCGCCACGCCCATTTGTCGAGCACAACACCATTTTTCAACAAAACTAGACCGGGATTTGATCGTACAACAGTTTTCAATGCTGTTTCATCAACAGCAAAGAAGGGATAATCAGCTTGTACATCATGACGAAAATAATCGATAGAAACAAAATCGGAACCGCACAAAGCCACAAATCCAACTGAATCTTTGACACATTGCGCATAAAAGCTGTTGAGTGAAACAAAAACAGATTTCTCTACTTCCGACAAATCGTGACTCACTAGCAGAAACTGAAACTTCGTGTTACCGATAAGCTCGTTATTATGGTTGACTTTATTCACATCGTCGATCATAAAATCGTGTATGGGCGCTTCTTTATAAGGAGAAATGACCTTCTTTTTTTGTTCAACAAACACCAGTTTCTTAAAAAAAGTAGTATCTTTCCATGGAAGAGTTTTGGATGTGTATTCATATGTTTGGCCTGTTTCTTTGTTTTTATACAATAGCGTTATATCTGCTTTTTCTTCAGTTGGTAGCACTTGTTCCGAAATCACATTACCCACCTTCCACGGCATAAAGTCAATGAGAGGCAAGTGGCGTAAACTAAATATGCTAACCCATAAAATAATGGCTAACCCCATTGTCAATATGCCGTATTGTGTGACATTTGGATAGCGGTTTTTTAATTGTTTGCGTCCTGAAAATATGATTAATGCAAGCGCAATCAAGATCAGATTCTTGTAGAAAGTTTGCCAATTAGTCAATATCAGAGCATCACCAAAGCATCCGCAATCCGAAACGGGGTTGGTTAACGCCAGAATAAATGTAAGTATTAGAAAAAACAACATAAACAACAACATTAGCCAACTGAATGATTTAAGTTTTGCATTAAACACAAAGGCAAATCCTAGTAAAAATTCACAACAGCATAACAATATACCGAGCGCAAGAGCATACGGGATAAGCCAAGTCATATGAAATGAAACAAAATACTCTTGAAATTTATACATTGACCCCAAAGGATCTACTGCTTTCACAAAGCCGGAAAACATAAATACTAAGCCAAGAAGAACACGGCTAATTGCACGAATGATTTTCATAATATACTAAATTTTGTTGTTAAGTTTTATTAATGCAAACACGGCATAATTAATCATATCAAAGTAGTTGGCATCAACCCCTTCCGACACTTGTGTAATGCCATCGTTATCTTCAATTTGTTTGGTGCGTAATATTTTCATCAGAATTATATCTGCGAGCGAACTAATGCGCATTTCGCGCCAGGCTTCACCATAATCGTGATTTTTGTCTTCCATTAGGTTGAATGCAGCAGCTATATAGCTATCATACAATTTAATAGCCCGATCTAACTGCAAATGTAAATCATCGCTATCTTTAAGTTCTAATTGTATTAAAGCCATAACAGCATAATTCACAATACCCACAAATTCGCTAATAATACCGTCAGAAACCCTTTGTTCGCCGTTATGCTCAATCATCCGAATTCGCTGTGCTTTGATGTAAATTTGATCAGTAAGCGAAGCCGGCCGCAATATACGCCATGCACTTCCGTAGTCATTCATTTTTTTTACAAAAAGGCTTCTGCACGAGTCAATAACTTCGAAATATTGTTTTTGAGTATGATTCATCTATTTCATTATTTTTGTAAAAAAATTAATTTGAACGCAAATATATTAAAAAATCAGAATAACCAAGCAGACAAAAAGCAGTTTTTGAATTGTAACGAAAAATTGCTTTCGTTAAAAACGCCTCAAATTATGGGAATATTGAATGTAACTCCCGATTCGTTTTTCGATGGAGATAAATTCACAAACGAAACCTCGTGGTTAAGGCAAACCGAAAAAATGCTCCTTGAAGGTGCTGCTATCATTGATATTGGATGCGTTTCAACTCGCCCTGGGGCTCTGGTTCCCAATCAGGATGAAGAACTACACAGGTTGCTCCCTGTATTGAATTCGATTACGCAAAGATTTCCTGAAATAATTATATCCGTTGATACATTTCGTTCCAAAGTTGCCCGTCATTCTATAAATAATGGTGCATCAATTATTAACGATATCTCTGGAGGTACAATGGATGCGAATATGTTTACAACTATTGCTGAACTGCGCGTACCTTATATATTAATGCATATAAAAGGAACGCCCGCTACAATGCAATTAAACCCCCAATATAAGGATGTGGCGAAAGAAACAATAACCTATTTAGCGGAGAAATCTCACCAACTAAACTTGTTGGGAATAAACGACATCATAATCGACCCAGGATTTGGCTTTGGAAAAACAATTGAACTTAATTTTGAACTTCTTACCAATTTGCGATACTATCAATTTCTACCCTATCCGCTTTTAATTGGAATTTCGAGAAAATCAACAATATGGAAAACACTAAGAACTACGTCAGAATATGCCCTGAATGGAACAAGTGTGATGAATACAATTTCGTTACTTGCTGGAGCAGCTATTTTGAGAGTGCATGATGTGAAAGAAGCAAAAGAATGCATTAAACTCACTTCAGAGCTTAATTTAAACCAAAATTGAGTAGTTTTTTATATGTAAAATAAAAAATCTTTTTATTTTCGCCCCCTTGCTCACACAAGCTTATAGAAGTATTTGTAACATACTCTAATAAAAAAAATTATCGAAGCCTTTGGAGTGAATATTTAAAGCTATATCTTTGTCAACAATTTTAACAATAAACCAAAATAAATTTATATGAACCGAAAAAACGTTATTATTATTGGCGCAGCAGGTAGAGATTTTCATAATTTCAATACCTACTACCGCGGAAATGAGGCATACAATGTGGTAGCCTTTACAGCCGCACAAATCCCCGATATAGCGGGCAGAAAATATCCAAAAGAATTAGCTGGTGGTCTATACCCTGAAGGAATTCCAATTTACATTGAAAGCGACCTTCCGAAACTGATTAAAGATCTCAATGCTGATATTTGTGTTTTCGCTTATAGCGATGTACCTTATCAAAGAGTGATGGCAATGAGCGCAATCGTTAACGCTTCTGGTGCCGATTTCATGTTAATTGGACCAAAACAAACTCAGGTTAAAAGCACCAAACCTTTAATAGCAGTTACCGCTGTTAGAACTGGTTGTGGAAAAAGCCAAACTTCACGTCGTGTTATCGAAATTTTGATGAAACAAGGACTTAAAGTTGTTGCTATTCGTCACCCTATGCCTTATGGTGACTTGAATGAACAAAAAGTACAGCGCTTTGCAACACTGGAAGATCTTAAGAAACACAAATGTACCATTGAAGAAATGGAAGAATACGAACCTCATGTAGTTCGTGGCAATGTTATTTATGCAGGTGTTGACTATGAAGCTATTTTGAGAGCAGCAGAAAATGATCCAGACGGTTGCGACGTTGTTCTATGGGATGGTGGAAATAACGACTTCTCGTTTTATAAGACGGATTATAGTATTACAGTTGTTGACCCACACAGACCCGGTCACGAATTGTCCTATTATCCCGGGGAAGTTTGTCTTCGTATGGCTGATGCAGTTGTTATCAACAAAATGGATAGTGCCTCACCCGAAAACATTCAAATAGTTCGCGAAAGTATCCGTAAAGTAAACCCAAATGCAATCGTTATAGACGGTGCTTCGCCTCTTACGGTTGATAAACCCGAATTGATAAAAGGTAAGAGAGTATTAGTAGTTGAAGATGGGCCAACCCTAACACATGGCGAAATGAAAATTGGTGCTGGCACAGTAGCTGCAATGAAATTTGGTGCTGCCGAGTTGGTTGACCCACGTCAATTTGCTGTTGGCAAGTTAGCAGAAACATTTAAAATATATCCTAACATTGGTACATTGTTACCAGCAATGGGATATGGCCAACAACAAATTATTGATCTCGAAAAAACAATAGAAAACACACCTTGTGATGCAGTTGTTATTGCTACACCAATTGATTTAAACAGAATTGTTAAAATCAACAAACCTACGGTAAAGGTTGGATACGATTTACAAGAAATTGGACATCCAACTCTTGACGATGTTTTATGTGATTTCTTAAAAAAACACAATCTTGCTAAATCTGGCTGCTCCTGCTGTCAATAATTAAAAAAGGCGACTAAGTCGCCTTTTTTTTTGTCATTTAATTTATTTTTGTATATTTGAACTAGTGAAAATCGTTTAAAATCATAAAAAATGAAAAATAGAAGTTTAATATCCATCGATGATTTCACAAAAGAAGATTACTTTTCGGTTCTTGATGCTGCCGAAAAATTCGAGCTAAATCCTGTGCAAAATATACTGGACGGAAAAGTAATTGCAACACTCTTTTTTGAACCATCAACCCGTACTCGACTTAGTTTCGAAAGCGCGGTAAACTATTTGGGCGGCAAAGTTATCGGCTTTTCCGATGCTTCCAGTACAAGCGTAAAAAAAGGAGAATCGTTAAAAGATACTATTCTAACGGTTTGTAATTATTCCGATTTGATTGTGATGCGTCACCCAAAAGAAGGAAGTGCTCGATTTGCAAGCGAAGTGGCCACAGTGCCAATCGTGAATGCTGGTGACGGAGCCAATCAACATCCTACACAGTGCTTGCTCGATCTTTATTCTATTAGAAAAACGCAAGGGAAACTCGATAATCTTGATATTGCTTTTGTCGGCGACCTTAAATATGGCCGAACTGTACATTCGCTGGTTATTGCCATGACAAACTTTAATTGTCGTTTTCATCTGGTATCTCCTCCTGAGTTAAAGCTACCCAGTTCAATAAAGATGTATATCAAAGAAAAAAATTTGGAATACTACCAATATACTGATTTGAATGAAGTAATGACAAAAACGGACATTATTTACATGACGCGTATTCAACGCGAACGTTTTTCCGATCCCATCGATTATGAAAAAGTTAAAAATGCATATATACTAAACCGTGGCTTGTTGGCTAACGCTAAATCCAACTTAAAAATTTTACATCCATTACCTAGAGTGAATGAAATTAATGTGGATGTTGATGATATGCCTCAAGCTTATTATTTTCAACAAGCACTGAATGGCTTATTTGTACGTCAGGCAATTTTAAAATTAATTTTAGGATTATAAACTATGGAACAAGAAAAAAAACCGATTAAAGAATTGGTGGTTTCCGCTATTGAAAATGGAACCGTTATAGACCATATTCCAACGCAGAGTGTGTTTCAGGTAATTCATATTTTAAACCTCGATCATTCTGACAATCAGATTTTGTTCGGTACGAATCTGGATAGTAGTAAATATGGCAAAAAAGGAATTATTAAAGTCAGCAATAAATATTTCAAACCTGTTGAAATAAATAAAATTGCATTGGTTGCACCCACGGCAACTTTGATAATTATTAAAGATTTTAATGTTACCGAAAAGAAAAAAGTTGAAATACCCGATACTATCGAAAAATTCGTTCAATGTGTGAATCCGAATTGTATTACAAATAGCGAAGAAGTTCCTACAAAATTCAAAGTAATCGATAAAGTTCATTCGAAACTTAAATGCATTTATTGCGAAAAAATTACTGAGAAGAAAAACATGATGTTTAAATAATTGGTGATTTGGTTTGCTAAAATAAATTTTGTTTTAACTAATGTCGAAGAAAAAATTACCTGATTTTGTTGCAGGATTGGGTGATTCGGGCAGGGCAACAGCTGATATGGCTGTTGAGGCAATTGGCAACGATGCTAAAAACTTTGAGCATTTGCTTGAGTTGAGTTTCTCGCAACCCTACCCCACCTGTATAAGAACGTCACATGTGATTCAGTTGTTCTGTGAAACGAAACCGGAGTTTATTCTTCCATATCTTGATGAGATAATTGAAAAAATAGCTGTTTCGAATATAGCAGGGGTTAAAAGGAGCTTTCTGAAAATTATTGCAGAGTCTATAGATTTCATGCTTGTAAAGGATAACCCTACTTTATTGCAAATCAGTTTCGATTGGTTATTATCATCAAAAGAATCTCCGGCCGTACGTTATTATTGTATTCATATCATTACAAAACTTTGCAGTTTCGAACCTGATTTAAAACCGGAATTTAAGGCAACGCTTGAATTTATTTTACCGGAATCATCAAAAGGACTTTCGAACAGAGCCTTAAAAACATTAAAAGATTTGTAAAGGAACACGGCTTATTATCAATAATTCAGTTTTTTTCCTTTATCCAAAGCAGGGATGCCATTTTTCATCCATTCGGGCATAGAATCGTTTTTTAGATAATAATCAAAAAACTGTTTCATGCGGATGCTAAAGTCGATTCGATTTGGCCATTTTTCAAGATTGTGCACATCGCCGTTATAATTCAGCATCCACACCGGTTTGTTTAATCGACGTAAGGCACTATAATATTCTATGCCCTGATACCAAGGAACTGCACCATCGTTGTCATTATTCATCATTAGTAAGGGTGTTTTCACCTGGTTGGCGAAAAGTATGGGTGAATTTTCGAAGTACAACTCGGGTTTTTCCCAAAGTGTGGCACCTATTCTGCTTTGCGATTCTTCATATTGCCACATGCGACTTATTCCTGTCTCCCAACGGATACCTCCATAGGCACTTATCATATCCGACACAGCGGCTCCTGCCATTGCAGCACTATAAATATCGGTTTGTGTAATTAAATAAGCTACCTGATACCCTCCCCAACTTTGTCCCTGAATTCCAATTTTATTTTTTGCAACAAATGGTTTTTGCTTCATAAATTCGGTTCCACTCACAATGCAATCGTAGGCCGATTTGCCCGGATGGCCAATCATATATTCTATATCGGGCATAAACACAAGATACCCGTTACTGCAATAATATGACGGATTGATGGTGGAGCGACTCGGTGCTGGTATCCAATGATTGTAGAGTAAATCGGCATACTTCTCATAAAAGTAAACTATCATTGGATAGGTTTTAGTTGAATCAAAATTATCGGGTTTAAACAACAAGCCATCTAGTTTTTTTCCTTGGTAGGACACCCAATGTACTAATTCCGAAGTTCCCCACACATAATTGCACTGCTGAGGATTGGTGTTTGAAATTTTTTTGCGATTCGCGAAGGCTAAATCCGAATAAATAGCATCAGGATATTGGGTGAATGTTTGCCTGGTGTATAAAATTTTATCTGCATTTTTGGCTTTTGCAATAAAACTAAACTTGGCTTCATCAGTAATTAAAATCTTTACAGCTTTATCCGCTTTAAAAGATAGTGATGAAAAACCGCTTTGCCGACTCACTTTGTTGAAAACCGACAACAGCATTGGTTTTTTAGTATCAATAAAAACGGCTTCTTTGTCGGTTGCAATATAGCGATATTGCAAATTCATGGCGCGCCCATTTTTGGTAATATTCACTGGTTTTTCTTTCATCAGGGGGTCTATCTTCCATATATCATACTTATCGTAAACCAGCAGATAGGTATCATTTCCGGTCCAACCGGCAATGCCATAGGGCGAGGGTTCTTCTGGGTTATCGTTTTCTTCTTCATAAAACTGAACTGGAAGATTTTTTGTTAAACAAATAAACCTTTTATCTGCAATTGAAAACGTATTCCAGGTGGAGTCTTTGATGCAATAATACACTATGTATTTGCCCCATGGCGATAAACTAAAGGAATATTGCTGTTTTTGCAACACAAGCGATTTGCGCCCTGTGTTCACATCTTCGAAATAAACATCGCAATAGGATGGTGATTCCCACGAAGCTAGTTTTTCGTAGGGTTGATTCACAACCGACATGGCTAGGTTCAAATTTTTCTTTAACAGTACAACCCTATCGGTTAATGAGTCGGCCAGCTGAACAATACTTGAGTCGCTGACGCGATAAACTGCCAGCCACGATTTTTTTTTGTTTGCATCAAGTTCTTTTAACTGCTGCGATTGAATTTCGCCATCTGTCCAACTCCACAAATCGAGTTTCACCTTTTCATCATCAAGCAAGGTATCTTTGGGTTCGGGTTTTTGACATGGCGCGGTGTAAAAGTATATTAATGAGCCATCGTCGGAGAAATCGGGCTGCTGATTGTCGCTTAGGGTCCATTTAGTTGGAAACTGCTTTTCGGTGGTATCGATAATCGTTCTGCATTGATTACTGCGGGTTGCCCAATAGTATAATTTATACTGCTTTATCTTTGCTGTATCGGCCGAATACTGAAAAACCAATTGCTGCCCATCATCATCATTGGCGATATTTTTTACCAAACCTATGGATTGAAATAGGGTATCGAGTTTTTCAGTTCGTGTTAAAAACACCTTGACTTTTACCGTATCGATTGAATCTTTTTTTAGCGAAACCATGGATAGCATTTCGCCGTTTTTCGAAAAACAATATTCGGTGATTCGCTTTTGTGTGAGGCTTTTTGTTGATATGGGATTGTAGATAACCAAATCGGTGCCAGTTTGTTTTTTATCTTTCTTCTTATTGGTTTTGGTATCCGTTTTTTTAATTTGTACGGTATCGGTTTTTTTTGAGTTGGTATCGGTTTTTTCGGTTTTTTCTTTCTTTTCTTCCTTTAAAAACGCAATCCAATCGCTGCCATCTTTACCCATTTTAAAGGATTTCACGTTATCGAATTTTGTGGTTTTCAACGTAAGTAGGTTGTAAACTCCCATTGAATCTTTGGGCAGTTCATCCTCTTTTTTCTTTTTTAGTTTGAGCTTTCTGATACTGTCTTCGGGTTGTTTGATTTTAAACACTACAAAATTTGAATTTGTCGAAAACTGCGCATCGCTTGCCCGTGGAATTGAATCGGTGTGGTTTTTTTGAGGATTCAAAATATAAAGCCATCCATCGCCTTTTAGGGGGTTAATTTCGTAGCTTATCCAAATGCCATCATTGGATATGGTGGCATTTTTAAGTGTTTTCCAAGTGGTGTAAACACCTGTATCGAGTGGTTTTTTTTGAATTGATTGGGCTGATGTTTGCAAAGCAAAAGCCACAACAAATAGGAAACTAAAAAGTGTTTTGGTTTGCATAAAATCGGGTTTGGCCTGCCGGGTTTGTATCTGCAATAGGGTTTTTGGGTTGTTTAAAACTTTGACAAAACTGACCGGGACTATTTTTTTACATCCTTCATCATGATATCATGCCTTATCACCTCTTCTATTTGCTCAACATCGATTCGTTTGGCCACAATCGTTTTTTTGTCGTCCAACACAAAAATAACTGGGGTGCTGAATATATCGTAAAGGTCGGCATACTTTGGCGTGATACTGCGCGGTCCGTTAACATTTATGAAATTCATTTTGTTGGCGCGAATAAATTTTTTCATCTCAGCCATGCTGGTATCGGTGCAAACAGCAAAAATTTCTATGCCGAGTTCCTTTTTCTTTGCATTATAAAATTCAACCAATTTGGGTATTTCGGTTTTGCAATGTCCGCAATTGTAATCCCAAAAAGCCAGCACGGTATATCGGGCTTTTATGGCTTGCATGGATTGCAACTGAAGGCTGGTATCTTGCATAACCATGTTTGGGGCAACTTTGCCCAATAAAATTGGTTTCAGTTTCATGGCACGGTCGGTTATGTTTTTTAGCAACACATCGCTTAGCCAATCGCATTGGTTTTTCATATAATAGGTTTCAACCATGTGAACAAAAACCGCATCAAAACCCATCACTTTGGAGGTTTCGTAAGTGTAGGTAACCCACCAAACCATGTATTTAAACATTTCTTTGTTGGGTCGGCATTTTTCAATCAGCATGTCGGCTTCTTTAATGATTGAATCAGGGCTTTGCACCACAATTTTATCGAAATAGGTGCTTAACTTGGTGTAAAAAACGGGTGTTCTTAATATTCTGTCGTCGGTTAAATCAATATTATCCCAATAATGCGCTTTATAAAATCGATAAGCAAATGTTGAATCTTTGCGCCCGTTGGGCAAGAGGGGCGTTTCGGGAATTTCGGGCTCTTTGGATGCCAAAAATACTTTGGTTGGCAAGGAGGTGGGGTATTTGGTAATAAAATCAAGCTTATAACTTTTAACGCGTTCATCAATTTGGGCTACTTCTTTTTTGATGAGTTCGGTGGAGTCTTTGTTATCTTTGTTGGCATCGAGACGTGTTTTTAGCCTGTTGAACAAGGCTTGATTGCCTGAAACAAAATTCACATATTCATAAAAATTTTTATTGTCGGTGGAACCTTTCACTTTCATGTTTTTCACTAAATCGGCGGTGTCGGTTTCGAACCAAATTTCCTGCTCTTTGTCGATAACAAAATCAAAGTATTTTTTCTTTGGAATCACGACAAAATAAATTCCGCCAGGCAAAGCATTTTTTCCTTCGAAAAACATTTCGCCTTTTGAATTGGCCACAGCCGTATCATCCACCTGCTGATATTGCCCATAGTAATGTGCCAGATAGCAGGTGCTATCCACCACGCCATTTATTTTTACATGAATTTTGTAACCGCCCGCCGTGGTGGTGGGAATGTGGTTAATGTTGCCTACATTGTTAACTAAAAGCAACGAAAAAACGATGTTTGAAACGAATGAAAACATAAGAATTGGTTTTTTAAAAAAAGATTACCTAACAAATTTAGGGCAAATTTAAAAGTTTTTGTCCAATTTGCTAAAATTTACTTCAGCAAATTCCGATTCACATCTATCAACGGACTTTTATGGAAAATTATTTTACGAGTGTAGGATAAAACTCTAAAAATAGATTCCGTAAGCCTACTAGTCTGAATTTAAACACATGTTTACCGATTTTTTATTCCGATTTTATCAAATTCCACAGCAAAAATTTATGCCCCTCTTCTGCATTTTATTTAAAAACTACAGCATTTTTTCAAAATCATGCTCCAAAAAAATACACCCACCCACCGAATAAACCACCCAAACCATAAAAAAGAATGCCTCGCCCCCCTCCGACGGTACTCTTTTTGGTAAAAACATCACCGATTATGGCATAATCATCACCAATTTGGTAATAACATCACAAATTATAGCATAAACATCACTTTTTTGGAAATAAGAACACTCTTTTTGCCATAATGAACGTTATTTTTGTGGTTTTTTACATAAATGTGGGAAATTACGACTAATTTTGGTACAAAGCAGGCAAAACAATCTGATAATTTGCCGTGCACAGCATAAAAAAAATAAATTGTGCCGCGATGACATTAAAAATTGTTGGAACGAATTGTTGCATTGGCAGCACATTTTTCGTAAATTTGTGCCATAATCAATCGAAATTGTATTCACCAAATCTTTAAAACCTATGTGTACCATTCAAGAAATGCATTCAGCCCTGCTGTGCTTCATCCCTTTATTAAGCGCACTTGCCATTTGGGAGTCGGTTTGGAAAATCATTGCCATGTGGCGTTCGGCACGCAACAATCATCTGGTTTGGTTTATCTGCATTGCGCTCATCAACACGGTTGGCATTTTGCCTATAGTTTATATTTTAACGCATCGCAAAAAATGTTGCAACGATAGCAAACAAACGCCACCTCAAGTGTAAATTGCTTTTGCAGCGAATGTGTTCGGGCTAAAATCCAAAGAAATTGCTAATTTGCTCATAGAAATAAAGCGCCACCGCCGGCTTGATGCAAATGGTGAAAACAACGCCAAAAATGGCACCAAAAAAATGTGCGTCGTGCCCAATGTTGTCTTTGCCGCGCTTTGCCATATAGGCGGTGTACACCAAATATAAAATCCCGAAAATAAAAGCTGGAATGCCAATGGGGATAAAAAACAAATAAATTTTCTCGGTTGGCACAAACAAAATACTGGCAAACACCGCCGCCGAAACCGCCCCCGATGCTCCTACCGAGTTATAATACGGGTCGTTTTTGTGTTTTCCAAACGAAGGCAACACCGAAAGCATGATAGCACCCAGATATAGCAATCCGAAATAATAATAGCCTTTCAAGCCAAACATCAGCACATAAAACTGAATCACGACATTGCCAAACGAATACAACACAAACATGTTGATGCCTAAATGCATCCACCCCGCATGAACAAAGCCATAAGTGAAAAACCGATACCATTGTTTTGAATGCAACGCCAAATAAGGGTTAAACCGTAATCGATAAAAAACATCGCCATTGTTAAGCGCCAAAATTGAAACAATAACCGTGATAGCAATAATAATAATCAGCATGGTTTGGTGTTTTTAAAAGTAAATTTCACGGTGGCACTTTTTTTAAAGCAGGCCGCAATCAAATCGGTTAAAACAAACAGTGGAAAATGCAACACAAAAAAACATTTCTGCAAAAACACATTCCAACTGCCGTATTCCGCCGCATATTGTGTGTTGCCTTTCAAGCGTTCAAACAGCACTTCGCGTTTTTTGCACACCACGTTCAGCAAGCTTTGCACCAGGCCAAAAGGGTTTTGCTCCATCGAAAAATACGTTGTGCCAACACATTCAAAGTTTTTATTTCGCATGATGGCTTTAAAATCTTTGGGTGCCATAAAAAACAAATGCCGCGGCGGATCCAAATGCAACCATTTTCCTTTAAACACCCGTGCTTGCCAACTCGCAATATTCGGAAACGAAAGAACAAATGTGCCCTCTGGTTTAAGAATTTTGTTGATGATATTTAAAGTTTTTTCAGGTTCAGTCAGATGCTCAAAAACATGAAACAAAGTAATGACATCAAAAGCGTTGGCAGCAAAATCACCTTCGTTTAGCGGGGTAGTTTGCAAATGAATATTCGCTTTGGTTGCAGCCCGTTTGGCAGCCATTTCGTCGCGTTCAATGCCAAACAACTCAAAATGGCCGCATTGCGACACATAATGCAAAAAATCGCCATTGCCGCAACCTATATCCAACACACTAGCCCCATCAGGCAAGAGTTTCACTATTTTTCTAGCCCGCTTTTTGCGAAACCAATCCACCGCCTTTTCAACCACAGCAAAACTAAATTTTTGCTGCGTTGCGCCATAATACGAAGTGTCGTAAGCTCGCCGCAACAGCTCATCCGATGGAAACGGCCACAAAAAATATGCTTTGCATCCCACGCAGTGCCGCAGTTCATATTTGGTATCAAAAATATCTTGTGTATTGCAAAACCAAATGCTGTCAACCGATTGGCAGTAGGTGCAAACAGGTGTAAGGCTGTCAAAGTTTTGCATTGTCAGGGTTTTGCATTGTCAGGATTTTCAAATATACGGTACTTTGCCAGATGCCATTTCCTGAGTCGATATTTTAATGATGTGCCTAACACACCCATGCCATATTTCAGGCTTCGGGCAAAGTTAATCGACGAGGCGTCGGTAAAATATTTTGTCGGACAGGTAACTTCCGCCACTTCGAAACCCGCATAGCATAACTGAGCCAGCATTTGATTATCAAATACAAAATCGTCGGAGTTGGCCTCAAAATTTATGCGTTTCAAGGCCGCTTTCGAAAATGCCCTATAGCCCGTGTGATATTCCGATAGCTTTTGTCGCATCAAAATATTCTGCGAAAAGGTGAGCAACCGATTGAACATATATTTATAATACGGCATGCCGCCCCGCAAAGCACCTTTGCCCAATATTCGGGAGCCCAGCACCACTTGATACAGGTCGTTTGCAATCAAATACACCATAGATGGAATCAACTTGGGCGTGTATTGATAATCGGGATGCACCATCACCACAATGTCGGCACCCAGTTGCAGTGCATATTTATAACATGTTTTCTGATTGCCGCCATAACCCGTATTTTCTTCATGACGTATCACGTGCTCAATACCCAATTCATGTGCTTTCGCCACCGTTCGGTCTTTGCTGCAATCGTCAACCACCACCACCTCATCCACAATATCAAAAGGAATTTCAAGATACGTATTTTCTAAAGTTTTCTCGGCATTATAGGCCGGCATAACCACAACAACTTTTTTACCTTGAATCATAAAAACAAAAATAGAATTTTACTGCGATATTTCACCACAAAATAAAGTATTTTTTTGTTCTTTTAAAAAATGTGTACCTTTGTGTGAAGTCAAAAAATCCAAAAAAGAATGTCAATTCGAAACAATTTCAACCCATCCGATACCATTTGTGCCATATCAACACCCACGGGAGTTGGCGCCATTTCGCTCATTCGCATAAGCGGAAAAAGTGCAATTGAAACGTGCGGCAAAATTTTTGAATCGCGAAAAAAAATTGAATTCGCTCGCATTCCTTCAAATTATTTATGCTACGGTCGCATTGTTTTTAATAACGAAATCATCGACGATGTAATGCTCAGCATTTTCCGCTCGCCCCATTCATTCACAGGCGAAGATATGGTAGAAATCAATTGTCATGGTTCGCTTTATATTCAAAAAAAAATTCTCGAAACATTGTTGTTGCTTGGTTTCAGATTGGCTTCGCCCGGCGAGTTCACCCTGCGTGCATTTCTGAATAAGAAACTCGATTTGTTGCAAGCCGAAGCCATTGGCGATTTAATAGCCTCCACATCAAAAAGTGCCCACGATTTAGCCATCAATCAAATGCGTGGCGGCTTTTCAAACAAGATAAAAGAACTGCGCGAAAAGCTCATCACTTTTGCCTCACTTATCGAACTCGAACTTGATTTTAGCGAAGAAGACGTTGAATTTGCTAACCGCGATGAATTCATAAAATTACTGCTAGAAATAAAAACCGAAATTCAGAAACTGAAAGATTCATTTGCGCAAGGCAATGTTTTAAAAAATGGTATTCCGGTTGCCATTGTTGGCAAACCCAATGTGGGCAAATCCACCTTGTTGAATGCCTTGTTGAATGAAGAAAAAGCCATTGTTTCCGAAATTCCCGGCACCACCCGCGACACCATCGAAGATTTGTTGACATTGCAAGGAGTCACATTCCGCTTTATCGATACCGCCGGTCTTCGGCCATCTATCGACGAAATAGAACAAATGGGTATTGAACGAACCTACCAAAAAATTTCGCAAGCAAGTATAGTGCTTTATGTGATTGACATCACACAAACAGGAGTTGAAGAAATTAAAGAAGAGCTCGCAGATTTTGCAGAACACATTCAAGACAGCAATAAAAAATTTATTATAATAGGAAACAAAACCGACCAATTGCAGAAAACTCCGCACGGTTTTCCCGAACTTGTTGAACTCGAAACAATTTTTATTTCGGCCAAACGAAAAGAAAACATCCAACTTATCATCGAATCACTCATTCGTTCCATTCAAATCACCGACACAACGGATAATATTATCGTTTCAAACATTCGCCATTTCGAAGCACTCAGCAAAACGCTATTGGCAATCGAAAACATGGTACTTGCCATTCACAACAACATTCCCACCGACTTACTCACCACCGACATCCGTTCGGCAATGCACTATCTGGGCGAGATAACCGGCGAGATAACAACTGAGGAAATATTCGAAACAATTTTTAGTAGGTTTTGTATAGGAAAGTAATTATTTTTCTCTTGCTTGTCAAGTGCCTGTCATTGTTGATAACTTTGTAAATTTCCTTCTCTTTTTTGTTGCCCATTTGCTCTTTTTTGTTTATATTTGTTGCTAATTTGTTGCCCAATGATGTTGCCTGTGTTTCCGGGCAACAAAAAGGGGAAATGATGTCACCTTCTGACATCATCTGTCATCTACAGGCAACTAATGACATAAACAGTCACACCATGAGCAGCAACATCAGTATCCTTAAAAAATGCGACCACTGCGGAATTGAGTTTAATGCTAAAACTCTTTACACCCGCTATTGTTCGCACACTTGCAACAGATTGCATTATAAGAAAACTAAAAGAGAAGAAAAAATTCAATCGGTTCAGGCTTCACAATCAAAACCGGATAACTCATCTCAATCCTTTATTTCTTTGATTCAGGATAAAGAGTTTCTAAGCATTGCTGAAGCTTCTAAATTGATTGGAACAAGTAAACGAACAATCCAGCGTTTAATTTCAAAAGATGTAATAAAGGTCGCGAAATTCGGTCGTAGGACCATAATCCAACGAAAAACAATTGACAATCTATTCAAATAACAACCAATATGCAAGTTACATTAAGACAACGTCAGAAAGGTAATAAAATAAGTTTATACCTTGACTATTACCACCAGGGCAAGCGCAAGTATGAATATTTGCAACTCTACCTGATCCCCTCTCCTGCCAAAGGAAAATTGTCTAAAACCGACAAAGATGATAATCAAAAAAATCTTGCTTTGGCTGAGGCCATCCGTTCCAAACGACATTTAGAATTACAAAACGGAATTTATGGCTTTCAGGATCAAAGCAAGATGAAAGGTAGTTTCCTCCGCTACTTTGAATATCTATCAGAAAAACGGAAAGGTAATACCGGTAATTATGGTAATTGGGACAGCACATTTAAACACCTTCAAAGGTTCGTTAAGTTTGATATCACATTTGCCCAGATCGACAAACGTTGGCTGAATGATTTCAAAGAATACCTGCAGAAGGAAGCCCGGACACCGGCCAAACAGCCCCTTTCTCAAAATTCCGCCTCATCCTATTATAATAAGGTTCGCGCAGCATTGAGAGAAGCTTTCAAAGAAGGAATCATTCAGCGCAACCCTGCCGATGAAACCGAAGGCATCAAAGCAGGTGAACCCGAAAGGGAATTTTTAACCCTTGAAGAACTACAGGCCGTGGCAAAAACAGAATGCGAAATTCCTATTCTCAAACGTGCTTTTCTGTTCAGTGCCTTATCTGGTTTAAGATGGTCTGATGTTCACAAAATGACATGGTCTGAGGTCCAGCATTCAAATGAAATTGGCTATTACATCCGTTTCACGCAAAAGAAAACTAAAGGTGCCGAAACTTTGCCTATTTCTGATCAAACATTCGAATTGCTGGGTGAACGTGGAAAAGCCGATGAACGTGTTTTTGTCGGATTAAAATACAGTGCCTGGCATAACGTAAGGTTGCAACAATGGATGATGAAAGCAGGCATAACAAAAAACATAACTTTTCACTGTGCACGTCATACGTATGCTACTTTACAACTAACTTTGGGAACTGATATTTATACAGTATCAAAGTTATTAGGTCACAAGGACCTTAAAACAACGCAGATTTATGCAAAAATCATTGATGAACGCAAACGGGAAGCAGCAAACCGTATAAGATTATAATTATGGTAGTAAAACCCTCAATTTTCGACAATATCCTTTTTGGTGAATTAGCACCATGGAAATCTGAAAACACAGCCGAAACAAAGTTCCGGGACATCCTAAATAATCAGGTAAGAATAAACAAGGACAATCCCGAACAATTTTTTAAAGCATTGATTAAATCACTGAAGGATTATTCAGTCAGTTTAAAAATTGACCATTTGCCAAACAAGGAGAGAATTACAAATCTTGCAAAGTTTGCAGAGTTACAAACTTCCTTTAGTATGCTGATATTACCTGGCTTTTATAACAAAGCTTCAGAATTTTATTCCTATCTGATCAGCAACGAAACAATACGTATTCGTGCAGCAATTGCCACAAATGTAGTAAAATGCAAAACGACTATTGATGCTGAATACCAGGTATGCAGTTTGCTTCGTAACCTCGATTACACAATTGAACAAGTGGCTGGCAAATCTAATAATGATAAACTTAGTCTTTTTGTTCTGCATTCCTTGAAAATTTCTCTTTTCAGTTTGTATGAAGAAATAAAAAAAACATTCCCTGCGTTTATAGGGACTGAGGCACTTTCTGAAAACGAATTAATAAATTTTATTGATTCAAACTTTAATTCAAATAAGAGCATTCCGGAAACACCCGCTTTTACTATTCACCAATACCAGCTAGCCAAAACAAGCAAAAAACAAGCAGACCTTCTGATTAAACAGGAAAGCAAAATTGAGCAGGTTCCTGAGAAACCTCCATTCATTCCAAAACAGTCTGATTTCCGTACTGTTTATAAGGGTAAACTATCCTATAATGATGTCATAAATTCTGTGCTTTTTACTAAACTTGAAGAATTTTTATACAACTACGATTTTATTGATCTGGAATACAACTTTACAAATAAACATGACAAGAAAAAAGAGCTTGCCTCAATTTATAGAATATTGATTCAGAAAAAATATTTTAAAGAGAAGAACGTCAAACATCAAAGCAAATTCAGGGATGCTGACTATAGGCAATACCTCGACCACCGCTATAATGTTGACACTTCCCAACAATTCCGTAAAAGTACACCCGAAATTATAAGATCGATATCCGATAAGTACTATTGGCTCGACACTTTACCGGCTTGTCGATAATACAGTATTTTGCCTTGAAAATACCTTTTCAAAATACCACCTTGTATTCACAAGTAACAGTATTATAGTCTAATACATTATTTTTCAAAATACCGTTTTTTCCCCCTCCTTTCCTTTCTTCCGACCTTTGTATCATCATCGACAATCGGTGATGACTTATGCGCATAAGTCCATTTTTAATTAAAAATCGTTCAAAAATGGACCAGATTTTAAAACAGCTTGATGAGTTGAAAGCACTCATCACAGGGCAAACTTTGCTCTTAAAGGAAGTACTGAATTTTTCAGAGGCTTGTCAGTACCTAAACATCAGTGAAAGCCACTTGTACAAACTTACCAGTCGGAAGCAGATACCACATTTCTGCCCCCAAGGTAAAAAATTATACTTCAATCGTCATGAGTTAGATGGTTGGTTACAACAAAACCGCCAGACAACTAACGATGAAATTGAAAAGCAAGCAACTGAGTATGTAATCCAAAACAAAAGGAGGTAATCATGGAAGAATGTAGAAAATGCCGTGAACCCCTTGAAAACATTCAGGCAAGGCTTGAATTGATTCAGCGAATGCTTGAAAAAAAGCAAAACTCAAACCCTGAAAGTGTATTTTTCGACAATCAGGAATTTATTCAGTTAATGAATATCAGCAAGCGCACAGCCCAGGAATGGCGAACAACTGGTATCATTGCTTTTTCGCAGGTCGGCTGCAAAATGTACTATCGTTTATCAGATATTCTTCAGATGCTCGAAAAATATCACAAACCATCTAAATCCTGACACCATGGAATTTTCGACAATCTTTTCAGGATTTAATAAGCCTGTCGGAAACGAATCTTTAATTTTTATCATTAAAGATATCAGAGAAGGCAAATACAGGGCGGATATTGAATCTATCCGCTCTTCTATTGCCTCCGGCAACACCGAAAAAGCCGACCAGTTGAAGAAACAACTTCCGGCCTTCACTCCATCAGCAACCTTCATTGGTGGCCGTAAATCCGAATTATTGGACCAGTATAGCGGCTTTGTTCATTTGGATTTCGATAAACTCACACCCGAACAGTTAAACAATACTTTTCTGGCTATTTCAAAGATACCATATACTTTCGCTTGTTTTCGAAGTCCAAGTGGTAACGGGTTAAAAGTATTTGTGGAAGTAACCACAGGAGAGCAAGAGCACGAAACTGCTTATAAACAAGTACAGAACTATTACGAAAAAGCATTAGGCATCCTTTGCGATCCCAAATGCAAAGACATCACGCGACTTTGCTTTTTCTCTTTCGACCCTGATACATATAAGAACAATAAGAACCGAAAGTTTGAAGTACAAATCAAGCAAGAATTGAAAGAAAAGCAGGAACCAATCAAGATTCCTGATTACTCAGCTTTTTTTGATGATTGCATATCCTTTACTCAACAAAAAGAACAGTATATTGACGGTAATCGCAATAATTTCATTTATTTATTAGCTTCAAATTGCAACCGAAAAGGTATTCCCGAAAGCATAGCCCTTGATTTTATTACGACAAATTTTGATTTATCCGATCTCGAAATACGGGCTTCTGTAAAAAGCGCTTACAACCATCACCCTAACGAGCTTGCAAACTTTGCTAAATCTGCAAAAGTGCAAACTAACTCAAAAGTTCAATCTCTATCCAATGAAACTATTGAAGAAGATTATCTGAAAAACACTCCTATTATACCGGATGAACTATACAACCGATTGCCTGAATTGTTAAAATCCGGTGCCTTGGCTTTCTCGGATGAGCGTGAACGCGATGTATTTCTAACCGGTGGTTTATCAATTCTGAGTGGTTGTCTGCCAAATGTAAAAGGAATTTATTCTCAAGAAGTCGTTTACCCAAATCTTTTTTCGTTCATAATAGCTCCCGCAGCAAGTGGAAAAGGAGTTTTGAAATCTTCAAAATCACTTGCTGACAAATACCATGAACAGATTTTAAAAACTAGCAGAGAGGAATTACAGAGGTATGATGTCGAAATGAACGAATACAAATCACGCCAACGATTTAAAAAGAAGCAGGAAGTACCGGAAGATCCACCTATACAACCACCCTTTAAAGTGGTCTTTATTCCTGCAAATTCCAGCTATGCAAAAATTCTCTCTCACCTTGAACAAAATCAGGGTGATGGAATCATTTGCGAAACCGAAGCCGATACCATGGGTAATGTATTAAAACATGAATGGGGTGGATATTCCGACATGCTTCGTAAAGCTTTTCACCACGAGCATATTTCAAGTTCCAAAAAAGCTAACAACGAATATATTGAAGTAAAAGAACCACGCTTGTCGGTGGCGCTCTCAGGCACTCCTAATCAAGTCACAGGCTTGATTGCTTCAGCTGAAGATGGCTTATTCAGTCGTTTTCTTTTTTACGCATTTAAAGTGGAACAACAATGGCGGGATGTTTCACCCTATGTAAACAATATCAACCGTACAGATTACATCAGGGTTTTATCAGAACAGGTTTATGAATTAGTTTTATTTTTAGGCCTTTCCCCAACTACTATCGAACTTTCCCAGGATCAATGGCAGAAGCTAAACGGTATTTGTAGCAAATGGTTAAACGAAGTCACAACCTTTGCCGGAGCTGATGCCGGAAGCATTGTGAAACGTCTTGGTCTGGTCCTTTATCGTATCTGCATGATATTTACAGCACTTCGTAAATGGGAGAATAAAGATTCCGCTTGCAACCAGACTTGCACCGAAATCGATTTTGGAACTGCGGTTCAACTCGTAGAACTTTATCAACAGCACAGTTTGCTCATGTTTCATAACCTTCCTAAACAAAACGAAAATTCCGTTTTCCGCTCTGGCGATAACAAACGCAAGTTTTTTGATGCACTGCCCAATGATTTCAAGCGGGCTGAAGCCATTGAAATAGGCAAAACTTTCAATCTTTCTACACGCTCCATTGATAGCCTTCTCAAAGAGCTAGCTGGCAAATTTCTTACTCAACCACAATACGGCAGCTATACCAAAATTTAAAAACTTTTATCAATCTATTAAACTGCAAACTCTGCAAGGTTTGCAGTTTTTCTTTTTTTTGCCAGTCCTTTCTATCTTTTATTCTATATTTGTTTTTTGTAATCTTTTCAGGATTATCAAAACTCAAGTAACAATTTATGCCAATAGAAATAGGACAAATAGTAAAAAACCTAATCCCTTCTGAACCTGTAACTGTGAATCACATTCAACCGTTAGGTTCAATGGTATCATTAAAATACACGGGTATTAATACCAATCGTGCAAGCACTAAAGTAATTTCAAAGGCAGAATTTGAAGCATTAGAAGTACTTACTCAGGAAGGTAAATTTAATTTTACTGGAGATCCTGTAAGATTTGCATTATTTGCAGAAGCTGAACGCATAAATTCTGCCTATCAATTCGATCCTTTATTTGCAGTCAATTGCAGTATCATCGATCCATTGCCACATCAGGTCGAAGCTGTATATAAGTTCTTGTTGCCACTCCCCCAAATTCGTTTCCTTTTAGCTGATGACACAGGTGCGGGTAAAACAATTATGACCGGGCTACTTATTAAAGAATTAATGATGCGGGGACTTGCAGAAAGAATTTTAATAGTCACACCCGGTGGACTCACCAAACAATGGCAGGAAGATGAAATGGCCATTAAATTTAATATCCCTTTTACTCTTGTAAACAGAAGTTTATTTTCTTCCGACCCTAATGTTTTTCATACTGCGCATAAAATTGTTACCTCCATCGATTTCGTTTCCCGTGAAGATGTGCTCAACGTGGCAAGTAGTTCACATTGGGACTTAATCGTATTTGACGAGTGTCACAAACTTTCTGCTTACGATTACGGTAATAAACAATATTTATCGCAACGTTACAAGGCTGCACAAGTGTTATCGACACAATGTGAACATATTCTGTTACTAACTGCTACTCCACATAGAGGCAGAACCGATACCTTCAAAAAACTATTGCAGTTATTAGATGAAGATATTTTTGCTACTGATGAAATTGCCTCTAAAAGAATTAAGGAATTAGAACATAATGGCATCAATAAATTTTTTATCAGAAGGTTAAAAGAAGACATGAAGGATTGGCAAGGTAAGCCACTTTTTAAAGACCGTTACACTAAAACAGTAGCCTACCAGCTTACTCCCGAAGAAAAAGAATTGTACGATGCTGTGACCAACTATCTTACAAAGAGAAAAGAAGAAGCATCTGAAACAAAAAACATTCATGTTTCATTGGCATTAACTGTAATGCAGAGAAGATTAGTAAGTTCAATTTTCGCAATCAAAAATACATTGGAGCGTAGATGGTTGGCCTTACAGGGTATTGTTGACGAACTCAATAATAACCCTAGCCTTTGGAATCAACGTCAACGTATCGATGCAGCGTATAACCAGGTAGAGGATATTGAAGATTTTGAGGATTTAGAAGACGACGAAAAAGATGCTTTAGAAGGAATTTTATCTGATCCAAAAAAATTCAAGCTCTTTACTACCGCCAAGAATCCGCAGGAATTAAAACAGGAAGCGGGTGAAGTCAAAAGATTGTTCGAAATGGCTCAAACGCTGTACAATCGCAAACAGGAAGAAAAAAAGTTTTTGGAATTACAAGAATTGCTCAAATCAAATGGAGTTTTAGAAAACGGAGAAAAGCTTGTGATCTTTACCGAACATAAAGACACTTTGCTTTATCTGGAAGAACGCCTCACTAAAAGTGGTGGCTATAAAGTTGCTACCATACATGGTGGCAAAACTGTTGACGAACGTAGACAAGCCCAATGGGCATTTGCTAAACCCGATACTCAGATTCTTATAGGTACTGATGCTGCTGGTGAAGGTATCAATTTACAGTTTTGTCGCTTGCTTATCAATTGGGACATCCCTTGGAACCCAAACAGGTTAGAGCAACGAATGGGTCGTATTCACCGTTACGGGCAAAAACAGGATGTATTAGTCTTTAATATGGTAGCAAGCAATACCAAAGAAGGAAAAGTATTAGAAAGGCTGCTGACTAAATTAGACATCATTCGCGAAGGTATGGGCGACGACAGGGTTTACGATGTAATTCAGGATGTGTTGGAAGGTGTCAGCTTAGATGCTATCATCAATTCAGTTTTCAATGGCAGGGAAACCGATCTTGATAAATTTCTGTCTCAGGACGACGAAGTTTTAAAGATGAAATTCACTGAAAAAATAAAAGAGCATAAGGATAAGTTGGCTCATAGTGCGGTCGACTACAAAGATGCCAGAGTATTAAAAGAAAATTCTGACGAAAAGCGTTTGCAGCCTATTTACATTCGTTTATTTTTTGAAAAAGCTTTTAAAAATTTAGGAGGTGTTTTCACTGAACTTAGGCCATCAATTTTCCGTATTGACAAGATGCCTCTTGCTGTTATTACCGAACTTAAGGAAAAGTATAAGATTCATTTTGACTCAATCAAATCAATTCAATTTTGCTTTGACAAGCAAATATTTCTTGATTACCAAAATGTTGGTGATTTAGGAAAAGTACATTACATCAACCCGGGAAATCCCGTTTTTGATAGTTTGGTAAAAGTAGTTCGCAATCTGTACCGCGAAGATATGCTCAAAGGCACTGTGCTCATTTCTCCTGATGACAAAGAAGATTATTTCGCTTTTTTTGTGAAAAGCCAGATTGTCGATAACAGGCCAAGCAAAAAAGAAGATAGTATCGCCGATGAAAGGCTGTTAATGGTATATCAAACCAAGGACAGCGAATTTCATCTTACCTCCCCTGCCAAGTTTATCGACCTTCACACTCCTACCGAATTTGCAAAACCAATCGTACCTCCTGCTGTTGTTAGTAATGATGAAGTCGTACAATGGAGTTTTGAAACCATAACTACCCGTCAATTCGAAGATACAAAGGCTCATGTTGAAAAAGATGCTGAAGGTCGCAAGAACTACCTGGAGTCAGCTTTTACTCAGGTAATTTTGGATTTACAGATTTCCATTCAGGAACTGCAAGGCAAAGTACTTTTGGGTGATAGTAAGGTACAGGAAAAGATTTTTAAAAAACAGACACGTATCAACGAACTCATCCTAAAAAAACAAAACCGTTTAGAGAATTTAGAACTAATGGTACAACTCAATCCCAAAGCACCCGAAGTATTGGGCTGTGCTTATATTGTGCCATTAACACAAGTGGAATATCTGGGGCATTATGGAATGAGTCGTGACGATGAAGTCGAAGCAATAGCTATGCAAATAGTCATGGAGTACGAAACTAATGTTGGTTGGACACCACAAGATGTAAGTGCTAATAACGAAGGTTACGACATTCGTAGTGTCAGCCCCGAAGAATTGAAACGTTACATTGAGGTAAAAGGCCGCAGTGCCGGTGATGGCAATGTAATGCTCAGCGAAAATGAAATGAATCGTTTGGCTCAACTTGGCGATGCCGCTTGGCTGTACATTGTAATGAATTGCAAAAGTACACCCGAATTATTTCGCATTCAAAACCCGGCTAAAGCATTAAAGTTCGAATTAAAAACAAAAGGTGTTCAGTATTTTTTACCCATGGAAGAATGGAAAACAAGAGCAATATAATCATACAGATATGCTGTTTGTCGTCTACATATTCTAGTGTCGCAATAGGAGATGCTATACGACATGAAATATTTGCTATTATACATGCCGATGGATGGATAAATAGTTGTAATATTGCACATGCAAATAACCCTTTTATTAGGGGTATATTGAATGTTAAATAAACACACGGAAGTATGATTGCTGATCTAAAACATACAACAGATTTTATTAAAGAATATCGTAGTAATGGCAGATATGCTTTTACAATAGATGATGTAATAAGTGCAACACAAAAGCCGCTAAAAAACATAAGAAAAGATATTGATCGTTTGAGGGAAAAAGGCTTGATCAGGAATATCAGAAAAGGATTTTATATTATAATTCCTGATGAATACAGTAAAATGGGTGGAATTCCGGTTGAGTTTTATGTCGATGATTTGATGAAATATCTCACCAGACAATATTATGTGGGTCTTTTCAGTGCAGCAATGTTTCATGGTGCAGCTCATCAGCAGCCACAGGAGTTTTTTATCATATCAGAAAGTCCGAAAACCCGCAATATTAAGAACCGGAATATTATTATCAATTTCTCAGAAAAAAAGCATTTTCCCCAGGCAGGTATTGAAACACGCAAAACCGACACAGGCTATTTCAATATTTCTGGTAAAGAATTAACCTTCCTTGATTTAATTTATTTCGAAAACCTGATGGGTGGCTTTAGCCGGATAACAACTATACTTAAAGAACTGTCAGAAGATATTAAACCTGCCGCAATGAAAAAAGTTATAGATAATGATTTCCCGGCTTCTGTTTTTCAAAGGGCTGGTTATATGGCAGAACAAATTTTGCATAACAAAAAACTGGCTTCAATATTTGAGAAAAAACTGGCATCGCTGAATTTTCAACCGGCATACCTGAAAGCATCAGGTACAAAAGTCGGTGTAAAAGATGATAAATGGAATCTGTTTATTAATACAAAAATTGAAACCGATATATGATTCCAAGGGCATATATATTCGAATGGCAGAAATCGGCTCCCTGGCAGACCAATGCACAGATTGAGCAAGACCTTGTTATTGAAAGGGCTTTAATCGAATTATTTTCAAATGAAGTGATCCGCGAAAACCTTGCTTTCAGGGGTGGTACTGCTCTTCACAAACTGTTTCTGAAACCGCAGTCCCGCTATTCTGAAGATATTGACCTTGTGCAGATAACGCCCAATCCTATTAAACCTGTAATGGTTGAAATAAGAAATGCTTTGTCGTTTTTGGGCACAAAAAGAGACACGAAACAAAACGACATGATGAACACTATTGTTTACCGTTTTGATACTGAAATTTCTCCTGTAATTAACTCACGTTTGAAAATCGAAATTAATTGCAGAGAACATTTTTCTATCCTTGGCTATAAAAAAATGGGCCTTGGCATAAAAAATCCTTGGTTTTCAGGCTCGACTGAATTAATAACTTATGAAGCAGAAGAACTGCTGGGAACAAAAATCCGTGCCTTATACCAGCGCAGTAAAGGACGTGATCTGTTCGACCTGTATTTTGCTCTGGTAAATTTAGATCCCGATTGCGATAAATTATTGCATTGCTACAGGAAATACATGCAACATAGCAATGGCAGGGCAAAAACAGCCAAAGAAATTATGATGAACCTCGATGAAAAAATGAACGATCCCGAATTCATTGGTGATATGAAAGCTTTGCTGCGCCCTGAAGTAGAATACGACATTCAAAAAGCATATAATCTTGTTAAAGAAAAATTAATAGAAAAAATCTAAAATGCCCCAACCAAAAAAACTAATAGAAGTCGCCATGCCGATAAAAGAAATATCGGCTGAAAGTGTAACAGATGTAAGGATACAACATGGACATATATCTTCTCTCCATCCATGGTGGGCTCGTAGACCATTACCGGTTTGTCGTGCGGTTGTGTTTGCAAGTTTGGTGCCTGATCCCTTAGACGAAAATTGTCCTCAACAATTTAAAGATGCGGTTGAACTTTTGCTCGGCAGTCCTGAAAAACCTTTAAGCGAGCCGGGCATGGTTGTGGAAGCTTACAAACCCTATAATGATATTCCTTATACTGCCGCCATCGACAAAATGGAAGATAATGCCCGCAACAGGTTATTGATGTTTATTGGTAAATTCAGCAATCAATTTTGCGAAAATGAAAAGTCTGGAAAAACAACGGCTAGTAATATTCAATTAAGTGAGTATAGTTTAATTAAATGGGATAATAAAAACAACGAGGCTATTATAAATAAGGTCCGTAAATTAATTTGGGTAGCACATAACAGTAAATCGAATAACCTTAAAATTTCTTTGCAAAATTTATTAGATGATTTTGAAGTTCATTATACTGCAATTAAGCAGGCAGAACAAGAACTTTACAGTTTACAGGACAGGCATATTGAAACTGAGAAAAGCAAAATATTTACAGAAAATTTAAACCAGAGCATTGAAGCATTTTTAGATAAAATGCCAAAAGTCTTTGATCCATTTGCTGGTGGTGGTGCAATACCATTAGAAGCTGCAAGGTTGGGCTGTAGGAGTTTTGGAAATGATATTAACCCTGTAGCCCACATAATCCAAAAGGGCAGTTTGGAATTTCCTCAAAAGTATGGCAAACCAATTACTTTAAGTAAAGTAGAATTTATAAAACTCTATGGAAAAAAAGAGTTTGATAATATTCCTTATGAAGATAAAATTCTGCAAAACGGTGAGGCAATTGCTGTAAATATTGCTAATCGTCTTTCTTTCGATGTTCAGTATTATTCCAATTTATTATTAAAACTCACAGACAATGATGTTTCGGAATATTATCCTCAGATTGATTCAAGAGAAAAACCAATTGCTTATTATTGGGCAAGAGTTGCCACATGTTCTAATCCTTCATGCAAATCCGAAGTTCCTATCCTTCGTCAGTTTTATTTATGTAATAAAAAAGAAAAACCAGTTTATTTAAAACCCATTATAAAAGGTTCCATAATTAACTTTTCTGTTGAATATGGCATTTGTTCCATTGATGGTTGGTCTAATAGAGGCAATTTAAAATGCCCTTGCTGTGGTAGTATCACAGATGTAAAAAAAGTTAAAGAGCAATCGAATAATGGAGGGCTGCCTGAAAGATTATTAGCTGTTATTGAAATAAATAAAAATGGTAAGTTTTACAGATTACCCAAACAAGTTGAAATAGATATAGTTAATCAAATACCAAATGTATTACGACCATTTGAAAAAATGCAACGTAACTCGGCAGGTGGAGATACATTTAGTTGGGGCATAAGTGAATGGGGCCAAATGTTTACAAAGCGACAACTTTATACGATGACTTCTTTAGTGAAAAATATCAGTAGTATAAAAAAGTTGTTAACTAATTTTGATTCAACTTATAGCCAAGCCATTCTCACCTATTTAGCGATACTCATTGATAGAGGTTCGACTCGTCTTACATCATTTGGCGTTTGGAATCCTCAATACGAAAAAATTCAACCTATATTTAGTCGTCAAGCTATTCCAATGATTTTTGATTTTCCCGAATCTGTTTTTACTCCAATTGAAGGTCCAATTGCATCTCAACTTGAATGGATTGTAAGGGTTATTGAAGGGGAATCTGCTACACCATTTATAAGTCATGTTTATAACGCATCAAGTGGAGAAAAAATGCAATTTCCAGATAAATTTTTAACATCAGTTGTTACTGATCCTCCTTATTATGACGCGATAGCATATGCAGATTTATCTGATTTTTTTTATGTTTGGTTAAAACGAAGTTTGGGTGACATTTATCCGGAAATATTTGCAACTCCTCAAACTCCGAAGTCTGAAGAATGCACAGCTTTAAAACATCATCATAATGATGATAAAGAAAAAGCAAAAGCACATTTTGAAAATAAATTACTACAAATATTTGATGCCATTGAGCACCAAACATCTGATATTGTAAGCATTATGTTTGCACATCAAAGCACCGAAGCTTGGACTACTCTGTGCAATTCAATTTTGGGCGCAAGAATGAATATTACTGGTAGCTGGGCAATGGATACAGAAATGACAGGTGCATTAAAAACTGATAAAGCGTTTCTTTCAAGTTCCGTTACAGTTTGTGCAAAACCATCTCAACGAATTGGTATTGGTGAATATAAAGAAGTTAGGAGTTCGATAGAAAATAAAGTTGCTTCAGAAGTTGAAGAATTATACAGATTAGGTTTCAGGGGTGCAGATTTATTAACGGCCTGCTTTGGTCAAGCAGTAAGTGAATTTGGAAAATATGAAAAAGTTGAAAAAGCAGATGGTAATGAAGTTACTGTAGCCGACTTATTAGAAATGGCAAGAGAGAGCGCCTTTAATGCTTTACTAAAGGGCTTTGATGGCGATGATTTCACTAAATTTTATATTGGTTGGTTACAGCTTTACAGTTTTACCGAAAGCGATTTTGATGATGCCGCCAAATTCAGTCGAGTTGGCTTAAGTATTAATGTTCAGGAACTTATTAAAGAACACATCCTAATAAGTAACGGCAACAAACAAATTTTAGGCACATTTGAGCAACGCATTATGATCGATAAAAATATTGGTGAAAAGACAAACAGTTATTTAATTGACCAGGTACATCGCGCAATGGCGCTATATAAAGGTAATAATCGAAATGCCTTATTGAATTTCATAAACAAAACGGCTGTCCAGCCCGAAAGCAGTTTTTGGAGAGTTATTACTTCCCTTTGTGAAGTATTACCTGTTGGCAGTGAGGATCATAAACAAGCATTAGGCTTACTTACAAACAAAGACAGTTTGATCAGAGAATGTAAAGCTGCTCAACCTGCAACAATAATACAAACTGATCTTTTTGATGAACAATAAATAATATTAACAATATGCAACCTTGGTTTAAAAACGTAACACCCCACAAAGACATTCAAGAAGGTCATTTAGATGAATCCGTCTTTGCGGCTAATTTAGCGGAAGTGGCTGATGGCACAGGAAGAGAAATCTACATAAATCCGGAAATGTTTTTTCAAAAAACCTATTTTACGGCAGGTGTAAAAAATATAGCTAAACGTGTTGTGCAGGGCCTAAATGGCGGTCAAACTGCCGATAATAGAGTCATTAGTCTGCAAACTGGTTTTGGTGGTGGCAAAACCCATACGCTTATTTCGTTGTACCATCTCGCCCGTTGGGGCAAAAAATCCATTCATAGCGAATTCACAAAAGAACTCTTACAAATTACCGGCGACCCCAAATTCGATACCGCTCATATTGCAGTTTTTACGAATTCTACCAATGATGCTGCCCAGGGCAGAAATGTTGATGGTTTTACAATCAGAACATTATGGGGTGAATTAGCTTATCAATTAGGTGGTTTATCTGCTTATGAAATAGTTAAGGTTAACGATGAAAAACAAATTGCCCCAAAAGGTCTTTTCAAAAAAGTATTGGAACAATGCAAACCTTGTTTAATTCTAATCGACGAGTTAGCTGATTATTGTGTCAGTGCATCTGCAGTTAAAGTTGAAGCAAGTAATTTAAGCGATCAGACAGTAAGTTTCATGCAGGAACTCACTGAATCAATTGCAGGAACTGATAATTGTGTATTGATTGCAACATTGCCGGCCAGTGCTCAGGAATTAGCAGCCTCCCCTATTTCATCACAAATCCTGAGTGCCCTTGAGAACCGTATTACAAGGGTTGGAGTTAATTTACGTCCGGTGGAAGATGATGAAATATTTGAAGTAGTCAGAAGAAGATTATTCGAAGATTTAGGTAGTGCTGATGAAATTGAAACCGTCATATCATCTTATGCTATGCTCTACCAATCCCTCCTCTCTGAAATTCCATCTTATGCAGTAAAATCAGAGTATCGCGAAAGGCTTAAAAAGTCTTACCCTTTCCACCCTGAACTGATAGACATGTTCCGTTTACGTTGGGCTAGCAATCCGTTTTTTCAAAGAACAAGAGGTGTTTTAAGGATTTTGGCGGCTATAATTTCCGATCTTTGGAAACGACAAGCCTCGTTAACAGGAAGTCAGTATTTAATACATACTTCAGATGTGGTATTATCAAACGTCGAAGCACTGACAAGTCAAATAACAATTCTCAATGGTGCAAGTTGGGATTCGGTTATTAATGCAGATGTTTCAGGCACATCATCCAATGCTTTCCGCATCGATAATGAGATAAAAGCTTTGGGTAAATACAATTTAACTCAAGGCATTGCAGCAACGATATTATTAGGCACATTCGGTAGCAAAGGTCAAAACAAAGGAGTCGACATTGATGAAATAAAACTATGCATGGTTAAACCCGATTGCTTTAATCATAACGACATCAATGGTGCAATCGATAGAATGGAGGGGAATGCTCATTACTTATATTATAGTAGTACCGGAAAAAAAAGGTATTGGTTTGATACAACACCCAATGTAAACATCCTCATCAACCAGGCAAAAGGTGATATTAAAAACCCTGATATTATTGCCGAGATTATGAGAAGAATAAATGATAAAACAAGGGGTATTCAATTATTCAATACCTTGGTAAATCCTTCCGAGGATATTCCGGAACAAAAGAAACCGACTCTTATTATTTTAAGTCCTAAATACCTGGCAAACCCCAATGAAGTAAACGGAACCACCCGCCCTATCATTGAAAAATTGGCCACAAAAAAAGGAAGTACCGAAAGAATTTTCCGCAATACTATGCTTTTTTTACTTTGTTCCGAAATAGGCATTGGAAAACTTCAGGATGATATAAAAAACTATTTGGCTTGTCAAAAGATTAATTTGGAATACACCTCACAATTAAATTCAGAACAAAAAACTGATATTCGCAGGAGAATTGACGAAGCAGCCAAACAGTCTGATTCTTCCTTGGTCTCAGCTTATTCAATAGTGACGAAGTACTCAGTAAAAAATGGAATTGAAACTCTGGTAATAAAACAATTTAAAGACAGTTTCGATAATCAGATAAACTACAATATCATTGGTGCATTAAAAGAAGAAGAATGGTTATTGGAATCAGTGGGCTTAAGCACTTTTAGAAACAATAATCTCTTACCCACTCCTGATCAATCACTGAAAGCAAAAGATATTTATGAAGCATTTCTTCGTTTTGATGATAAACCAATGATTACAGGAAGTGAAGCTGTTTCAAAAAGCATTCAAAAATATTGTACCAATGGCGAATATTGCATAGCCACTGGTGATGGAACGAACTTTACGAGATTTTTCTTTCAGGAATCCGTACCATTTTTCGATGTAACTGATATCACTTATTGGTTGGTCGATAAAAGCTTAAAACCACTGCCCAAACCGGCTGACACATCTGATTCTAATTCTGGAAGTGAGTTCCCCTCCCCTGTTTCATATAGTAATGAAGATGCGGTTGTATCTGGCGGCGATACTAAAATTACTGCCGATGCGTCAAAGAAATTTAAATCAATCACCGTATCGGGCAATGTTCCATTAGAGCGCTATACTGAATTATTTAGCTACTTTATAACACCTTTTGCTATGAGTGGAAATAAAATAGACATAGAAGTAAATTTCAAAATCAAATCCAATACATCCAGCCCTATTGACGAAAGCAAGCCACAGTACAAATCCGCCAAAGAAGCCGCAAAACAATTGGGTTTAAATTTTGAAGAAGAACAATAATTGAATAATTATCAGGACATAAATCAGGACATAATGTCCCGATTATAAAGCATCGTCAGTTTAAGAATAGATATAGTAAGGCAGCAAATTCAATATCATTTAACAATCTTAAATATCATGGTAGCACCCAACCTCATACTAAATATCCTCACTTTCAACCACCCGTTCGAAACTGCTGATGTTTCTTTTTATACGGAAAAGGCTGACGGTTTATTCTCCATCCATAAAGCCGAATGGCCGGTTAATATTGCGGATTATTTTCCCAAACTAAATAACAATACCGAACACCTGTATGTCAAATTCGAACCGGGGCCGGATGATCAGAAGCTGACAGTCAACCTTCATAAAAGTCCTCGTTTTGCAAAACACTATTACGAATGGCTCATTTCAGTTTACTTTAGAGGGAAAGCAAGTGTTTCCAGACCTAATTTCGTTAAAGACAACGAATTTTGGTTCTGGGATAAAGCCGCAAGCATTGGCCAATTCTTTATTTTCAAAAAATTTGTAATCAAAGTCCAGATAAACCGTATTGTTGATTCTCCTGAGCTAGTAATATCCTACGAGGGCATTAGTAAAGTATATAAGTTAGGTCTCAATAACATAAATGCACCTGTCGAAGCCATAAGGAAGGTACTTTACAACCGTTTATTGATTCCGTATGATAAATTACCCGATGAAGCCAAACTAGACCTAAGTAAAGTACGCCCTGTTTTAAGCAATTCTTTGCGCTCTGCAATGGGTTTACCTTGGGAACCAAATAAAACGGCAAACAAATTAAAGAATTTTTTCAAAGAGATTACTTGGTTTGTAAACACCTATTTGAATACTCCGGAATTTAAAGCAGTCATTCCTATCACATCCGAAAATTTCATTCAGGTTCCGAAAGAACGTATTTACAACACCACCAAAGACAGCAACCTGCTTATTTTTGGAGATAATAAAACCGACTTGAGCCCATTTTGGGGCATGGTAAAGAATGGTCCTTTTAAACCAACTCCGTTAAATAGAATTGAGTTCATTCTGATTTTTCATGATAAAGACCGCACTACTGCTGAAAAACTGATAAGTTGGCTCGATGGTAAGGAAAATACCAGGTCAAAGAGCCTGAAAGTTTTTCTGAGAATGAACTATTTTCTCGATATTAAAAAAAGCATTGTTTTCCAAAACTTGGATAATCCCATGCCCGAAATTCAGCAGCAGCTCGAAAATTGGCCTCGCATCCCCGGCACAAGGTACTTAGGCATATACCTTACCCCTTTCCCCAAAGAAACCATTGATAAAGACATTCACAGCCTCTACTACAAAATAAAATACGAACTGCTGAAATACAACATCTCTTCTCAGGTCATTGAAACCGAAACCATCCTCCACCCCACTTTCAATTTCAGTTTGCCAAATATTGCAATTGCAATACTTGCAAAGTTGGAAGGTGTTCCCTGGCGTTTGGAAAGGGCTATTTATAACGAATTAATTGTAGGTGTCGGTGCTTTTAAACAAAGGAACATGGCAAGCAGGTATATCGGCAGTTCATTCTGTTTTTCAAACGATGGTCATTTTCAGAGTTTCAATTGCTATTCCGCCCATTCTTCAACAATGCTGGCAGGTTCAATCCGTGATGCCGTAGAAACATTTGTAGAGCAGAATAATACTGTCAAACGCCTTGTAATTCATTTCTACAAGCGTATGAGTCGCAAAGATCTGAAACCGATTTTACAGGTGCTCCACAGCTTAAATCTCGATATTCCTGTAATTGTAATTAACATCAACAAAACTGAATCCCGCGACCTCGTGATATTTGACAAAGCCTGTCCTTCTAATAACATGATTCCTAACAGCGGAACATTTGTCAATATTGGACGCAATCAATTCCTGCTTTGCAATAACACTCGATATGGCGATGCTATGCCAGGCTCTCGTGATGGCTATCCCTTTCCGGTAAAACTTCATATCAAGTCAACCGATGAAAAACTATTGGAAGATAATAAACTCATCAACGACCTCATTGATCAGGTCTATCAGTTCAGCCGCATGTACTGGACATCCGTAACCCAGCAGAATTTACCCGTTACAGTAAAATACCCCGAAATGGTCGCCGAAAAATACCCCCATTTCGAAAGCAACAACATCCCGGATTTCGGCAAAGAAAATTTATGGTTTTTGTAATAAATTAAATCATTTTATGAAGAATATTATCGGTGATAGAGGTGAACATATTTTTTCTGTATTAATCTCTGAAAAGGTTAATAATAGCTATTTGTTCAAACCCTCGTTTTTAGGTGAAAAATGGCCTACAATTGACTTTTATGTTGAACTCATTAATACACAAAATAATTTGCCTTTTTTCTGTTTATTTCAAATTAAGTCTACTTCAAAAAATTACACAAAAAAAGCACATAAATTAAAGGTCCATTTCAGTTTAAATGACCTTCAAAGGCTTTCGGCCTTTCATGCCCCAACATACATTGTAGGTATTGATGAGAGTAATAAATTAGGTTATTTTTTATCAGCAAACAATACCTTTAATAGTCCCATTAATAATTTACCAACTACTTTTCCTTTAGATGTCAATAACCTTTTACTTTTATGGCAAGAAGTTATTGCCTTCTGGTCAAATTCTCACATTTCTACTTTTAAATCTCAATTTATGTCGCAATTTTAAATTATTTATTTATGAAACAATATATAAAAGATTTTGAAGGATGGCGTGCTGAACAACACGCACTTGTTTTTTTAACTAATTTTAAGGAACTCGTTGTAAAACAATCTCAATTTAGCTCCATTGATTTTCTAATTGGTATTAAATATGATAATCAGGATTTTGAAAATGTTTTCGGTGTTGTTACTTTTCCTGGCAAAAAAAATAGTTGGTTTGCCAAAAAAATGAAAGAAGAAGCAAAAATATTTTCAAAGTTTGATTTTCCATTGTTACTATTTGTATTTGATATGGATAATAATACTGGTTCCTTCTCTTGGATTAATAAGCCTATCGGCCATCCTGTTGTATTCAATGATATTTTCAAATTCTATAGCTTAACAGATTCTTCCATGGGTGGGCTTATAGGGGTTATCCAACAATGGTATTTTGAAAAAACAAATCTAAATTATCTTACCCGTTTAAATGAAATCTGGAAAAATATTGACAATACGGATTTAAAAAAGACTGATCGTATTTATTTTTCTTGTTCAGAGGAATGGGAAAAAGACTACTTAATTGATAAAATCAGACATAATTATCCAATATACTCAAAAGAATCTATCATTTCAGCGATTAAATCTTGTTGTAAATCAAAAGATGCGCCATTTGAACGTATGGCATTTGAGAATTGTGTCATAAATAAATTACGATTTAAAATTTAGATGCAACTATTATTGTTTTTGTTGCATTTTTTTCTTATCTCTTTCCATACTGCAAATATTTCCCATTCGGTCTCTTTACTATTCTTTTACATTTTTATTCAATTGCTATATATATGACTACATTTCTAGTATGCTACCTCAACAGCATTATATTCAACCCCACACCCGCATTTTAAACAACTTTCGTCATCACACACCAACCAATGGCACTTATTACAAACCTTGCAATCTCGGCTATCAAGTATTTTACCGCATCCTATACAATGTGTAAATCTTACTTGTTTATTTAATTGCACACATTTTTCATTTAAACACGTAAATATGGGTACTGCATAATATCCTAACATACTTGGTACATAATTAAGAGGCCTTAAATAACTATTACAATCCTTACATTTTAATCTATCAAAAATGGTTAACATCCTATTGAGCCAACCCGCTAAATAAGTGAAAGCCAATCTATCCAAATTAATTTTAAAGATTTCGTTTATTTCCAACAAAGTCCATTCTTCAAATGATTTATCAAACTCAACTTTATCATTAACACCTGAACATATAACATTTTTACACCAATAAAAACTGTACAATTCCTTTGTGCTGGTATTTGAATCTGCCATATAAAAAGGTTGTCTTTTCCAAAATCTCCCTTCACAATAGATATCTTCCTTTTTTCCTACTGTCAGATTGTGATGTCCATAAGTATACCACCTTGTTATTCCATTTTTTTCCCAAAAAGTCAATCCTTCATATTTCTTCCTTCCATCACACTTTTTTACCAAAAACCTAATTGAGTATATTTCATCAAATTCACTTTCTTCCATTTCCCTATTTAAAAGAAATCTAAAATGCTCTTTCAATATTTTATTCATCAAGTTCATCAACTCATCTCTTGATTGTACTTTGGATTCTATAAAACTCTTTATAAATAATCCGCTTAGCTCTTTAATTTCGAAACTCAGTATAATCCTTCTTATTATTAATTCGCTTATTTGTTTCTTGGCAAACAAATAAATATAAAATTTCATAAATTCTGTCTGAAAACCGCATTTATCCCTCTCTATAATACATTTTACATTTCTAATATTCTCCTCATCTGTTGGCTCAAAATAAAACCAAGTCAGTTTGTTAATATCATTAAATTTCTTTGCCAGTTTTTTAATAATATAACCATATTCTTCTAGTAATTTGTGAAAGTTTATAAAAATGACCTTATTAAGTATTATTTTATCAGTAGCATCATTATATGTTTTTGGATTTGCAATTAATATTAATTTCAAAATTGAAACTGGATCTATTTTTATAAAAGTACTAGTATAACTTTCTATAACTTCATCTTTTAGATCGCCTATAATTGAATTCGTTAATAAATATCTTATGCTATTTGTATATCCACCAATCTGGGTAATCCTTATCACAATTGCCTCTAATAATCGTTTTGAATTTATTAATGGTATTAGATCTTCTAATATATAACCATTTACCTTCCCGTTATGATTTACATATTCGACTAAATTCATTTCTAATTCACAATATTCTTTTGTATTATTCCCTCCGCTATTTTTAACTAATTCATATAAAAATGCCCTTGGTGTATTTTCTTTCTTAACAATGTCTTGATATGATTTATCAATTAAATATTTTCTCAGTTCAAACTGATTTTCCTCATTAATTCTATCCATTAATTTTTCATAGTCCTTCTCATTTCCTTCTTCAATTATCCTCTCACAATAATAGTCTGCAAATCCTTTTGCAAACTCTATGCATATTTTTGAAATACTTACTAACCTTAAGATTCTATTTAGTCCAAATTCGCAACAATTCTTTCTAATTATATTTTTAATTTTGCTACTATAAGTTATTTCCTTATTTTCTAAAAGATTAATTAACTCAGTTAAATCATCAAAATCAAAATATTTTTCTTCTATTAATTCTATCAGTACATTCCAATCTTCTATTATTTTATTTTCATTTAGCAAAACAAATATTCTAGTTACATCTGTCCACCAAGTTTTATCACTTATTAAGTTTAAATTAATTCTCAGTTTATCTGAAGTTTCCCCTTCTATTAATCTCCAGCTTTCAAGGATTTTTTTTAGATAAGCATCACAATTCTGTATTGTGTAAGTATATTCTCTCGGACCTAAATTTGTTTTTTCGTCATTATTATTAAAGTCTTCCATCCATTCCATTTATTAATAATTACTATTTCAGTTCTTTATCTTTTTTTAATTTAGTATTATTCCTCCTAATATCTCTTGATTTAATTCAGATAGTTCATCCCAAACTTCATTATCAACTCCCCTAACATACATTTTCCTTTCGTAAAAAAACAAATCATAATCAAAAGTTCTAAAATCTACCTTCTTTACAAAAATACTCTGTGTTCCATTTGTTTTCTCAAAATCATTTATAAATGAAAAGTTATAATAACTTCTTGTATTTACACTGTATCGCTTAACGGGCAAACTATGTATCAACCTAATATCAATCTCATTTGGCAAAACATGTCCCATTAACCAATCAAATAAAAAATTTGCAAATTTTATAGCTCTCACTTTACATTTAAAATTTGCAATAAAGAACCCATTATCATCAAACTCAAAAAATACAGCAAAAACAATATTTTTTTTCTTTTTCAAACTTTAATTCTTAAACTTTCTCACAATATTATAAAATCTAATTCACATCTCGCAAAATTTAACACTTAATCCTCCCCCTTGCCCGAAGATGCCACAAACCAAAGCTATTATACATAACGTGATATTATAAAACAGCCGCGAAGTCCAAGGCAAAATATAAAATCACCAGCCCTGCCCTACCTAACAGCCGGCGGCCGCAAAATACGCCTACGCACAACCAAAGCCGCCAGCCCACTGTCGCTCCTTCAACCCTGCTTTCATATTTGCCTTGCGTCTGTCTTATAATCACATTATGTATAATAGCCGCACGGCCAGCGCACTCTAGAGTTTTCTTCCCTACATTATCGTACAGTTTGGTGTCTAAAGTTTGGCTATCCCTATTGGATGTCATGGTTTTTGCAAGTATTATCTTAAGGTTCGGTTTCACTTGGGTTCGAAACAGCGGAAGATTCCAACTCCAATGCAAAGCTGTATGCAACAAAAAAGATTATCGTTTATTTGGTATTATCAACCGCCGGAAAGGCATTTGATGTTCATTCTATACGCTCCATTACATTGCGTTCCTTTCATTTCACACCAAATAGTGTTTCTATTTTTTGAATAGCCTCTTATCCTTTCCGTCGGCTTTGTAGCTTACAGCATTGCGGTCTTTCTTAATGTCCGCTGCTTCTCCCCAACAAACCGAAGTATTTTACTAAATGCAAAAACACATGCCATCCAACCAGCCCACACCCCTGTCTAAATTTTGGCTCACCCTTCGGGTCTGACATACCTGTTAGATTTTCTTAGGTTGTTTTGCAGTTTTATCTTCCCTTTGGTTTCCGTTGGACAAAGCAGCAGATGTTTTCTCTGCCATTTCAAAGCCGTAAGAAGCAATGCATCTGTCACACATTAAGTCATTCCCATCCGCCGGACAGGGATTAGCAGTTCATTCATTCCGTCTCTTTCCATTCCGCTATGTTTCCGCAATGTATTTTGGTGTTTATTGGTTGTTTCTCGGCGGAAACACCGCTCCTTTCCATTCGACTTCATTCATTTCACACCTAATGCCTGCGCTCTAGCCATCTATCCTGTCCGTCGGTATTGCATCTTACAGCTTTGTTGCCTACTCCAGGATCTGCCGCTTCGTCCCGGAAACCATATCTTACTTCAGTTGCAAAACGTATTTTCTATAAGGTAACAGGCATCCAAGACCCTCCAACCCACATTCACTGGTCGTGCAGTTCGCATACGCTCGCTCTTCAGCCTTTTTTGGCACTCAACCCACGAGGCACTCTGCGTGTTCCAAAAAAGTCTTCTGCTGCCATAAATGTCAGGCACGACCAGAGGCGACCTTCTTTTGAATATTTATCACTTCGTTCCTGTGTTTTTTTTAAGATTTTTCATTAATCCTGTGAATGATTTTACTTCGTGAATTGATCAGTTGTCAATTAATGAAATCCCTTATGCAAAGTTATTTGCCGACGCCCATGCAAGGTCAAGCTGTGTTTTCCAAAAGAAATTTTTATTTGCCAATATATTATTTTTGAATTGTATAAAATTTTCTTTTGAAAAAACCTTGCATCTCCGGCCAACGCTATTCATATTGGCTGCATAAGGGTTTCATTAATGGATTTTTAATGCCATCTGTAGGATTGTATTAATATTCACAGTTCGGAATTTTCAAACTTTCTAATTACAACCAAAATTCTATTGTTAAAAAGAAAGCATATTGAAGCAAAGCATCGCATAAGGCGACATAAAGCATTGTACCACTTGCGTATATGAAATTATTGTTGTACATTTGTACTATTAACTTAAAAAAAATAATAACATGACTAAAGTCAAATTCAGTGCTCTGATCTCAGAAATGAGAGGTAAATTAAATGGTAGCGTATTTACAAAAAATCGCTACGGAAATGCTCTGCGCAACAAGGTAACTCCTGTCAACCGACGGACTAACCACCAGCAAAGCATCAAAGCAATGTTCACCTACTACACCCAGAAATGGCGTACCCTAACCGACGAGCAGCATAAAGCCTGGAATGCTGCAGTGGAAGATTTCAAACGCAACAACATTTTCGGTGATTCCATCAAGCCTACCGGAAGCAATCTTTACTGCGAACTTAACGCAAACCTTGCTTTAATTGGTGGAACAGAATTAACCAATCCTCCTTTACAGCAAAAGATTGATGGTGTTAAAAGCTTTAAATGTAATATCGATTCTACTGTAGGCTCAGAAAAGTTCGATATTAATTTCGATCCCACTCCGACAAGTCCTGATGTGTACCACATGATTTTTGCCACACGCTGCTACAGCCCTGGTAAATCTTATATCCAAAGCGAATACCGCCTTATCGGTGTCATCAGTGCTGGTGCTGCTTCTCCTTACGATGCCCTTGGCGACTGGCAAAACAAATTCGGCACCTTGGCTGCTGGTCAGATGGTTTCTGTTAAACTGACTCCGGTTCACAAAGGTACAGGATGCAGATACAAAGCCGGTAATGAGCTTGCAAGTAAGGTTCTTTAAGATCCTGAACAACATTAAAAGAAGGTTGCCAACGGCAGCCTTTTTTTTAATCCTGTTGTTATGGCCTCTATAAAATATTCGGCATTAATTTCAGAAATGCGCGGAAAGCTTAATGGTTCGGTTTTTTCCCGAAACCATTATGCTGCTTATGTCCGTAACAAAGTCACCCCAACAAACCCCAGAACAGTTAGACAACAAGAGATCCGTTCGGTCTTTGCCAATCTCTCATCACAATGGCGCTCACTTACCCAAGAACAACGCAACGCCTGGAACACTGCCGTAGCTGAATTTTTAAGAACAAACATCTTCGGTGATTCTTATAAGCCTTCCGGAATAAACCTCTTTATAAGGCTCAACATGAATCTTTACAATATTCAGCACAATATGATCAACATGCCACCCAAGCCCGCCCCTGTTGATTTAATAAAGATTGTTACCATCAAAATTGATGCAATCAACGATATTTTCTTTGTTATCATACAAACCACAATACCCATAAGGCACTTTCCTGTTGTTTCGGTCACACGTCCTTTATCCCCTGGCATCAACTTTGTCAAATCCGAATTCCGGATGATAAAATTCTCATTTAGTACAGTATTCGGCCACCCTGATCAGTATGAAATCGGATTAGGTCCTCAATATAAAAGTAAATTCGGTAGTTTATCAAATTTCATAGGTCAATCACTATTTGTAAAAATCCTTCCCATCGACCTTCAAACTGGTTTAAATGGCATCCTTCTTCAGGAAAAGGCAATCATCCAGTAAACCTGTAAAAATCCCTCAGAGGTCTTAATTTTGGTTTAGCACCGGTGTAGTATCGGTGTAGTTCCTTTAATCTCCCCCAAATTTTTCGTAAATTTGCTTTTTTTTACTATAGTTACTTTCTAGCTAATATTTGCTCTATGCCTGTTTTTGTTATATGTTTTCTTGTTGCCCGACCGTTGCCAAAAGCATCTAACTATTTACAAACCAAATTAGTATCAATTTCTGTATCGGCAAATAAAAATCCGAAAGTAATCCTTAAAATTAATTAATACAATATTTATGAAATCATTCCGAAAAGAATTGTGGTTCAATACCGAAAAAAGATACCAATTTGTTCACATAACACATGATGTTCAAAAAGCAATACATGAGAGTGGAATTCAGGAAGGCTTATGTTTGGTCTATGCCATGCACATAACTGCCAGTGTTTTTATCAATGATAATGAATCGGGATTGCATAAAGATTACATGGAATGGCTCGAAAAATTGGCACCATATTCCCGCGATGGATATCATCACAATGTGGGCGAAGATAACGGCGATGCACACTTGAAACGACAGATTATGGGTCGCGAAGTAACAATAGCCATCACCCATGGAAACCTAGACTTGGGTCCATGGGAAGCAATCTTTTACGGCGAATTTGATGGAAAACGCCGCAAAAGAGTATTAATAAAAATTATCGGAGAATAGACTAATTTTCGCGCATAACATATTCGTCATACTCTACCTCAAAACGCAATTTGTGTTTTGATTCCTCCTGAGCTAAAACAAGAAACAGTTTTTTTAAATCAGCATTGGGTGCTCTTTCTGCCAAAGCAGTGTAAAGTTTAAAAGCTGATTTTTCTCTATGCATTGCTAAAATCAAAGCATCTTGATACGACATATCGGGAGTTGCCTGAGTTTTCACTATATAATCAGCTATTTTCAAATCAATTACTTTTTCAGTAGCCCCTCCAAAAGAACCTTTTAGCTTAATATCAATCAACTTTGCTTTATGTCCCATCTCCTCTCCTGCAAATTCTGTAAATACTTTTTTAATTGCTTCTGATTTTGCTTGATTTGCAAGTTTCGTATAAAAATCAACAGCTTCCTGCTCATTATTTATCGAAAAATCTAAAATATCGTCAATGTTGTTAAATTCTTTCATACTATTTCATTTAAATTTGTTTTTGAATAATTTATACTTCTTTCAAATCGCATAATTTAATCAAAGTTACATTTTTTTATCGTATATATTAAATATTTTCTTTTTTGAAAGTATATTCTAATTATGCAAAACTTCTTATCATTAAGAAGCAAAAGCATCCTTAAATTTTTCATCAAAATATTTCACTAAATTATCGCACCCATAATCAAATATTCTATTTGAATTATCTTCATCCGAAATAGAAAAACGATGCTTATTATTTTCATCTTTTTGAGGCAATAATGTTATAGCTTCCATCATCACATCAACAACATCCTCAAGACCATTATGTCCAAATTTCTCCAAAATATTTAGTAGTTGGCTACAATTATCATATTGAATCTTTACGGAGGTTTCCTTGTCAAATTTCTGTAGTACCTTTTGCGTATTGGTATAGCTACCTCCTGTCTCAATCGGGAATGTTGCAGGAAGAATTAAATCAGCATGCAATGCTGTTTCAGTCATAAAATAATCTTGAACCATCACAAATTCAGCTTTATTTAACCATGCAACAATATTTCCCTTATTAAGTGCACACCCAACAGGGTCTTCACCAAAGATAAACATGTTTCTCATCGCACCTTTTTCCAGAAGTTCCTTTTGGTTTTTAATTACCATTGAAGGAACTTCATTTAGATTCCAAGATGATTTTAGCTTGGCAATTAACGCTTCGTTGTTAATAGGAATTCCACCAATACCCAACCAAGAACAAATCCCCATATCAAATAATCCCTGCGAATTGTTCTTTTCTTTCAACGATATAACACCATTAGCTGTTTTACCCAGTTTTCCGGTAATCAAAGTCAAATTTATCAACTCAGTGCATGCATTTGACGAAAGTTCTTTTTCAGAAAATACAACAATAGCATTCATTTCCTTATTGTAATCTTCAGCAAATTTTTCAATGCACTCCTTACAACAAACACCTGATTTCTTATATATATCTTCAAAATTCTCTTTTAATAAATTTGTTCTATATTCTTCAAATCCCTCACAATTATCTTTTATAAACAATTGGTTTTCTATCCCTTTTGAGAGCAAATAATGATTCACCGTTCTAATAAAATAATAATATGATTTCACATGAAGCACATGATCCACTTTATGTTCAACACTACTCTTTTCATGTTCAGTAATCAGTTCTATGAGAATGTTTTTACGAAACTTTGCATTATTTACCATAAATCCGGCTACTGCATTATCCTTGTTACACTCTGATCCCAGTAAATAAATCCTACTTGCATCACTAATCTGTGCAAAAGGCACATTTGCAGCGGTATTATTATGGTATCCAGCTCCACGGCCAAGATAATGAAAACTTGTAACATTGTTTGTTTTTGCTCCGGCACGTGCAAGTTTTTGTATCAAATACATTTCTTCATTCGATAGACGTGCACCAGCATAAAAAGCATTATCATCCGCATTAACTGATTTAATTTTATCTGTAATCAGGTTAAACGCTTTGTTGAAAGATATCTCAACAAATGAATCTCCAGATTTTAATAGAGGCTTTGTGATTCTCTCTGAATCATTCATATATTGATAACCAAATTTGGGGTATTTGCACAAATTCCCATCTGGATTTACCTTGCCTTTATTACCGGATACCTGCATCACAAAACCATTTTTATGATGAACATTAATTTCACAGCCAATCGAACAATAGTTACAAATTGTTTGAACTTTCTCAAGTTTTACCGGACCTGGCTTAAAGAGCACACTTTCGGTTATTGCAGCAGTTGGGCAAGCAGATATACACAATCCACATGATTCACAAGTTGTGTCTTGAAGTGCCTCACCCATACTTGGAGCAACGTATGTTTCGAAACCTCGATTAACAAGACCTATAGCACTTGCACCCACAACTTCGCGACAGATACGAATGCAACGAGAACAAAGAATACATTTATTGTTATCAATTTCTACGAAAGGATGTCTAAAATCAACTTCTGTTGATTTATACTCACCTTTATAGCGTGTTTGTTCCACATCATATTCTGTTGCATACTTTTTCAATGCACAGCTATAGTATTCCACGCAACCGCATTCCAAACAGCGTTGGCTTTCTTTCTTTGCAATTTCTTCGCTTGCATAACCTTGTTCAACTTCTTTGAAATTAAATCGTGAATCAGGATCCATTGTTGGCATTTCTTCACGCATTTGTTTCAAGAACTTCCCTGCATATTCTTCCGCAACTTGCAAATGGAAATTGTCTCTTTTACTTATAAATTCTTTCTTTTCAGGATCCAGAGGAAGATCCATCAAAAACTGACTACAGCTTCGGGCAGCGATTCTCGCTTGCGCAACAGCCTGAATCAGTGTCGCAGGACCGGTAACGCCATCACCACATGCAAAAATCCGTTTAACTCCGGTTTGAAGCGTAACAGGATCTGCATCCAAATCTCCCCATTTATTCATTTTAAGCTCACCCGAATCAGTATTCTGATTAACATCTTCAATAAAACCAGCTACAGTTTTCTGACCTATTGCGGCAATAGCATAATCCATTTCAATATCAAATTCAGAACCTTCAACAACTACCGGTCTTCTTCTACCTGAAGCGTCAGATTCACCCAATTCCATTTTTACACAATTCAACGATTTTATGTTTCCACCACTATCCTTATTTACTTTAACCGGTGCCGTCAAAAATAAATATTCCACGCCTTCGAGCTTCGATTCATGGATTTCAATTGGGTTAGCAGGCATCTCATTTTCTGTACGACGGTATACTATGTAAACTTTTTTCGCACCGCAACGAATTGATGAACGACAGCAATCCATAGCTGTGTTTCCACCACCAATTACCGCTATAGTTTTACCAGTGAAATCATAACGTTTCCCAGTAAGTTCCATGGTTCTTAAGAAATCTATACCTGATAACACATTTCCTGCATCATCACCTTCGCAGCCAATGGATGTTCCTTTTTGAGAACCAATTGCAAGAATAATAGAGTTGTATTTAAATTTTAATGCTTTGTACGAAAGATTTTCTCCTAATTTTTGATTGTAATATATGTTTACACCCATCTCGGTAATATTGTCTACTTCCTTTTGCAAAACATCATTTGGAAGTCTATACTCGGGTATCCCATATCTTAACCAGCCACCGGGTTGCGGTGCTGATTCAAAAATATCTACCTGATGACCATTTTTTTGCAAGAAAAATGCAGCCGATAGCCCACCTGGACCAGCACCAATAACAGCTATTTTCTTTCCTGTTGAAGGTTTTATCTGAGGAATAAATTTATCTGGAGATTGCAAATCATAATCAGAAGCAAATCGCTTTAAGTAATCAATACCAACAGCACTTCCTTCATCTAACAGATTTCGACGGCATGCAACTTCACATGGTCGAACACAAACTCTTCCGCAAATTGCAGGCAATGGGTTTGTTTCTTTAATCAAAGCAATAGCTTCGCTATACATGCCCTTTTCAATGTAAGAAATATATCCTTGAACATCAACACCGGCAGGACAAGTTTGTTTGCAAGGACCAACACAATCAGCATAATGATTACTCAATAAAAGGTCAAGAGCTGTTTTACGTGCTCTAAAAACCTTACTATTATTGGTTTCAATCTTCATTCCTTCAGCAATTCTTGTAGAACAGGATGGTTGTAATGCCCGCATCCCTTCAATTTCCACAACACAAACATAGCAGGAAGAATAAGGTTCCAATCTTTCGTCGTTACATAGGGTAGGAATTTCATAGCCGTTTCTTCGTGCAAGCGAAAGAATAGTTTCGCCTTTATTACCTTTTACAATTTTCCCGTTTAAAATAATATTTATATCGTTCATTGTTTTTAATGTTTTCGATTAATAATTTAGCTTAAGCTGATGGCCTCAAACTTACATTTTGAATAACACGATCCGCATTTTGTACAAACTGCCTGATCAATAAAATGAGGCAATTTTCTTTCACCTGAAATTGCATTGACTGCACAAACTTTTTTACAAAGCATGCATCCCGTACATTTTTCTGTAATAATTTCAAATGTTAAAAGCGGTTTACATGATTTTGAAGGACATTTTTTATCGCGAATATGAGCTTCGTACTCATCTCGGAAATATTTAATAGTTGTTAGAACTGGATTTGGAGCTGTTTGTCCTAAACCACATAGAGAACTATCTTTAATTTGATTTGAAAGTTCAATTAACGTTTCAATATCTCCATCTTTTCCCTCACCCGCTGTTATACGTTGCAATATTTCAAGCATTCGTTGGGTACCTATACGACAAAATGTACATTTTCCACATGATTCTTTTTTTGTAAAATCAAGAAAAAAACGAGCCATATCAACCATACAAGTAGTTTCATCCATCACAACCATACCTCCTGAGCCCATAATTGCACCTGTGGCATTTACAGAATCATAATCAACAACCGTGTCGGCAAGATATTCAGGGATACATCCACCCGAAGGTCCACCCAGCTGAACAGCTTTAAATTTCTTATCCTTGATTATTCCACCACCTAATTTAAATATAATATCTTTGATTGTGATGCCCATAGGGACCTCAACCAAACCTCCGTTATTAATTTTGCCAGTTAGTGCAAATACTTTTGTTCCCTTGCTTTTAGCGGTACCGTACTTTGCATATTCAGATGCACCATGATTAATAATCCATGGAATATTAGCAAAAGTTTCTACATTGTTTATGTTAGTAGGGCTTTTCCACAATCCCGATTCAGCCGGAAACGGGGGACGTTTACGTGGCATACCTCTTTCACCTTCAATAGAAGCCATGAGTGCAGTTTCTTCACCACAAACAAAAGCACCGGCACCTTCTTTTATATGAATATCAAAATTAAAACCCTCAATACCCATTATATTTCTGCCAAGATAACCTTTTTTACGTGCCTGTTCAATTGCAATATTCAAACGTTTAATTGCCAATGGATATTCAGCACGGCAATAAATCCAGCCTTCGCATGCCTGAATAGCATACGCACCAATGGTCATTCCTTCCAGAACAGAATGAGGATCGCCTTCCAAAACCGATCGATCCATAAATGCACCGGGGTCGCCTTCATCAGCATTACAAATAATATATTTTATATCTGCTTTGTTGTTAAACGCAAATTTCCATTTAAGCCCTGTTGGGAAACCTCCCCCCCCACGGCCTCTGATACCTGAATCCAATACATTTTGAATTATATCAACGGGTTGTATCTTTTCAGAAGCAATTTTTTTAATCGCTTTATATCCATCATGTAGTTCGTATTCTTCAATAGATTCCGGGTCAATATAACCACAGTTACGTAATGCTATTTTTACTTGGCCTTCAAAAAAATTCTTATCCTTAGTTTCGAAAATATCTGTTTTTACAACATAATCCTTTATCGGATCATTGTTTTTAATATGCTTTTCTAGAATCTCGGCAGCTTTGGCAATATCAATTTCACCATAAAGATACGAACCTTTGGAATCGATTACTTCAACAAGTGGTTCACGAAAACACATACCGATACAACTTGTTTTTTTTAAGTCAAAATCCAAACCTTTCTCTGCTTTAATTTGTTTTATGGTATCATATACTTTACCAGCACCTGCAGCTAGTCCACAACTTCCAAGACCAACAATTACCTTTATTTTTTCCATTTCAATATTATTTAAATCAATAAAACATTAATGATCACATCTACTTCCGGTTTCCATTTCGCGAATAGTGCGAATAACATCTTTGGCTTGCTTTCCGTTTAGTTTGGCATACGTCTCATCACCAATCATCATTACTGGTGCTAAAGAGCAACAACCTAGACAGGCAACCGATTCTAAAGTAAAAATTGAATCCGGTGTTGTTTCTCCGTCTTTTAAACCCAGCTCTTCTTCCAATGCTTCAGTAACGGCAGTGGCGTTCTGCACATGGCAGGCTGTTCCATGACATACTTTTATAATATGTTTACCAACCGGTTTTAGTCGGAATTGAGCATAAAAACTAGCCACTCCATACATATCGCTTAATTTCAATGTCGTCTCCTTTTCTAATTTAAGGAAGGCTTCTTGTGGAATATAGCCATACATCTCTTGTGTATGCTGCAACAAAGGAATCATATTGCCTCTGGTATCTTTATATTTTTCAATAAAAGGGTCCATCAACTTTAAATCAACTGTATCCTGAACCTCATTTTCATTGGTCGCTTTTATCCTTGCAATTCTCATAACTGTATTTTAAATTTTTTGATAAAATTATAATAATGTTTTCTCGTGACTAAAATTTATCGCAATTTAAACAAATTCCAAATAACACACAACAAATTGTTTTTCTTAATCTTGTAAAAAGTTACGTGATACACCTATTTGAAATTCATTTTTACACGTATCATTTCCAAACTTTTTAACTGACAAAAAAAATAGTTAGATAATAATAATAAAATTAAAATAGTAATTCCAAAATACCTATTTTTGCATTTTATAACAAATCCAACTCACTTGCATTTACTTTCTTTACGCAATCCATCTTATCTACTTTCATAATGAAGAACAAATATATTGACCTTATAGAACAAACTTTCGACTTTCCCCAAGAAGAATTCAAGGTTATTGACAACGAACTTTATTTCAATGGGATATGTTTAACTGATATGATAAAACAATACGGAACTCCTTTAAAAATATCTTATCTGCCTAAAATATCTTCGCAAATTCAAAAGGCTAAAAAATTGTTTAATGTTGCTATTGCAAAGGCCGATTATCAAGGTGATTACTTTTATTCTTATTGTACTAAAAGTTCTCATTTCTCATTTATTTTAGAGGAAGTGATGAAGAACGATGTACATATCGAAACATCTTCAGAGTTTGATATTAATATTATCAACCATTTGTATGAAACAAAACAACTAGATAAGAGTACTTATATAATATGCAACGGGTTTAAAAAGGAAGGGTATCTCGAAAGTATATGCGAATTGGTGAACAACAACTTCTCGAACACGATACCCGTGTTGGATAATAAAGAAGAATTCACTCGTATTGAAAAACTTATTACAAAAAAATGCAAATTAGGAATACGTATAGCCTCGGAAGAAGAGCCACAGTTCGATTTCTATACTTCCAGGCTTGGTATACGATACAATGATATCGTTGACTTTTACAAATCCAAGATTCGGCACAATCCAAAGTTCGAACTTAAGATGCTGCACTTCTTCATAAATACAGGTATACGAGATTCGGCATACTATTGGAACGAGTTATCTAAGTGTGTTAATGTTTATTGTGAATTAAAAAAATATTGCAAAGAACTTGACTCATTAAACATAGGCGGTGGATTCCCTGTTAAGAATTCTTTGGCATTTGATTACGATTATGAATACATGGCCGAAGAAATTGTGTCGCAAATAAAAACAATTTGCCAGCAAAACAAAACCACTGACCCAAATATATTTAGCGAATTTGGATCATATACAGTTGGTGAAAGTGGTGCAGTTCTTTACTCTATATTAGGTCAAAAACAACAAAACGATCGTGAGTTATGGGACATGATAGACAGTTCCTTTATGACTACATTACCCGACACGTGGGCAATTAACCAGCGTTTTGTTTTACTTGCTGTTAATAACTGGGAGCGCGAATACCAACGGGTGCATCTGGGAGGCCTCACTTGCGATAGTCATGACTTTTATAATGCCGAAGCGCATGCCAATGCTGTTTTCTTACCCAAATTTATTGAAAATGCACCTTTGTATATCGGATTGTTTCATACGGGGGCCTATCAGGAATCGCTTGGTGGTTATGGCGGCATTCAGCATTGCCTCACCCCTGCTCCAAAACACATATTGATTGATAAAGACGAGGATGGAGAACTTTTTACAAAACTTTTCGCGAAAGAACAAAGCTATAAATCGATGATGAAAGTGTTGGGTTATTAGTGCTTTCGGGGTTGTTAATTTCTTTATTGATAACTTTATTTTGATGGGATTCCATAATTAATAGTATTAAGATAAATTTGTATAAAATAAATGGTATTATCTTTGCAAAAAACGAAAATAAATTTAAAACAATATTTATGAAAAATTCAATTAAATCATTTGTAATTCTGGTGGTGCTTTGTGTTGCTTTTAACAGTGGGAGCTTTGCACAAAAAACATTTAGAGGAGTAATAACATTGCAATTATCGTATACAGGAATGGACGCGGCTACAATAGCACAGCTCCCCAAAACCAAAACTGTGATGCTTTACGATAATTTATGCAAAGAACGCACTGATTATGGTATGGCATATTATGATCAAATACAAAATGGTGATACAAAAATGGTAACATTTTTAGTTGCTCAAGGTGAGGATAAAAAATACTTTAAACTAAATGTAGAAGAAACTAAATTATTGGCTGATAAAGTAACGGACACCAAAATAACTTATACTAGTATTACTAAAACAATTGCCGGATATATTTGCAAACAGGCTATTATAAATTATAAAAATGAAGATGGTGGTGCCGAAGCTGATACCGTTTTTTATTCAGATGAAGTGGGTAGTGCTGCGCTAAATTTTGGAAGCAAATATGAAGGTCTGAAAGGTTATCCGATGGAATATAAAGTAAAAGCAGGAGAGTTAATTATTAGTGTTACTATTTCTGAAATTAAAAAAGGCAAAGTAAAAGATACGGATTTTCTGATTCCCTCAGATTTTACTGAAGCTACACCCGATGAAAAACAACAATTAATTGACCAGTTTACCGCAAAAGAAGAATAATAAACAATGAATGATTGATAAAAATCCTTCGGTGACGGAGGATTTTTATTTTTTTTAAAATAATTACAATTCTAATTGTAACGTAAGATGCCCCGAAAAGAATTTACATTTTCAAAAAATACATTACGAGAAGAATCTACTGTTTCGGAAAACAAAGAATCTGTTCCCAAAAAGGATAAGCCCGTTAAAGAAAAGGTAAATAAGCCCAAGAAAGAAAATTCGGAAAAAGTTACACTGTCGGGCATCATCAAAACGATTAAAAGCGAGAAATTTCAGAAAGTTGTAGGCCTTTTCTTTTTATTGTTTGCTTTTTATTTGCTTGTGGCTTTCACTTCATATCTGTTGAGTTGGAAAGCCGACGATACTGTGTTTTTTAATCCCATTGGCAAGATTCTTTCTGATAACAGTCTGCAATCGGAAAACTGGATGGGGAAACTGGGTGCGGTGGTTTCGTTTTTGTTTATTAAGCGCTGGTTTGGGGTTGCTTCGTATTTGTTTATGATTTGGCTTTTTGTGGTGGGATTTAAAATGTTTTTAAACATTGCCTTGTTTCCGCTAAGAAAGGCTACAAAATATTTAATCTTTGGTTTGTTGTGGATTTCGGTTACGGTATCGTTTTTTACAACATCGGACAATTTGTTGATTTATGGTGGGTCGTTCGGGTACCAAATAAATGTGTGGCTTATTGGTGTTATTGGCACAATTGGTGCGGGCATATTGCTATTTTTCTTGATGGCGTGTTTTCTGATTATTGAATACAACATTCACAATACTTGGAAGAAAAAAGTGAAGGCGGTGAACGACCCAGCCGAGGAGGATGAAGAAACGAGTGACAAAAAGACTTCGCGAAACGAATTTGTATCGCAAAATGCAGATGGGAGTGATTTGGACGAAGATGAGGGCGAGGAGGTTGAATTTGAATTTAAATCGAAACCAAATGGGGAGGATGGCAACGAATCTATTGAACTGGATAATTCGTTTAACAAAAACAACGAGGTGGTGGACCGCTCCAACATTCCGTTTACCATCACACCGGTGGAAGATATAGCGAATCCAATTCTGGCTGCTGCCGTGGATGAGGACGAGAGAGACCATTTTACTGTGGATACGGAATTTGACCCAACTTTGGAGTTGTCGTCGTTTCAATTTCCATCTATTGAGTTGTTGCGAGAGTATGATTCGGGGAATGTGGCGGTGCAAAACGAAGAATTGGAAGCCAACAAAAATCGAATCCTGAAAACCCTGAATAACTACTCCATTCAGATTGATAAAATTAACGCTACCATCGGGCCAACCGTTACTCTTTACGAAATTGTGCCGGCTCCGGGGGTGCGCATTTCGAAAATTAAAAACCTGGAAGACGATATTGCGCTTAGTTTGTCGGCGCTGGGTATTCGCATTATTGCTCCCATGCCGGGCAAAGGAACTATTGGTATTGAAGTGCCTAACCAAAATCCAAAGATTGTTTCGATGCGCTCGATTATTGCTTCGGATGCTTTTTTGAACAATGCTTACGATTTGCCGATTGGGTTGGGAAAAACGATTTCGAACAAGAGTTTTGTTGCGGATTTGGCCAAAATGCCGCATTTGTTGATGGCCGGCGCCACAGGTCAAGGAAAATCGGTGGGGCTGAATGCCATCATCACCTCTTTATTATATAAGAAACATCCGTCGCAACTCAAATTTGTGTTGATTGATCCGAAAAAGGTGGAGTTGACGCTTTTCTCGAAAATTGAACGGCATTATTTGGCCAAGTTGCCCGATTCGGAAGATGCTATTATCACGGATGTGCGCAAGGTGGTTCGTACTTTGAATTCGCTCTGCATCGAAATGGATATTCGTTATGATTTGCTGAAGGCGGCGAACGTGCGTACGATTAAAGAATATAACGCCAAGTTTATTTCGCGCAAGCTAAATCCCAACGAGGGGCATCATTTTTTGCCTTACATTGTGCTGATTGTGGATGAATTTGCCGACCTGATTATGACTGCCGGCAAGGAAGTGGAAACGCCCATGACGCGTTTGGCGCAACTGGCAAGGGCCATTGGCATACATTTGATTGTGGCTACGCAGCGCCCTTCGGTGAACGTGATTACGGGTACGATTAAAGCCAATTTTCCGGCGCGAATTGCCTATAGGGTGATTTCGAAAATTGATTCGCGCACGATTTTGGATTCGGGCGGTGCCGACCAACTTATTGGGCGGGGCGACATGCTGTTATCAACCGGTAGCGAAATGATTCGCTTGCAATGTGCTTTTATTGATACGCCCGAGGTGGAAGAAATTACCGAATTTGTGGGTCAACAAAGGGGGTATCCCGAGGCGTTTGCTTTGCCCGATTGTCCCGACGAGGACAACGAATCGGTTAAAAATCTGGACCCATCGGAACGCGACGATATGTTTGAGGATGCTGCCCGAGTGATTGTGACACATCAACACGGCTCTACTTCGCTGCTGCAGCGAAAACTAAAACTGGGCTACAATCGCGCTGGCCGAATTATTGATCAGTTGGAATCGGTGGGAATTGTGGGCCCTTTTGAAGGCAGCAAAGCCCGCGAAGTGAAAATTCATGACTTAAACTCTTTGGAACAATTTTTGACTAATCTGAAAAACAATTTCTAATAACCTAACTACTTCATAAAATGAAAAAATTAATTGTACTGCTAATTGCATCGTGTTTCTGTTCTTTGCAGCTTTCGGCTCAGGATACCAAAGCCAAAGCGATTTTGGACGGCGTGGTGGCCCAAACCAAATTATATTCGACTATCGACATCGCTTTTTCGTATAAAATGGAAAACAAAACCAAAAAAATTAATGAATCCAAAAGCGGCGTGGCTACCATGAAAGGCGATAAATATTGGTTGGAATTTGCCGGTCAGCAAATAATGAGCGACGGCAAAACCGTTTGGACTTATATTAAAGAAAGCAACGAAGTGCAAATTAACAACAACAACCCCAACGACGACCAAACAATAAACCCTGCCAAACTGCTGACGGGCTATAACAAAAGTTTTACACCCAAATTTATAAAAGAAGAAACCCGCGGTGCTATCGTGTTTCAAATTATTGACCTCACGCCGCTCAAAGCGCGTTCGTATTTTAAAATGCGGGTTGAAATTGACAAAGCCAAAAAGCAAATTGTGAACGCAATAGTGTACGACAAAAACGGCACCACGGTGTATACCTATACTGTAACCAAGTTTGTGACCAACAAGGTGGTGGCCGACACCAAATTTGTGTTTAAAGCCACCGACCACCCGGGGGTGGAAGTGATTGATTTGCGATAGCAACCCAACTGGGCTTGGGGGATTGCGGGGCGAGCTTGGCTTTGACGGGTTGTGGGGTTGTTTGGTTGCGAAAGTTTTGAATTGGCGGGGTTTATCCCGCCATTTTTTTTTACTTAAATCGGATATCAGCAGGTGGCAGGTGGCAATCATCAGTCGGCACGGGGCGGGATGGAATGGTTTTTTTGGTGAAAAAGGTGTGGATGCCCATTTATTTTTTATAGTGAGGGCATCGGAAGGTTCGGATGCCCTTTTATTTTTTATAGTGAGGGCATCGGAAGGTTCCGCTGCCCTTTTATAATTTATTGAAAACGGAAGACAAAGTATTTCAACGCATTAAGCTATCGCTATCAGCCATCGGCTGGGTGCAGGGCTGCGGTCAAAAGTTTGTTTAGGTGGTTTTAATGCGCTCACCACATGCATTAATTAAAAAAAAATAAAATATTTCATTATTTTTAAATATTATTAATTAATTTTACACGTCGTACCAAAAAACATAAAGTTATGAACAAGTTAAGCACCTATACCAAAAATCCGTTTATCACAATCAGTACCTCGAAATTAAGCATGCAAAAATTCGTTTACGACCATATTCAGCGCATGATAGCCGTAAACAATCCGCTTTTTGCAGCCATCATAGCAGCCACCACCACCTGTTGGCAAAATATATTCGGCAACCTAGCCACCTACGATGGCAACCTCAACCTGCAAAAGGGTTTCACCCAACAAGTGGTTGCCAAAATGCAAGAATTTGTTGATAAAGCCTTGGATTTGGAAGCCACGGTTATTTCTAAATTTAAAAAAGATACGCCCAAATACAAAGAATTTTATCCACATTATCGGACAGAATATCACAATGCCACTCAAGAAAACATTTTGATATTGATGGAACGAATGGTCAACGCCTCTCACAAATATAAAAACGACATCGGCCTCACCTAGGAAACCGACTTCATCACCTTGCACACCGATTTTTTGTCAATATTTGCCAGCCAAAAAAGCCAAAAAGAACTGGTTGATGGCGCAAGCCCCGAGTTTGATGATAAAAAAGTTGTACTATTCAAGCAACTTCACATCAACCTAATCACCATCATGGCCGCTTTCGCTGAAACGCCCCACCAAATGCTCACGTTTTTCGACGAAACCATTGTGAACTACGTAACCCACCCCACCAATGTCAGCCCCGAAACCAGCATGGGTTCGTGCCACGGCACCGTAACCAACTCAGTCACCAACCTGCCACCCACCAATTGTTTAATAGCATTGGATGGCGTTGCCGATTTAATTTTTGTGGATGATGATGGCACTTTTTCCTGCACCGATGTGCCCATCAGCTGCACCCATGGCAAAGCCACCGCCGACGGTTGCGCCGATGTTGCCTTTGATATCGTGATAACCCCCGACGGCGACACCAATTTGGATATAACCATGGAACCCGTGGCCAGCCCACCTCCCGATAATAACTAAGACAAAAGTGCGATGAACACCTGACAACTTTTAAAATTGCAAATCCGAAAATCGTTAAACCTTATTCAATATTCATTCAAAAAAAATAGTGAAAAAGCAACACCGATGAGCAATTTTAGAAGTGTATTTATTTTTGCCAACAACCATTAATTACAAAAACCAAAAATACAAACAACATGAAAAAAATTGTTTTAACCCTACTTTGCACCACATCATTTCTTTTTGCAATAGGCCAAGATCCGATTTACGACAAACTTAAAAACAATGGTTATAAAGACATATACGCTGAATCCCGTTGTCCAAATAATTGGGTTGGAAACAAAATAATGGTTGTCACAAAAAACAACAAAGTTGGTTTAATGAACAAAAAAGAATTCACCTTAAGTGTACCCTGTGTTTATGATTTTATGTATCAACGCGGACTCCCCCCCTGTTTATATGTAGCCGGCACCCTAGGTGCAAATAAAGATACCGTTCAAAAAATTATAATCAATGCCGACAACCAAGTTATTATTCCAACAAAATTTCGGAGCGTGAGTACAAAGGGTGACAAGCTTTTTATTAAATCAAACAATGGAAAAACAGCAGTATATGATCAAAACGGCACATTAGTATTACCAGAGTGCGATAGCATCAAGGCCTGGCCAAGCTCAGGTTACTATCCCAGCTCTTTCAGCAATGGCTACGCAGTCACCTACAATGCAGGCAAGGCATCTATTTTAGATACCACAGGCAAAATAATTGTAAAAGGTTTGGATAGCATAGGTACTTTTTATACAAATTTATTGTTTTATAAAAGTTTATGTAAGGTTTACAAAGGTGGAAAAGCAGCTTTAATGGATAAAAACGGCGTACTACGAACAGCTTATGACTATTCAAATTTTATTTTACCATGCGTTGGTGTAAATTGTCCATTCTACTTTCCCAAGCGGATGGGCAAAGCTCCGAAAGGAGAAAATTGTATGCTAACCACCAAAGACAATAAATTTGGTATGATAGATTTGCAAGGAAAAATAATTATTCCCAATGATTATGATATTATTTGGAAAACGTTTGACGAATATGGATATACCTGGGCAGTTAAAAATCAAAAAGCCGGTTTCTTGAGTGTAGATGGTAAAGAAATAACAGAATTTAAGTACGATAATCTGAATGATTTTACAGAAGATATGGCAGCAGTTGCAGTAAATGTGAATGGCACATTGCTGTGGGGCTATATCGACCGAACGGGAAAAGAGATAGTCCCCTGCCAATATACTCAAGTGGATGGTTTTTTCAATGGCATGTCGGCAGTGTATGATAACACAAAAAAAGGAGGTTATATCGATAAAACCGGCAAGCTAATTATACCCATTATTTATACAACAACCATTGATTTTAATGAAGATGTGGCACTGGTAAAAGATGGTGGATATTATGGATATATTGATAAAACCGGAAAAGTACTATCACCATTTATCTATTCGAAAGCACGTTCATTTCACCAAGGTTATGCTGCAGTATATAATGAAAAAAAACAACATTGGGGTTATATCGATAAAAGCGGTAAAGTAGTTATTCCGTTTGTATACGATACGGCAGAATCTTTTTCAGAAAGTGATGCCCTAGTTGAAAAAGATGGAAAAAAATTCTATATCAAAGCAGATGGTAAAGAAAATAAAGATGTTAAATATAGTCCGCTTTATGGCAGAGTGCCTGTTGATTACTAATACATTCACAAAAATAACTAGCTAATTCCTTACTAATAGCATTTTCATTACTATATTACACTGCTCGCACACCTAATAAAACGCGGTAGTTTCACCCAGCTTGTTGCAGTTCAACCTACGCAATACCACGCCCCTATCGTGTCCTAAGCAGTTTCATCCTATCCACCACTTCGCCTTTTTGGTTAACCACATCCAGCACATAAAACCCGCCAGTGCAATCGCTCAGTTTGCAAATAGTTTCGGTGTTAGCAGCCAAATTCAACCTACAAATTTCCTTGCCGCCAATGTCCCAAATCACCACGTCAAGCATTTCGCCCGATCCATTTGTCAAGCAAATTGCATCCGAAAACGGATTCGGAAACACCTTTACCAAAGCCTTTGCCGAAGCCACTTCCACTGCAGTGATATTGTCCCAAGCTTTGGCAAAATATAAGGCAGCCCCAGTAGATGCCTTGGCAATTTCAAAAACATAACTCGTGTCTAAATGCGCCAAATTGTCGCCTGTGGTGTGCGGATAGGTAGATTGGTTGGTTTCGAACAAACCCGTGATGATTTTGCCGGCTTGCTGAAAAGGCACATAATCCGACCCGTAGGCATAATTAAACGTGGTGAGCAAATTGGAGTAAACCAGCACCGCCTGCGAAAGCGTGTCGGTGTAAAGGGCCGAAGTAGCATTGTTTGCCGTGGGCGAACTTTGGTCGTTTTCGCACGTAACCGTGTTGTTGGTTTGGCCAGCCACCCCACCCACTTCGTCAATATTAAACACCAGCAAAATATTCTGGTTTTGGGGAGTCATCACATTGTCAACATAATCCTGACTGCCCAACAAACCCGATTCTTCGCCACTAAAGTTGATAAACTTAATGCTATAGTGCGTGTTCACGTTGGCCAACAAACGCGCAATTTCCAAAACAATAGCCACACCGCTGCCATTATCGTTGGTGCCCGTGCCTGTTTTGGAATCGTAATGTCCATCCACAATCAAATAAGTGTTGGGATACAAGTCGCCGGTTTTGGTCACCACCAAATTGGTGAGGGTGTTGCCCGAATACGAAAAATTACTACCAACAATATTGGTATAACCAAACTGCTGATATTTCGAAATCAACCAGTTCTTGGTGTTAGTAATAGCAGCCGAGCCCGGCGATTTCACACCCAGTGCTTGCAGCTTTTGCAGATTAAACAGCACCGTGTCGTAAGAAACACCCGCCACAATCGATTGATAAAAAGGCTTGTTTACTTGTGCCACCAACGAAAACGAAATGAAAAACACGAGTAGTAGACAGATTTTTTTCATGCAAATTATCATTTATATTTTTCAAATATGCCAATAGCTTTAACAATGCGGCGAATGCGGGTTTCGGCTTTTTTGGCATCATCAATCCAGTCAATCACTTCTTTTTGGTGCGAATACGTAAATCGTTGAAACACCTGCCGCGCCTTTTCGCTTTCGGCCAAAGCTTCCGCAAGGTCGTTGGGCACAAGCGCAATGCGCGGTTCGGTATCCACGGCAAGCTGCACCTTCACCACATCGCCCGCCTGTTTACCCATCGCTTTTTGCAAAGGTTGGCTCACAAACAAAAACAAGCTACCATCGCCTTTTTTGTTCAAAGAAGAACGAAATTCGCACGAATCAATATGTCCACACACCGGTATGCGCCCTTTTTTATTTAGTTTTAGGGCCACCTCATACGGCAAATCAACATACGTCCACCCATTAAATTGAGTTCCTTTAATTAATTCGGCATCAAAACAAAACATAAGCGTAAACTTGCAATTTCAACTTGAACAAAACACCCAAATGACCTATTGAAGGCTAAATTACAACAATTTTATTTACCCAAACTCGTGAGTCGAAAAATATAGAAATTTTTAACAGGTTTTGGGTATGTAAAAAAAAACCTGTAGGTTTGCTAAAAATTTGAAATCTTAAAACAAAAATAAATATGGAAGACACAGTAAAAGCAAACACAGCCACACAAGCTGCAATGGATTTGGAAGATAAATACGGAGCTCACAATTATCACCCGCTACCGGTGGTTTTGTGCAAAGGCGAAGGCGTGTTTATGTGGGATGTTGAAGGAAAACGGTATTACGATTTTTTGTCGGCCTACTCAGCCGTAAATCAAGGCCATTGCCATCCGCGCATCATCAATGCCATGATAGAACAAGCCAAAACCCTCACACTAACCTCGCGCGCCTTTTATAACGACTGCCTAGGTCCTTACGAAAAATTTATAACCGAATATTTCGGATTCGACAAAGTATTACCCATGAACACCGGTGCCGAAGCCGACGAAACGGCCCTGAAACTTACCCGCAAATGGGCTTATAAAGTAAAAGGTATTGCCGAAAACCAGGCAAAAATTATTTGTTGCGAAAACAATTTCCACGGTCGCACTATTTCCATCGTATCCATGTCAACCGACCCCGATGCGCGCAAAGATTTTGGGCCGTTCACACCCGGATTCATCACCATTCCGTATAATGATTTAAGTGCATTGGAAAAAGCATTAGAAGATAAAGATGTTGCCGGATTTTTGGTTGAACCCATCCAAGGCGAAGCCGGAGTGTTTGTCCCCGACCAAGGTTATTTAGCCACAGCCTATGCTATGTGCAAAGCCAAAAATGTGTTGTTTATAGCCGACGAAGTGCAAACAGGCATAGCCCGCACCGGAAAATTGTTGGCCTGCGACCACGAAGGCGTGAAACCCGATGTGTTGATTTTAGGAAAAGCCCTTTCGGGAGGCACATTCCCCGTTTCGGCTGTGTTAGCCAACAACGAAATTATGCTCACCATTAAACCCGGCGAACATGGCTCCACCTTTGGAGGCAACCCCATTGCAGCAAAAATTGCCATGACAGCTTTGCAGGTGGTTACCGACGAAAACTTATGCGAACATGCCGAACGAATGGGGAAATTATTCCGCGATGAGATACGAAAAATCAAATCGGATATGATTGAACTTGTGCGCGGCAAAGGTTTGCTCAACGCCATAATTATTCGTCCAAAAAACGGCAAAGAAGCCTGGGATGTTTGTTTAAAAATGCGCGACAACGGCTTGTTGGCAAAACCAACCCATGGCCACATCATTCGCTTTGCACCCCCTTTGGTTATTACCGAAGAACAAATGCACGAAGCCATTGAGATTATTCGAAAATCGATTTTATCATTCGAATAAAAATAAAAAAGCCTCTGAAAATTCAGAGGCTTTTTTTATTTCAATATTTCCATTAGTTTTTCCAATTCCGAGGCTTTTATTTTATTTCCTGAAGTTTCGTACGAAAAAATTAAGTTGCGCAACAGGCGTCGAATAATATGAACATTACTGCAGGGTTGGTAATAATACTCTAAAGGGTCGATTTTAATTTGGCGTAAAAACTCATCAATATCGTTTTTCGAAAAAACCGTACCACCGCTAAAAGGGTTAATATAAAACAATACTTTTGGTTTTTCGGTTTCAATTCCTTTTGCTTTGTTATGCCTATCTAAATAAGCCAAAATAAAATGCTCAGGAAGGTTCACGCCATAAATGGGTATCTCCAATAAATCCGAAATAATAATATAAATCATCGAAATCGACAATGGATTTCCTTTGTGCGATTCCATAACCGTGTTCAAATACGAATTTAATGGTGAATGAAAATTGGTACGATCACCCACAAAGTTATGCACATCAAATAAAACATGATTAATCAGTTTTACTTTTTCTAATGCGGTTAATTCCGAATTCAGTTCAAACCAAACATCCTTTCTGATTTTTTCCAGTTCATCCTTAATTATAACTTCATCTAGATGTGGATACTGATATTTGGTGATGATTAAATAGCCTAACAACAAATTTGAACCTCCCAACAAATACCAATCCGACAATTCGTTTAAAATAGTATCGAATCGCAATTTGTGCAATAGTTGCTCAATTCGTTTTTGAGGCAAGGGTTTAAGATTGTTTTCTAAAGCATTTTCAAGAAAAGGAAGCACATCTTTTCCGTATGAAATAATGCGTGCTCTAATTTTCAGATAAATAGTTTCATCAGGTTCATCAATTAAATCAATCAATGCATCAAGTTCTTTATTTGATTCTGACGAAATCATTTTTTTACCGATTAAAAAAAAGCAAGATAATGACATCTTGCTTTATAAGTTTGGTTATTTAAATTACTGATTCAGCATAACAGGCATCACAAGCATAAGAATATCTTCATCTTTATTTTCATTATTTACAGGAAAAATCAGTGCAGCCCGATTTGCCACCGACATCTCAATACAAATTTCCTCTGAGTCGATATTAGTGATCATTTCCAAAATAAATTTTGAATTAAAACCGATATCGATATCTTCTCCATCAAAACTGCAAGTTAAACGTTCTTTGGCCTCATTTGCCAATTCCGTATCTTCCGAAGCCAGAATGAGTTCTTTACCCGAAATAGAAAAACGAATCTGACGAGTTAACTGATTCGAAAAAATGGATACACGTCTGATGGATGTTAGAATTTGCTGACGATTGACGGTAAGTTTCTTTGTATTGTTTACAGGAATAACCGCTTCGTAGTTTGGGTATTTGCCATCAATAAGACGACAAATAAGTGCGAAATTTTCAAATTCAAACAACGCATTGGTATTATTGTATTCGAATTTTACAGTAACATCATAAGCAGAAAGAATATTTTTTATAAGATTCAAAGGTTTTTTCGGCAGAATAAATGAACCTGTTTCGCTCGATTTTGTATCGGTGCGGCGATACCGAACCAACTTGTGAGCATCGGTAGCAACAAAAGTGATATCTTGTTCAGATAGTTGGCAAAAAACACCAGTCATTACAATACGCATATCATCGTTTCCTGTTGCAAACAATGTTTTGTTGAATGCATTAGCTAATGTTTGCGAATTCAAAATAATGCTAGTTCCATCTTCAACAATGGGTGCCTTGGGGAATTCATCCCCATTATAACCAGTTAATTTGTATTTTCCATCACCCGCCGAAATTTCAACATGAAATGTTTCGTTATTTATATTAAATGACATTGGAATATCAGGAAATGTCTTCAATGTATCAATAAGAAATTTAGCCGGTATTGCAATACTCCCATTTTCATCAGCTTTATTCACCGGAATAGAAACAGCGATGGTTGTTTCAAGGTCTGATGCCGTAACCTTAAGTTTTTCATCAGTTAATTCAAATAAAAAATTATCAAGAATTGGCAAAGTGTTACTTGAATTAAGCACGCCGCTAATCGCTTGCAGATTTTTCAACAAAACTGATGTTGATAAGATAAATTTCATTTTATTTGGTTTTAATTAAACTCGACTTTTAATAATAAACTCACTTTACAAAAATAAGAAAAAATTTTGATTCTTTTTTTTTATAAACAAATTTTATTCAATTATTTAATTTCCTGCACATCGGTAAATCGTGGTTTATCCTGCTTTGCACCATACAAATAAAAATCTAATGGCTTAAAAATTCGATCAAATACATAATATTGTATCATCACCAAATCGCGATTATCATTAATCAAAGCATATAATCTGTCTCTGTCCCATACAACAAGTTTTCCTGTTTGATCAACTTGGGTAGGCGGTGCTTTCATTAAAAATGTTTTTATAGAATGCTTTGCACCTGTAGTATCAGTTAAAGTAATAATATTAAATGGCATCTGCTGAACTATAGAATCTTTGGTAAGCTTGTTCAAATTATTCAATAATGCCTCAAAGCGTATATTTTCGAACGAAGAAAATAAATCCATCATTTTTATGGTATCGTAATCTTTAATTTTCGAATTTGTAACTAAACTAACCAATTCAAAATCTCTTGGATTTAATTTTGTCGCTGTAAATGATTTCTCAGGCTTATCAAAATATTTTATTTCGACACTTTTTAGCTGATTATAATGAAAAGCAAATATACCATGATCGCGCCAATCCTTCAGAAAAGGACTATATCGTGTATATAAAAAACCATTAAACCCTTGTATAAAGGTAACGTAGGGCGTTTCCGATTTATCCATCAACATATAAGTACCTAAATTATCCATGGTTGCCGAACCAACATAATAGGTTTTTGTTAGTTTCTCATGAGGGAACCACTTAATTTTGCCAAACAAATCAATGCGATAAACCTTCTGATAAATCTCAACTTTGGTAGCCGTGCTTGCCATAATTTTAATCATATTCTCCCGAGCAGCTTTAGATACAGGGGCTTTCACTTCCACATTCATAATAGTTTTAAGCAGCGTTACCACAACTTCTTTTGCAGTTTTAAATGAATCATTCACTACCCAATCTGCTGGATTGATTCTCTTCAAAATTATAGAGTTATTATTTTTATCTGCAATAAATATTTTTGTAATTGAAGCAGTATCGTCAACAGCAAAAGTGTTAAATTCATTTCCAAGCGTATTTGTTTTTGATTTTAATACAAAAAGAACAACTGTTAATACTGCCAGAATCAGAATAATAATTATAGCTAAACGATTTTTTTTCATGAGTAGATTAATTAGAATGTTTTTTATGCATGTAACGACGTCTTCTATATATCCATTGAATCATGCCATAGATTAGTATCAGAAATATTGGAAAAACAGTATTAATAAATTGTATTATAAACTTTTTATTTTCAATTAATTTTTCATCAAGAATGCGCATTTTTAATTCACGCGAACGTATTGCCAAAATCCCACTATCATCGCATAAATAATCGATACAATTTAAAATAAAATCTTTATTACCAAATGTTTGATTCGTATATTGGTCGTAACCTAAAGGATAAGGTCGCCCAGTTTTCTTTTCAAGCTGGTTTTTAATAATATCGCCATCCGATACAACAATCATTTTGGTGGGCTGGCTTATTTCCTTGTAATCAAAACTTTCTTTGTCATTAATTAATGATCGTGGTACCCTGTTTTGATATACAGATTCAAATTTCCCTTCTAATAAAACGGCTACAGGCAAATTAGGCATATTATATATGCGTTCGTCAGGCTTTTTATCCATAATATCAAGCGATATTCGGGTTGGAGTATTAATTGCTCTTGAATAATTTGAAGATGTAAGCAAGACAGTCTTTTTGATTCCTTTACCACCAACAGTATCAATAGTGCTGGCAAATTCAAAAGTTATAGCATTTAAATTACTGACAATTGGATGTTTTAAATTAGGCATAACTAAAGGAAAATAATACCATGGCACCATTTCAATTTGCGGCTGTCCTCCTGATTGACCAGTTACAAAAGGAATTGGCAATGCACTCAAATCTAGTATAAGGTTTGTATTAATTCTAACGCCGTATTTGAAAAGCATATCATCTAGGTTTAAGTCTCTACCATAGCCTATTGTTTCACCTGGAGCTTTTCTAAGACTATCCATTTCAGCAACAACAGGATCAATCAACCATAGAATTCTTCCACCATGCATCACAAACTGATCAATAAAGTATTTATCTTTCTCATTAAAGACTGTATCTGGTTTTGCAATTATTAATGCCTTATATTTATTCAAGAGCGGTTTTTCTTTTGTACCACGAAGCATCAAACTATTAATCTTGCCATCAATCTTAACGCGATCAACAGCATAATAATCAGATAAAGAGTTCATAATATCAGCCATCCTTGTATTATCCAGCTCATTTTGTCCTTCCACAAAAGCAATTCTAGGTTTCTCTCTTACAATCAACTTCCTTACTACATTAATAAGATTATATTCCAGATTCTGAATTGAATGATTTAAGACATCATTTGATGGTATTCCAATCTGATTCATCAATAATTGAACTGGAAATTCTTTATCTTTATATGAAACGAGTGCACAAGGAAATATAATTTGTTGAGAATTTCCATCCGCAGATTTTACCTGAAGATTTGTCGGTTGCAATCCTTTTTGTATTAATTGTTCTTGAGTGCTATGTACCTTTTTTTTATCAGAACCTTCAGATGGGTTAATAAATCGATATTGAATATTGTCATTATATGCCCTGAATTCATCAAGCATTTCTTTAGTTTCCATTCTCAGTCGTTTAAAACCAGCAGGAAAGTCACCTTCCAGATAAACTTTAAAATAAATTACATCATCAACCTTTTTTAAATAATTTTTTGTTGACTTGGAAAGTGTATATCTTTTTTCAGAAGTAAGGTCAAATCTGGTAAATAAATAATAAGAAGCAATATTTACCAAAAAAATGATTATTAAGCTTAAACCAAGCTGTATGAGGTTGTTTTTTTTAATTCGTTTCTTTTTGTTTCCCATTTTCTTTCAGGGTTAATCTGTGTTTACCATTTACGCTTTTCAAGAGAAACTTTTGAAAGCAAAACAAATAATATAATAAGACTAAAAAAATAAATAATATCACGAGTATCAATAACTCCCCTACTTAAAGAAATATAATGCGCATTAATTCCAACTGATTGAATTAATAAATCAATCTTTCCAAAAACATCAAGAGAGTATATAAACTCAAAACCAATATACATAAATCCACAAAGGAAAACGGACAAAACAAAAGCAAGCACTTGTTTATCAGTTAAAGTAGAACAAAAAAGCCCAATTGAAACAAAAGCAGCACCCAAAAACAAAAGTCCGATATAAGATCCCCAAAAAGCACCAGTATCAACATTTCCTTTCGGAAACCCCAAATATGAAACCGAAATAAAATAAATAAGTGTTGGTAATAAAGAAAAAACAACAAGTATTAACCCTGCAAAATACTTAGAGAGAATGATTTGCAAATCACTAATCGGCTTTGTTAGTAGTAATTCAATAGTTCCCGATTTCTTTTCATCTGCAAACAATCGCATTGTTATTGCAGGAATCAAAAATAGAAAAACAAATGGGGCTATCATAAACATGCCATCAAGCGATGCATATCCTGAATTTATAATATTGAAATCGGTATCAAAAACCCATAAAAACAAACTATTTATTGCCAAAAAAACAATAATAACAATATAACCTATAAGCGAACTTAAAAAACTGCTGATTTCTTTGCTTAAAAGGGAAAACATAATTTCAATTTAAGGTAATATTAATTTATAATTAACGGTATCCTAAAAGAGGATTTTCTTATTATTAAAAAAGTATGCGAAATTATTTAAAATAATTCATGTAGAAAAGCACTCATTCGCATATTTATAAACAAATAAATGTTTAGAATAAAATTATTTTAATGGTGAGTTGGGTTCTTTTGCCATATGATTATAGACCATTTTATCCATAAATTTTGGGAAAAACTTATTTAACATCACAGTCATTTTCCCTTGTGATGTAAGTATAATACTATTTTCCCTTTTTTGTATTGCCCTAACAATTTTCTTCGCCACTTCATCAGCTTGCATCATTTTATCTTCATTACGAGGTGACTCGCCTTGCATCGAACCGTCCTTTGCCAATGCTGTATTCCGAATATTTGATGCTGTAAAACCAGGACATGCAATAAGTACATGTAAATCCTTTTTTAAATTTTCTATCCTCAAAACTTCGAGAAAACCTTGCATTGCAAATTTAGATGCAGAATACCCGGTTCTTCCGGGTAACCCTTTGTAACCAGCAATTGATGAAACACCTGTTAAACTTCCTTTTGATTCTAACAAAAATGGTAACGCATATTTTGTGCAATATACTGTTCCCCAAAAATTAATATCCATTAACTTTTTTAATACTATTAAATCAACATCTTCAAAAACTGCACGCATCGAAATTCCTGCGTTATTAATTAGCACATCAATTTTATGAAACCGATTTAAAGTTTGCTCAACAAGATTCTTGCATTCAGCTTCTATGCTAACATCAGTTTTTACAACCAATATTTCTATACCTGATTTCTCAATTTGTGATTTTATAGTATTTAGTTCTTGTTCATTTCTGGCTGCTAAAACAATTTTCGCTTTCTGATCAGCAAGCTCAAAGGCAAGTGCTTTTCCAATTCCTGAAGAAGCACCAGTTATAATGCATACTTTATCTCTCATCATAGATTTTTTTCACAAAAATATTGAATTATTTCATGAAATAGTAATTGTTGTATAGAATAAATAATATAACATCTACTAATTTCAAATTTACAACACATTAGCGATTATTATTTATTTATTTTTATAATTCTTTTGGTAATTAAAATAATGTCTGTAATTTTGCACCCTCAAAAAAACAGAGACAATGTAGCTCAGCTGGTAGAGCATCGCCCTTTTAAGGCGGGGGTCCTGGGTTCGAATCCCAGCATTGTCACAAAAAGCAGAAGTTCTTACTTCTGCTTTTTTTTTCCAACTTCCTTAAACTATATCGAATAATCCTTCTCTATTCTCCACGAGAGACAGATTTATTTTCTTGGGTGAAATTGAATAATAGCATCTCTAAGAAATTCACGGTCAAGATGAGTATATATCTCAGTAGTAATAATGGATTCATGACCCAACATATCTTGAACAGCTCTTAAGTCTGCTCCATTTTCGACAAGATGTGATGCAAATGAATGTCGAAATGTATGAGGACTTATATGCTTTTTCAAGCCAATTTTAATTGCCAATCCTCTGATGATTTTAAATATCATATCACGTGTAAGTTTAGCTCCATGTTTACTTAGATATAGTATATCTTCATTTCCTTTAATAATAACTTGATGTTTTCGTATAGAATCAATATAAAGAAAAATCATTTTTTGAGCTGTCTTTCCAATTGGGACTAATCGTTCTTTATCACCTTTCCCTACAATTCGAATAAAAGATGAGCTGAAATAAAGATCAGAAATTTTCAAATTAATTAGTTCGCTCACACGTAATCCGCAGCCATAAAGTGTTTCAATAATTGCCTTATTCCGTTGTCCTTGATGTAATGATAAATCAATTGAATCAATTAGCTGATTAATTTCAACAATACTTAGAGTTTCTGGTAATTTTCGTGACAAACGCGGTGACTCTAATAACTCTGATGGATCACTATTTATAATATTCTCAGTGATCAAAAATCGAAAAAATGATTTTAAACCGGATATTATTCTAGCTTGTGAATGCGAACTCATTCCTAACGCGTTAAGCCAACTAATAAACTCTTGCAGAAGCGTAAGATTAACCTCCTTAGGTGATGGATTTATATTTTTATACTTAAGAAACTGAACAAACTTTTCAATATCTAAGAGATAGGAATCAATTGAATTAGTAGCTAATGCTTTTTCCAGTTTTAAATAAGAGTTATATGCCCTTGCGTATGAATGAATTTTCATGATAGACAAATATAGTAAATTTTACATAAAAAAGATCGAAAAAACTACCATCCTTTTAATTAAAAAAACACTGTTGTCCGATAAAAAATTGAAAGAAGCAAAGCCAATATAAGGATTGCTTCT
>JBAXWF010000079.1:0-16653 GCA_037128515.1 Bacteroidota bacterium | reverse complement strand
TGGGCAAAGCTAAGAATTTTTAGATCTCTCCCCAACTATTGTGGTTGACCCCTTATTATGAAGTTAATGCAACTAAGGTGTTGTTGTTTCGTATGAACTCGAAAAAAATTAATAAACAAACCCTTCTCTACCAACTGCCGATTGCTGATTAGCTATAAACCACCAACTATAAGCCATGATAACGACAAACGATTTGTGATTTGCAATTAAAACCCGCCCTTTATCGAATGTGGATTACTGACTTAATTTGCGATTACATCCCGCCCACCTACTATCATCTAAATACTATCTACAATATTCTAATTACAAATTTCTCTCACAAATTTCATATATTTGCATCGTAGTTCATTATATCTGCGTTAATAAACCCTATTTATGGAACCCATCGAAAAAACAATACTATATACCTCTAACGACCTGCAGTTGGCCTATACCATGCACTTCCAAAAAGCCTATCCTGTGCGCAGCCGCTTGTTGCTCATGGTGGGCGGCCTTTCGTTTTTGGTTGGGATATTTTTGCTCGTTTTTCAGTTTTATGCAAGTGGGCTCAACTACACCAACTGGGCGGCCTGGTTTTTGTTATTCTACGGTGCCATTATTGCTGTGTTGTATTTTTACAACTTGAGTTCTATCGGCAAACGCATGTATTCAAAAATGCCCGACTTTAAAAAACCGTTCCACTATGTGTTCACCCCCGATTCGGTTCAAGTAAAATCCGAAAACATCAATGCAACCAACAATTGGGAGTTCTACCAATCGGCCATGATACATCCCAACGTCATTATGGTGTATCCCAACAAATTTCGCTTCAGTTTGTTTCCCAAAAAATACTTTACCGACCAAGAATTCGAAACCCTGAAACAATGGGTCCGCGCCAAAATAAAAACCAAAGAAACCAAATGAACTTTTTAGAACTCGCCAAAACACGCCAAAGCGTCCGCAAATATACCACGCAACCCGTTGAACCCGAAAAAATAAACCGATGTGTTGAAGCAGCACGCTTGGCACCCTCGGCCTGCAATTCGCAACCCTGGAAATTTATAATTGTTGATCAAACCCAACTCAAAAACGCCATTGCCAAAGAAACCTACAATGCCGTGGTTACCTTCAACAAATTTGTGAAAGATGCCCCTGTAATTGCCATTATTGTGATGGAAAAACCCACATTGGTATCGCAAATAGGCGGTCGCATCAAAGACAAAGATTTTTATTTGATTGACATTGGCATTGCCGCCGAACATTTTTGCCTGCAAGCTGCCGAAGAAGGTCTGGGAACATGCATGCTGGGCTGGTTCAACGAAAAGAAAATAGCCGAACTGCTCCATCTACCCAAAAGCAAACGCATTGGATTGCTCATCACTTTGGGTTATTCCGATGCAACCGTGCGCGATAAAATCCGTAAACCTACCCAAGAAATACTAAACTACAACCGTTATGAATGATGTACTTGCAGGCATTAATTTGCCATTGTTGCAGCATGCCGATCTAAAAAACAAAATAGTGCTAGTTCGTGTAGACCACAATGTGGTTAAAAAGGGTATCATTCACGACCCCTATCGTATCGATGCCACCTTGGGAACTTTATATTATATCAATGCCAAAGGTGGCAAAATCATACTCATGACACATGCCGGACGACCTAAAAACAAAAAAACAGGTGAAATCACCATTTCCGACGATACTTCCATTCAGCCCATTGTTGAGTATCTGCAAAACAAATTGCATATCAGTCTCAAAGTCCCCGAATTTCAGGCTTTCGGCACTCAGGGATATTTGGGTATAGAAACCTCTATCAATCACCTCATACGCGATTTGCGCGAAAATGAAATTGATGGCATTTATTTGCCCAACACCCGTTGGTTTGCCGGCGAAGAAGCCAAAGACGATTCCGCCGACCGATTTGCATATCAGTTGGCAGGCTTGGCCGATATTTTTGTAAACGATGCGTTTGGGTCGTGGCAAGCTCATGCTTCCACCGTAAAAGTGGCCAAGTATTTGCCTTCATATGCCGGTTTTTTAATGCAGAAAGAAATTGCCAATCTGGAACGCATTTACCATCCCGAACGTGCATTTGTGTCGGTTGTTGCCGGTTCAAAATTCGATACCAAAGTCGACTCACTAAATGCATTGCTGAAAGTTTCAGATCAACTGGTGTTGGGAGGCGTGATTTACAATGCCTATTTGTGTGCCAAATACGGAATAGAAATCAAAGGCGTAGAGCAGGAAGATATTGATCATGCCAAAACCTTTGTTGAATTTGCCAACGATTTTCCAGGCAAACTCATTGAATTGGCTTTTATCATCGAATCAGATACTCTGGAAGGCAAACTGCAAGGACAATACCGAACGCACAACATTGCCCATCTCAAGCCAGGAACCAAGCTGAATTATGTGTTGGATGTGGATGCCAAATCGTTTCATACTGACGAGGTACTGACAGTGTTTTCCGAAGCGAAAACTATTTTTGTGAACGCTGTTATGGGTTTCATGCCTTTCTTTAATGATGGAACCATTGCTCTTGACGAACTTATCGATAAAAACACTTCGGCAGTAAAGCTTTATGGAGGTGGCGACACCATGCAGGAACTGAAACGACTGCTGCCCGGTTTGTATATCGCAGCCCTCGATAGTCCAAAATACTATATTTTCACCGGTGGCGGAGCCGTGTTGAAAGCTATTCAGGAAGGAAATGTAACAGGGCTGGAACCATTAAAAGCATTAATTAATTCGGCATCAAAATAATTAACAAAGCTTATGTCTTATTCGTATAACAGCAACAATTCAAAACTACCGGGCGTTGCCACCAGCATATTTGCGGTGATGTCGCAACTTGCCAACGAAAACAAAGCTATCAATCTTTCGCAGGGCTTCCCCGACTTCGATATTTCTGCCAAACTTATCGATTTGGTAAATCAATATATGAAAAAAGGCTTTAATCAGTACGCTCCCATGCAGGGAGTTCCGGTGTTGCGCGAGGCCATTTCCAAGAAGATAAACTTGGCACATACCCTTGTTTACGATCCGGTAAACGAAATCACCATCACTGCCGGAGCCACCCAAGCCTTGTATGCGGCCATTTCGGCTTTCGTCCGCGAAGGCGACGAGGTTATAGTGTTTGAACCGGCCTACGATTCGTATGTGCCAGCAATCAAGCTCAACGGCGGTATTCCTAAATACGCCACCATGAAATCGCCCGATTATCATATTGAATGGGAAGAGGTGCAAAAGCTGGTGTCGCATAAAACCCGCATGATTATTATTAACTCGCCGCACAACCCCACCGGAAGTGTGTTGCGGCCCCATGATATGAAAGCTCTGGAAAAACTTACCAAGGGCAGCGATATCATTATACTAAGCGACGAAGTTTACGAACACTTGATTTATGATGGCATTGTTCACGAGAGCATTTGCCGCTATCCGAAACTTGTCGAACGCAGTTTGGTTATAGGTTCGTTTGGTAAAACCTTACATGCCACTGGTTGGAAAATGGGATATTGTTTAGCCCCCGAACGGCTTACTACCGAATTCCGTAAAGCCCATCAGTTTATTGTTTTTGCCTGCAACACCCCCATTCAATATGCCATTGCCGATTTCTTGGCCGACTCGGATAATTACATGCATTTGAATACGTTTTATCAGAAAAAGCGCGATTTTTTTACCGAACGAATCACTGGTTCGCGATTCAAAATTGTTCCAAGTTACGGAACCTATTTTCAATTGCTCGATTATAGCGACATTTCGGACGAAAACGAAGTAGATTTTGCAGTTCGCTTAACCAAAGAATACAAACTGGCATCCATTCCGGTGTCGGTGTTTTATCATAAAATTATCGACAACAAAGTGCTTCGTTTTTGTTTTGCGAAAAAAGAAGAAACCCTCGAAAAAGCTACTGAAATTCTATGCAAGATTTAAAAATCAGTATCGTACAATCCAATTTGTTTTGGGAGCAACCCAAAAAGAATTTGCAACATTTTGCTCTGAAGTTTGCTACCATTAACCAAAAGCCCGACCTGATTGTATTGCCCGAAATGTTCAATACCGGATTTACCATGAATGGTGCAGCAAATGCAGAACCACCCGACGGCTTAACCTTTCAGTGGATGAAAACTCAAGCCAAAAACCATCATTGTGTTATCACAGGTAGTTTTTTGTGCAACGATTCGGGACATTTGTTCAATCGGTTGGTTTGGATGCGCCCCTCCGGCACTTTCGAAACGTATGATAAACGTCATCTGTTTCGTTTTGGCAACGAGCATTTGCATTTTACACCCGGAACAAATAAACTGATTGTGGATCTCAATGGCTGGCATATTTGTCCTTTGATTTGTTATGACTTGAGATTCCCCGTGTGGGCCAAAAACACCTATTCCAATCATCGCTTCGAATACGATCTTTTACTTTACGTGGCCAATTGGCCCGAAAAACGTAAACAGCACTGGCGTGCATTAATGCCTGCCCGCGCCATCGAGAACTTAGCTTTTGTTGCTGGCATCAACAGAGTGGGCGAAGATGGCCATGGTAATTCTCATTCTGGTAATTCAATGATTGTTTCGCCCAAAGGTGAAATTTTGTGCGAAATTGCTGAAAACAAAGAAACTATTGAAACCATGATTCTGTATAAGGAAGAACTTATACAATATCGCGAACGCTTTAATGTTGCCCAGGATTGGGACACCTTTGAAATCAAATAAATCAGGATTCTTGCTCCAGAAATTTTATTAATACCACCAATAACCACAATCGGTTATAAAGATAATCATGTCCTTTATTAAAGAAACTGTTCTTTAAGTCGACAACCATTTCTTTATTCAATATCTGGTGCTTCGCTATCATGTCGTCTGACAAATAGTCTTCTATCAGATAGCGCAAATTGGTCTTTAACCATTTTTGCAATGGAATTGAAAACCCCCACTTTGGTCGGTCGAAATATGTTTTAGGAATATAATCGTACAAGACTTGCTTGAGCAAATACTTTGAGGTGTTTTTTCTTGTTTTTAATTTCTCTTGTAAATTCAGGGCAAACTCAACAATACGGTAATCGAGCAATGGCACCCGGGTTTCCAGAGAATACTTCATGGTTGCACGATCCACCTTTACAAGTAAATCATCTTTTAAATAATATTTTAGATCGAAAAGGGATTGTGATTCTGCAGGGGATAATTCTATTGCACTAAAATATTCATCCAATGATATCTCATGCCCTATTTCAGGAGTCAACAATTGTGATATTTCATTGCGTTTAAACAGGCATTGTTCTTGCGAAAAGATATGACTTTTTATGTCTGCCTTTTTTTGATAATCAAACACATGAGCTGCCCGTTTGTATTTGTTTCCGAATAAAGTTAAGGCCCCATATATCGGACGATGAAATACCTTACTGAATGGATTGTTCAATCGGTTTGCCCAATTGTAGGCACCATAACCCATAAACAATTCATCGCCACCATCACCGGATAAGGTCATGGTAACAAACTTACGTGCGAGTTTGGCAACCAACATGGTGGGTAGTGCCGAAGAATCCGCAAAAGGTTCATCGTAAACGCCGGTTAACTCCGGCAGTAATTCAATGGCATCCCGTTCGGAAACAAAAAATTCGTGATGCTTTGTACCTAGGTAATCTGCTACGGCTTTCGCATATTTGCTCTCATTGTACTTCGATTCGTGGAACCCAATGGAAAATGTATTGATAGGCTTACTAGTCAAACTTTGCGCAATTGCCGTAACCAAACTTGAATCGATACCTCCACTTAAAAAGGTGCCATAAGGTACATCGCAAATCAAACGGTAATTCACCGAACTAATTAAAAGTTCTTTGAGTTTGGCTTTTGCTTCGGGTTCAGTAAGGGATTGTTTTTCCGTTATTTTTTCCTCGATTCTCCAATACTTTTTCCATTGCATCCCCTCTTTGGTAATGATGGCATAAGCACCGGCGGGAAATTTAAAAACCTTATAATAAATGGAATGCGGCTCAGGAATATATCCCAAATGTAAAAACTCATTAATAGCAATATCGTTTCTCTTTATGTTATTCCTTATAAAATTGCTTTTGACCAATGCTTTAAGTTCCGATGCAAATGCAAAGTTTTTTCCATCGTAGAAATAATAAATGGGTTTAATACCAATTCGGTCGCGAAACAGAAACAAGGATTGCGTTGTTTTATCGAAGATGGCCATGGCAAACATCCCGTTAAGTTTATCAACAAATGTTGGACCCCATTGCACAAATGCTTCCAGAATCACCTCGGTATCGGAAGTAGTATTAAAACTTATTTCTTTTTCATTTTGAAGTTCTTTTTTAATCTCCTGAAAATTATAGATTTCCCCATTGAAAATAATTACAAAATTATCATTGTGCGAAAACATGGGTTGGTTGGCCGAAGCCGAAACATCAATAATGCTGAGTCTGCGATGACCTAAACCTATAAACCCCTCATAAAAGTATCCGGATGCATCGGGGCCACGATGTGTCATGGCATCGGTCATGCCAATCAAATCGTCGTGACTAAAACTGTTTTGTAAAGAATAAAATCCGGTTATTCCACACATGAGGTTATATCTAAGTCAATATTTTACTGCAATATTCTTTACTCAAAAACCAATTCCGATTTTTGAGGATAGTTTATCAATACACCTTTGTGCGTGCCATAATATACAAACATACTTCCGGCAGCCAACCCATTGGCATAACCTTCACTATAGGCTTGTCTCATATGATTCAGGTTTCCGGCACCCCCCAGAGCAACAACGGGAATCGAAACTGCTTTCGAAATGGCTTTTATAAGGTTGATATCGTATCCATTCATCATGCCATCATGCTCAATGGATTGAATTACAATTTCACCGGCACCTTTTTCCTGCATAAGTTTAGCAAAATCAACCGGATTGTATCCTGTTGATTTGCGTCCTCCCATAGTCCAGGTTTGTAACCCTCCAAATAATTTTTTCTTAACATCAATACAAACCACTATGGTAGAAGATCCAAATGTTTCGGCCGCTTGAAAAATGAAATCGGGATTTTCGGCTGCATAACTGTTGATGATGATTTTTTCGGCACCGGCTCCAATAATTTTACGAATATCTTCCAGCGAACGGATACCACCGCCCACGGCAAACGGCATATTCGCTTCTTCGCCCACATCCTTCACAAAATCTAACGAAATCAATCGTTTTTCTTTCGCAGCCATAATATCTAAAAACACTAATTCATCTGCTTTCAAATCGTTAAAAATCCGAACTGCATTTATAGGGTCACCAATGTATGTATACTCTTTAAAGCCTATTGTTTTTACCAAAGCCAAATTTTTTAACAGTAATACCGGTATAACTCTTGGTCTAAACATCTTATAATTCAATAAAATTACTCAATAGTTGTTCACCAACATCGTGGCTTTTTTCGGGATGATACTGCACACCAAAGATGTTATTCTTTTCTACTCCCGAAGTGAACCGATAATCGTAAATGGTTTCGTTTAAAATATCCATGGTATCATTAGCGATGAAATGGTATGAATGAACAAAATAAAACTCTGAAAAATTGGGAATACCTTGCATCAACATACTTTTTTTTGACGTAACGATTTGATTCCATCCTGTATGCGGAACCTTAAATTTTAAAGTGTTCTGAACTTTAAATCTTACAACATCAGCATTAAACCAGCCCAAACCGGCGGTATTGCCCTCTTCACTTCTTTTTGCCATCAGTTGCATTCCCAAACAAATACCAAGAATTGGTTTTTGTTTTACCAATACCACTTCGTGTAATGTTTCGATTAGATTCAACTTCTGCAAATTTTCCATTGCTTTGCTGAAATGACCTACACCTGGCAATATTAGTTTGTCGGCAGATAAAATCTCTTTTATATCGGAGGTAATACGTGCTTCAATCTTTAGCCGGTTGAGTTTTCTTTTCACCGAATTCAAGTTACCCATACCGTAATCTACTATTAGCATCTTGCCACTCATAACGATTTCAAGTTTTTAATTTATTACCCTTCCGAGTTTTACACTAATTTGGGCTTTAATAGCATGTTTTTTTAAAAACTTATCCAATAATATCATCAATTCCGGGTCTCCACTGTTTTCTTTTTGCAGGATTTTCATTTCATCTTCAATTTCGTTCAAATCTTTCGAAACACGATTCAATTGTATGGCATTGATTGTGTTTGAAATATCTTTCACTAAAATTGCTTTATCTTTATCTTCGTGCACCGGCGTTGAAATATGATACTTCTCCTCCCAATTTTTCGATAAATAGTTGATCTGATTAATTATTTCGCGATATAATTTTGAAATCTCTTTATCCGGATGATTGATAAAATAGGTGCTTTCGTTGCTTTCGGGTTGTTGAAGCTGAACATAGTATTCGTCGAAGATTTGTTGCAGCTTTGCATCGCTAAACTTAATGTCTTCATTATTCAGAATCATTAAAATGTATTCAGATACTTTAATCGAAAAGGTTTCAGTGTGACTGGGTTTTTCCTCAATGGGTCTTTCAAGTAACAGTTCGGTTTCACCAAAAATTAATACCAACCAAAGTAAATGTTGCTCAAGCGGTATGCTATCGTATGGGTTTTGAACAAATTGTTTTTCGGCAACAGGTTCTTGATATTCGGGTGCATCAAACGACTCCAATTCGGCAGGGCTTGCAACATCTTTCTTGTATTTTTTGCGTAACAGTTTGTTGAGTTCATTCAGAAGCGATTGTTCCTGTATTTGCATCAATTCGCCACATTCTTTAATATAAAGACTGCGGTGAATGGGTTCCGGCATTAAAGAAATTGTACGAACTATTTCTTTAATCAGTTCGGCTTTTTTAATGGGGTCGTGTTGTGCCTCATCCAACAATAGCTTTGTTTTGAACAATATAAAATTAACGGCATTTTCGGTAATAAACTTCTTGATTTGTATGGCATCATGTTTTCGGGCATACGAATCGGGGTCTTCGCCTTGGGGAAACAACACAATTTTTACATTCAGGCCTTCTTCGAGCACCATATCAATGCCTCGCAAGGATGCTTTGATTCCGGCCTCGTCGCCATCGTAAAGGATGGTTATGTTTTGGGTAAATTTTTTGATGAGTTTTATTTGGTCGGTGGTGAGGGCTGTTCCCGATGAGGCTACCACATTTTCGACACCCGATTGATACAGCGAAATGACATCGGTATTGCCTTCGACCAAATAACAATTGTTGGCTGCAACAATAGCCGATTTTGCAAAATAGATTCCATAAAGTGTTTTGCCTTTGCTGTATATTTCCGATTCGGGTGAATTTACATATTTGGGTTTGTTTTTATCGGATGATAAAATGCGGCTGGTGAATCCAACGATTCGCCCACTCAAATTATGAATGGGAAATATCACCCTATCGCGGAACCTATCGTAAAATCCACCTTCATCTTTTTTTATGGCTAATCCGGTTTTGTACAAATAATCGATACTATAGCCATCATCAATGGCTTTTTTCGACAAGTCGTCCCATTTCTCTGGTGAATACCCTAACTGAAATTTTTTAATAATCTCTTTGTTGAAACCACGCTCGGTAAAATAAGTTAAGCCAATGGCAATACCCGGCTCGGTGTTGAACAAATTATCGGAAAAATGTTTTTGTGCATATGAAACCACATTGTACAGGGTTTCAATCTCCGACTGCATTTGTTTTTCTTCGGCCGTTTGTATCTCCTCAACAATTTCAATATGATACTTTTCGGCCAAATAGCGTAACGCATCGGGGTAGGATATATGCTCGTGCTCCATAATAAAATCGACAGAGCCCCCACCCTTGCCACATCCAAAACAATGATAAAACCCTTTGGCAGGCGAAACGGTGAAGGAGGGTGTTTTTTCGTTGTGAAACGGACACAAACCAATATAATTTACACCTCGTTTTTTTAATGAAACGAAATCGCCCACAACCTCTTCAACTCGAGTTGCGTCTATAATGTTTTGTATGGTTTCTTTGCGTATCATTAAAAAGCGTAAAACATCGCTAATTTATATTAAAATCAGGAAAGTGATGCGAATTAAATCTATTACCATTTGTCGTTGTAATGTATATTTTCTTTTAAAAAGCGTTCGGGTTTGGGTTTCTTCTCATCGGGCCAACCCAGCGATATGAGTGAAATCGGCAAAATTTGCAAGGGTAGATTCAATAAATCGCTTATGGGTTGTGTACGCTCAGCTCTTGGATACACGCCCAACCAAACACTGCCAATGCCAAGCGCATGGGCTGCCAATAAAATGTTTTGCGTGGCTGCAGCACAGTTAACACTCAAATAGCCTTCGTTTTCTTCAATCTGTTTATCGCCGCAAACCAAAATAGCCAAAGGTGCATACTTCAGCATTTTTGCATAGGGGTGAATTGTGGCAAGCTGATTGAGTAAACGACGTTCGTTTATCACAATAAAACTCCATGCCTGTGAATTGTTGGCCGTGGGGGCATACATGGCTGCTTCCAATAATTGGTCAACCATTTCGTTCGGTATATCCTTGTCGATATATTTCCGTATACTACGTCGGGTGAGTATGGTTTCTAGTACATTCATAAATGCGCGTTTGATGGAATTGTAAAAGTATAAATTAAATAAATACGGTATAAAAAAATTGTTTAAGGCTTCGAATTCTTTGGGATAGTGGCTGTGGTGCAGAGTTTGTTCCACGACAACACAAAACAACCGGGAATATCTTTCATAATGGCCATTTTTAATGATTCGGCTTGCTGCCTTGAGGGGAAGTTACCCAAGATTAAACGGTAAAAGGTGCTTTGCGATTTTATATCTACATAAAAATAGCCTTGGGTTTTATAGTTTTCTTCGTAGGAAGCCAAAGCTGCTAAACAGTTTTTTTTGTTTTTGTAATACCCCAATTGCACACCATAGCCGTGGGGCTCGCATGGTTTTTGGGTTTTATCAAACACCTGTTTTTCGCTGAAGTCGGACTTAGTGGTGGTGGCATTAACTATAGGAATCGGTTTGTCAACACTATCTTTTGGGGGCAGGGGTTGGGGTCCCGATACGACTTTAATGATTACTTTTTGCACACCATAGGATACCATGTCGAGTTCGATGGCTGCGGCTTTCGAAACATCTATTAATCGGTTTTTGCCCACAGGACCGCGGTCGTTAATGCGCACTATTACTTTTTTGTTGTTGCGCAGGTTGGTTATTTCAACCAGGGTATTGAAAGGCAAGGTGCGATGCGCTGCCGTGAATGCGTTTTTGTCGTACAGTTCTCCGCCCGAGGTATGATGTCCTTGAAATTTGTCGGCATAAAAGGTACAATAACCGGTTTGTTCCACCGATTGGCCGAAAAGTAAAAGCTGAATGAAGAAGAAAAAAGTACTTAGAATTACTCTTATCAAAATTAATATGTTTTGGTCATATCATCCGGCACGCAAATAACATAATCTGCAGCCATAATATACTCCTGCGACAATTTTCCGATATCGCTTTGTTCAACGGTGGTAATGGTAAGTATGCGCATATCGGCATTTTTTCGTTTTAAATACCACATGATGCCTTCAAAATAGTCGGAATGGTAAGAACCGTTGAAATGCAAAAATTGTTTTCCATCGGCCAAATTTGTATAAATAAAATTGGCCATGGTAGCATCTTTTATTGCTTGGGCTTTGGGCAAATTGGGCGACGAATGCCCACCGGACATTTGCATTTCAAGCATTTTTTTGTACTGGTTTAATTCGGGATCGTATTCTATGGGCAATGGAGCAATATGTTTTTTTTCATCGGCACTCAAGGCGTTTAAAGCGTCGAAGCCTTGTTTCATTACCAAGCCTGCATATTTGCGTGGGATGTTGGTGGCCACAAATTTTAGATTGGTGTTTTTTGCCAAATCAACCAGCGGCTTGTAATCGGTGTCGTAGTTGGGCCACAGCCGGGCTTGTTTGCGAAGGGTATCTTCCACTATTTCGCCTTTCAGATATTTGTCGAGGGCTGCCTGATTGTCGGCTTCAAACATTTCGGCACCTAACACAAGGTCTTGTTTTTTTACTTTAAACAAATCTTTGGCAACCTGAAGTTCTAACCAATGCGAAATGGGGTTGTTGTGCGATTCGCCAAACAAGATTACTTGACACTCGCTGATATCTTTCAACATTTTGTCGTAGGTGGTTTTTTTACCTTTAACATCAAAGATTTGGTAGGCCGGTTTGTCAACAGTCATAGCCATTAAAGCCAAACTTAGCAGGATGATTCCGATACGAATTTTCGCCATAATTATCAATTTTTTTGTGCTTATTGAAATACAAAAATAGCAAAAAACATTAAACTAATGAGTTGAAATTATTTTTCTGAGAAATAAAGTTGCTGGGCAGTGAACACAAAAGGTAACAAACTACCTACGTTTTCAAGAACCAACACTTTTCCGCTTTCGCCTTTTAAAATAATTCGTAAGGGAACTTTCGAAACATTTTCGTATTCGGCCATCACTTGACGACAGGAACCACAGGGCGTAATAGGATTATTTATAATAAAGTTTTTTGCTTTTGCTGTGATGGCAATGGCTGTAAACGCCACCCCGGGATATTGTGATGCTGCGGCAAACATGGCCACGCGTTCGGCACAGAGACCCGACGGATAAGCTGCGTTTTCCTGATTGTTGCCGATTACTATACTGCCGTTTTGGAGCAGAATGGCTGCCCCCACTCTGAAACCGGAATAGGGTGCATAGGCCAAATGCAAGGCTTCTTCGGCCTTTTTCAATAACAAGGTATCGGTTGGGTTTAGTTCGGCTGAGTCAAACTCAAAATAGTGTATGGTAAGCGACTTGTTTTGCATTGTGTTGACCTAATGTAGAAACAAAAATACATTTTTTTATTCAGTAGTGGGTTGCTTTTTATCGGCAAAAAGAAATAAACAACTAAAAAAGGCAAAAAATGTGACTCCGGCCTGAGTTTCCAGCGTGTCTTCGGTAAGCATGGAAATCATAACAATTAGAAAAAATGAGAGATACAAATAGTTTGAAAACTTTTTGAGTTTGAAAGGGGGATAGAAAATGCAAAACAAAAACACCAACAAGCCCACCAAGCCAAATGCCAAGGTGATGGTGAGATACTGATTGTGCGACCGAAGCTCGGAACCGTACAGCAAGGAATTGTTGTTGTACAAGCCATAGGTAAACACATCGTTCACATCGCCAGTGCCGCTGCCAAACCACAGGTTTTTTTGAATTAATATAAACGAAACGCGCCACAACTCCATCCGCTGAATCATGGAACGCCCTCGGGGGTCGTGGGTTATTTTGTAGTTTTCGTATTCCCAAATGGTGTTTTTTATGCGGTTTTCAAAGCTGCCTATTTTTGCATTATTCCTATTGGCTACGCCGTTTTCTATCAAATGCACTTCGGCATCCGAAAGGGCGTTCACGCCATCCATATCTTTGCGCAAACCTTTGGAGGTGAGGTATCGCACCAGCGTGAATTTGATGGGTTGATGCAAACGGTCCACACTGTCGTAACGCCTAGGGCTGCGTTTGTTCCAGGCGCTTTGCAGTTCTTCTTCGCACACATACATCCAGGTGTAATTGCCGTTGTCGGTTATTTTGTTGTCGATATCGTGAACATAGGTGCCTCCGTGCGAAGTGGTGTATTGCAGCTTAGCCACATCAATGGGTTGGGCCGAATTCACCTCGTGGTATAAGCTTCGAAAATAGAAAAACACCGCGACACAACCCAGCATCAGAAACGCGAAAAAGGCCATGCGATACAGGGGTTTGGTTTTTTTGAGAAAGAAAACCAACAACACAATGAGCCCTGTGATGAGCAAAATAAAGATGCCTGTGAAGGATTCCATAAACAACATAAAATACACAAACCAAGCGGCCAGCAACCCAAACACTGCCTTGTGCCATCGTTTGAAACGATATTGACCAAAAATAAAAGACATGAGGATAAACACATCCACACACAGGTTGAGCGAAAACCGAATGTGGGAGATAAACACCGATAGTTGACGCATGTCGGTGATGGTTTGTGTAAAAAAGATGTACAGGCTGCTGAGGGTCGAAAGAAACGAGGCGGAAACATGAAACAACAAAATGTAGTTGATGGTACGGCGGTTGAGTGCCTGACTGCTTGCCATTATAATGGGCAACCCCAGCAAGGGGAGTTTTATTCGCAAATCGGCGGCTGCAAACGAAAAGTTATAGGTGTACAACAAACCCAACAAATGCAGGGCATAGATACCAAAAAATGCTAGGGCGGCTTTGTTTTGAAAAAAGGTTTTGAATTTTTGTTTCAACCGCCCTTCGGCAAGCCAGTTGAGCATAAGCCAAAACTGCGCTAAACTCATAACATAAAGCGAAAGGGTGACCGACACGGCCATGGCCAGCAGACCTAAAATATAAAATGCTTTGTGGTATTCAGTTTTCAGAAGCGGCATAGGGCTGAGCAAAACTTTTAACCCACAATAAACGGATTAATTGGCGGATTGTTGTGTGAAGCGAAAATTGGAGTGGGTGCTCGCTAAATGATAAACTGTGTAGGATAGCAAACAGTAGGTGGGCAAGAATGTGTTATAATCGGCAACTCCCCTACGCCTTTATAAATTTTCGTCTCACGAAACTTTTTGCTCTATATCGTATTTTCACTAGTCCCATTTTCGCTAATTTATATCAAAAATCCTCTTTCGTTCTAAATGCAATTGGAGCCAGAGTGAGGTCTTCGTATCGCGAAAAAATGGGGACGAGGTGTATCATATATTTAGTATCGGGTTTTAAGCCCGTTACCGTCATAGCGGTTATACCACCTGCTGCACCATGACGAAACTGTGGATCACTGCCTTTTACCACTTCGGCCACTTCAACCCGATAAGCAAGTGCGCCCTTTATACGCGAATATTCAATCAATATATCGCCTGCGGATGCACCATCTTTTACTACTAGCCCTTTGCGGCTGCGGGTTTTGGGAATGGCAAAAACACGAAAACCCACGCCAATGGGCAAGGCCGAATCGAGGAGCTGATTGGCCAGCAACTCGATATATTGGGCCGTTTCATAATAAAAAATGGCCATTTTTTTATCCGCTTCATACATTTTTAAGGTGGCTTTGTGGTTGCCCGTTAGATGTTGAGTATAATAGTCCTTTACTTCGGCAGTAAGTAGCAGATAATCCGCAGTTGTGTGGGGTGGATTCACCACTTGGGGATATTGCAAAAGCTTATTGGCAACATTTTCGTTTTGTGCAACTTTTACTAATATCGGTATTTTTCCAAGTGTTTTATGCACTCTAATTGGTCGGGGCATGTTGTATGGTTTTTAATAAAACATTGATTTATCGCTTGTGTGCAAAATTGATTTTGCTTTTTAATCGGTACCTAGTTCGTGTTTGTTCTTTGTTATATCGGTTTTTATGTTCCGCTCATTTGTTGTTTGCCATTAGTGGTGATGGTTCTATAAATCGTCTCATTGTCCCATTCCGTTATCTCATTCATATAATCTGTTATCGGCTTATTGTATTCTGTTATTTGATTTTGTATATCTGATGTTTTCTTTTATATTTCTGTTATCTGATTATTATTTTCTGATGTCTGTTTGATTATTTTCATTATCTCTGATTATATATTTCTGTTTTCTTAATTCAATAGTCTGTTTTCTTATTATTGCTTTCGGATGTCAGATTAAATAACATTAATAACGACAAAGATACTTGTAATGTTTGGAAAATACAAATTTAAATGAAACTAAAATGCAAAAAATGTTCGGAAAGCGTATTGAACTCATTCGATATTGTTAAATTTATTGTAATGGGCTTTTTCAAAGTTATTTATTCCTATTTTTGCTCGAAATCCATTTTACGAAAACAATATTTATGAGGTTAATACAAAAAAGCCTGCTTTTGTTTGCATTGGTAGCCGTGTGTTTGCTGGTGTTAGTTCAATGCAAAAAAACTACAGAATGTGTCAACAACAAACTTGCCGATTTGGTGTTCACCCCGCGCGAAATCATGATTGTGCCCTATGATAGCGTGAACCGAATCACTTTTCAAGACTCCCTTGGCGACACCGTTTCGTTGATACCCATTCACCCACCCACTTCGCAAATGCTCGCCAACCAAGAAAACTACCCCAAAGACACCAGCGGATGCATTGGCGATTTTCGTTCGCAACAAGATGTCGTCTTTTTGTTGCGTGGCAAAACCGACACCACCTTTTATTTCAAATTTCAACTGCGCTATTCCTTCAATATGATAAGCAAAACCAAGTATTTCACTCTGTTTATCTACAATACCAAAAACGACACTTACGACGAGCAATTCCGCGCCGATTTATTGTTCGATTCCATATCATTAATCAACCAATCGCCGGTTAATTCGTCCTGTTCGGTTTCCAATTTACTGCCTTCGGTCACCCTGTTGGGCATACCCTATTATTTGGTTTTCGAAATCAATGTTCCCTCGGCCGAAATCTGTAAAGTATATTATTCACTTATTGATGGTGTGGTGGCCTACCGCACCCGACACAACATTTTGTGGTGTTTAACCGCCAAGGTGTAACCGGTGGACTTTACGTTCGTTAAAATTTTACAGATGTGGTCAATTAAGGTTGGCTTGCAAGGTGTTATTTGCCCCCCCTATTTCTTCCCGTTTTTCTTGGGTCAACCACAATAGTTGGGGAGAGATCTAAAAATTCTTAGCTTTGCCCAAAA
>JBAXWF010000078.1:0-17073 GCA_037128515.1 Bacteroidota bacterium | reverse complement strand
TTGCATCCTGCTTCCGATTTATTGCATCCTGCTTCCGATTTATTGCATCCTGCTTTTGATTTATTGCTTCCTGTTTTTGCTTTATTGCATCCTGCTATTGCTATATAGCATCCTACTTTTGCTTTATTGCATCCTGCTTTTTGCTATATTGCATCCTACATTTGATATATTGCGTACTGTCTATGACTTATTGCGTACTGCTTTTGATTTATTGTATCCTGTCTATGATTTATAGCGTACTGCTTTTGATATATAGCATCCTGCTTTTGATTAGTTGCATCCTGCCTTTGGACAAAAACATCCATATTTTGATTTATTAAATAAAACTTTTTGTTTATTGCATACTATTTCTTACTTTTGCCAACATCATTTATAAAAGAAAAAAAAACATTATGCTAACACTTGACCTCAAAACTATTTTTAATGAACGTGCAATACAAAACCCATACACATTTTTAGTGAAATCAGGATTATCCCCACAATCAGCAACAAAGATTTTAAATAGTCAAACCCGCGTCTTTCGTTTAGACCATATTGAAATCATTTGCGACAAACTCAACTGCACACCGAACGACCTATTAACTTGGACACCGAAAAGAGATGCTTATCTTGCCGAAACACATTCGCTAAACAAACTAAAACAAAACAGAAATAACTTCCAATTACAAGACACTTTGAAAACAATGTCATTGGAACAACTAAACGAAATAGCAAACATCATCAGCAAGAAACAAACAGACAAGTAAAACGAAAAGAACGCCAGCCTTGTCCGTTCTTCACTTTTTAAAAAATGACTATAGAAAAAATATCAAGGGGACTCACTTTTAAGGGCTATATTTCAGCCATAGGTTCTGTTATATTTATCATTGGACTTATAATTACTATATTCGAAATGACCCCAAGTATTTCATTTATTGTTTGTGCATTAGGAATTTTCATGATTATTACTGGCATAATTTTGTTTTTCTCAATAAGAGGGGTGTTAATTAACAGCGACAAGAAATTTATTAAACCGTACTTTGACTTTATAATAATTAAGATTGGAACATGGGAATCATTAGAACAATACGACAAAATAGTTCTAAAATATTCGAATGAGTCACAAACAATGAATAGTAGGGGCAATTCGACAAATTATGTTACAAAATCTTTTGACATTGTTCTAACATCAAAAAATAAGAAAGACTTAATAATAAAGGAATTTGTAAATTATGACAAAGCAAAGCTATTCTTAGTAGAATATTCACAACGGTTACACAAGGAAAATGTCGACATGTATGAAATTATGAAAACAAGAATTCAAGAACGAAAACAACAAGTAAGACGATAAAAACAACAGCACATAACTCGCGTTTGCTTTCAGTGGCAAAGAGATACTACCAATTTGATTATTTATAAGACACCAAAAAACAAAAAGCTGCCGTTTAATAAAAACGACAGCTTGATGAGATAAATAAAGAAAAACTTTTTATTTATTTCTTTGGTGCATTTTTTAAGGTTTCAACCAAAAAGTCCCAAAATTTTTCAACCGATGCAATATGGGCTTTTTCATCCGGAGAGTGCGGAAAATTGATAGTAGGACCAAACGATATCATATCCCAGTTTTTGTAAACACCGCCCAGCAAACCACATTCCAAACCAGCATGAATAGCACCTATATGAGGTTTGTTGCCGAATTGTTTTTCGTATGCCGCCAACATTTCTTTTAAAATGGGCGAATCCAAGTTAGGTTTCCATCCCGGATATTGTCCATCGAACAAACATTCGGCTCCGGCAAGTGTATAAACTCCTGCAAACATGTTTTCCAAATCATCTTTAGCACTATCCACCGAACTACGCAACAAACAATTAATTTTTATCTCGTTGTTCTCCGATTTCACTATGGCCAAATTTGTTGAAGTTTCAACCAAGCCTTTCATATCCTGACTTACCCGCATCACGCCATTGGGAGTCGCATAAATAGCGTTCAGTAGTTTACCGGTGGTAGCATAATCAATCAAGTTTGAAGACGTGGAACAACCTTCAATCACAATTTCGATATCGGTTTCCACATTTTTATATTCGTTGATAGCCACAGCAGTAAAATCAGTTACGAATTTTTTGAATGCATCCACGTTGTTTTTCGGCAGCGTAATCACCGCCATCGATTCACGCGGAATAGCATTGCGCAAGCTGCCACCGTCGATAGCTGCCAAACGCAACCCCATAGCGTTATAGGCATGCCAAAGAATACGGTTGAGCAGTTTGTTTGAGTTGGCTCGCTCCAAATTGATATCAACGCCCGAATGTCCGCCTTTTAATCCTTTCACAGTAATTTTAAAAGCAATCATGTCGGCCGGCACAGCTTCATTGGAATACTTAAATTTAATATTTGCATTTGTACCGCCAGCACAACCTACACACAAATCGCCTTCTTCTTCGGTATCCAAATTCATCAGAATGTCACCATCCAGCAAACCTGCTTTTAACCCGAAGGCACCAGTCATCCCGGTTTCTTCATCCACAGTAAGCAGCATTTCCAGTGGTCCGTGAACCAAATCTTTGGCTTCGAACACTGCCATCGCAGCAGCCATTCCAATGCCATTGTCGGCACCCAAAGTAGTTCCGGTAGCTTTAACCCACTCGCCATCGATACGCGGACGAATAGGATCTTTCAAAAAATCGTGTGGTGTATCATTATTTTTTTGAGGCACCATATCCAAATGTGCTTGCAAAATAATGCCTTTACGATTTTCCATTCCGGAAGTGGCAGATTTTTTTACAATTACGTTACCTACTGCATCAACTGTAGTATGCAATTGATGCGATTTTGCCCAGGCTAAAACATGTTCTCTAATTTTTTCTTCGTATTTTGATGGATGAGGTATGCCACAAATATCCTCAAAATTTTTCCATAATGCATTTGGTTTCAAACCACTTAAAACATTTCCCATTGTATTTATTTTTTATAAGATTAGTATTCAAAACAACAACAAATATAGCGTAATAATTGCAATAAAAGTTTGATGTAATGAATTATTTTTAAAAATAACACGAAATAATACAACCTTTTTAATATTTTTATTGTCTAAAAAAATATAGATGATGTCGGAAGATAAAATAATTGAGGGCTGTATTGCTGGAAACAGAAAAGCGCAAAAGGTTCTTTTTGATACTTACAAGTCATCTGTGATGGGCGTTTGTTTGAGGTATTGTAAAAGCAAAGATGAAGCTGAAGATGTTTTGATGATGGCATTTATGACTGTTCTTTCAGAAATTCATTCATTTCGCAAAGAAAGTTCGTTAAATTCGTGGATACGAAGAATAGTGGTAAATACAGCAATAAACAACTACAGAAAAAATTTGAAACATTATTTTCATTCAGATATTGATGAAACATCTGAAATCGATATCGAAGGTGGTGATAATTTCCAAATTGATGAAAGTCATTCAGCCGATGCAATATTAAAAGTAATGCAGGATTTACCCGAAGGATACAGAATGGTTCTAAACCTATATATAGTAGAAGGTTATAAACACAAAGAAATTGCCGAAATGCTTGGAATAAATGTTGGAACATCAAAATCGCAATTATCAAAAGCACGGAAAATTATACAAGAAAAGTTGCAAGACAATCGAAAATAAATGAGTGAAACATTACATAGAGGACTAAACAGTTTTGATGAGCATTTAAAAAATGTGTTTGATAACTATCATCACACACCCAATACCCATATTTGGGGAAAGCTTAAATTTAAATTGATTAGAAAAGATGTTGCCGACTTTGCTTCGTTTAAAAAATTAAAACACTCCTTTAAGCCACAAGCCAAAGTAGCCTCGATGCACATTAAAGTTTGGGCTACTTACGCTGCTGCTGCCAGTCTTACAGTTGGGTTCGTTTATGGAGCAGGGTATTATGTGAACAATAATTTGATGAGCTCGGATACCAATACGCAAAACACAGGCAATGTATCGAGCAATATTCATGCACTGGGTGTTGAATCTACTTTATTAAATAACCGGCCAACAATTTCAATACCTAAAAAGGCCAACAACAATACTACACCAACAATCACATCGGGTAAAAACAAAAGCATATCTCAAAATACGAACAATACAACAACAAACCAGATATCAAATGTTGTGATAGATAATTCGAATCAGAAGATGGCAAATAACAATCAAAGCATTCCTATAACCAACAAAACCGAAACTTCTGTCTCGAAAAGCAATGTTGTTAAGTTGATGAACTACATAAAAAAACTAAATCCGACGAATTCAACCATTAATCAGCAAACCAGTACACAAAACTCAGATAATCTGACAACCGATGCCACGGTTGTTCTTCCGAATATTCAGGAAGATATTACGAATAGTGTTACCGATAATCAGGTTTATAATTTAGAAATACCCAATGTTTTTACCCCGAATGGTGATGGATATAACGACGTATTTGTTGTAATAAACTTGGATAAATACCCTGAAAATTCGCTAATAGTTGCCGACCGAAATGGTAAAATTGTTTTTGATAAAAACAATTATCAAAACAACTGGGATGCTCAAAATATTCCCGACGGTTCGTATTATTATATCTTAAGCTATAAAGACAAGAACAATAATAAGGGCTTGATAAAAGGGCAACTTACTATTTTCAGGAAATAGCACTCAATTGCTTTCTTTTTCGATTTCTTTGAACGAAATATATCGTGCTTCGTAAAGCATGGTAAAAAATTTGGGTATACGGTCGTGTACCGGCTGAATTTTTTCACCCAACAGTTCTTCGGCCTTATTGCAAATGGTAGCAACATTTATTATCCCGTCAATCTGAAGCCAAACCGTTGACCCCAATTCATCAAGAGCAATTCTAAAATAGCGTTTGCGTTGATGAAAGAAAAAAGTGTTGAATTTTTCGTTTTTAAATTTGGGTACAATTAGTGTTACGATACCAGCCTCATTGGTTTCAAAATTACATTTTCTGATAGGAGTTGCCTCCATATAGTTTAGTTTCTTAAGAATTTTTCGACGTTGAAAAAAATTTACTGTCATAATAAAATGATAAGTGATTTTATATAAAAAGAACTTTCCCGAAAGTAGTTTAAATCTGTGAGATAAGAAAACTTACTAGTAATTATTCTGCAATATATGCTCTTTTGCTTTATGGTAGGCAATTTTTCCGGCTTCAATCAGTTCCTGAGCTTTATAAAATTCAAAAGTGGATGCTGCATGTCTTGATAATTCAACCTTTATCTCGGGTTTTTCTTGCACAATGGTTAAGCGGCTGATACGATCCTGCATGATGTCGATTGTTTTATCAATAACGCTCAAATATCCCGGTTTTCCTACAGTTTCTGATTTTTCGCCGCTAAACAAATTGAAATTATTTTTGGCATATTCAAAAAGTTTTCGTTTCACCGAAAATTGTTTACGCGGTAACATTGATAAGTTAAAATGTGGTTTTTCGTACGAGATATTAGCACTAACATCAACCACAACCAACAAATCGCCTTCGCTGCGTTTCACACAATCACTAGGAATCGGATTAATAACACCGCCATCTACCAAAATCATATCTTTATATAGCACTGGAGTCACCACCGAAGGTATTGCAACAGATGCTCTGATGGCTAGCAAAAGACTTCCTTTATCAAAAACAACTTCGGTACGATGTGTTAAATCGGTGGCAACAACTGCCAAGGGTATTTTTAGTTCTTCAAATGTTTTGCAACCAATAAACACTTCAAAGCTTCTAAAAAAACGTTCGGCTTTGATGAATCCTTGTCCGGTAAAAGTAAAATCCATCAAATCAAAAATGTCAAGCTCATCGAGCTGGCAAACCCATTCCTTAAATCGTTCCAGATTTCCCGAACAATAAATTCCACCAACCAAAGAACCTATAGATGATCCTGAAATGGAAGAAATTTCATACCCATCTTTTAATAGTTCTTCAATAACACCAATATGTGCAAGACCACGACAGCCACCACTCGAAAGAACCAATGAAACTTTTTGTGACATAAATTATATTTGACTGTGAAATTAAAAAAAAATGGGATTCTGTTTAACAAAATCCCATTATTATTTTTTAGAAATTTCCACTTGGTGGAGGTGGTTCACTTGCATCACCTCTGTGTTTCACCGGTAAATAAACCAGTACAAAGGCAATTATCAGCAGAACTATAATACTTACCAAGAAAGATGGATTCGTGAAAATTGAGAATGTGGGAACATTCATAAAATACAAAAGTGCAAACACCAAACCCATCAGGGCTTCTCCGGCAATAAATCCGGATGCAAGCAGCACTCCGGTGTTCTCCATTCGCACATTCTGACCAAGTGAATAGTTCTTCTTTTTGCTAATAGCCTCAACTATGCCCTTAACAGCACCACCTAAAAATATAGCGAAAGTGGTTTCAAGCGGTAAATACATACCAACGCTAACAAGCATTGGGCTTTTTACCTGCATTAAAATTAATCCAAGGCCCATAAGCATGCCAACAATAATTAATGGCCAAGCCATTTGTCCTCCTACAATTCCTTTCGATAACATGGCCATCAAACTGGCTTGAGGAGCCGATAAATTCTTACTTCCAAAGCCTCCTTCATAACCTTCTTTTATTCCTTTTGCAATATCGCCCTGATTTAATACGACTAGCACACCAAACATAACCGAAGCAGCCAAAATAACACCAATAATATCGCCAATCTGCATCTTCCAAGGTGTTCCACCTAAAATATGTCCGGCTTTTAAATCCTGAAGCATTTCACCCGCTACCGCTGCCGAAACACATACAATAGCTGCAACACCCAAAACGGTAGCAATACCTTCTTTTCCGCTAACACCAAGTGCTACCAGAATTAATGCTGTTACAACAAGTGCTGTTAAAGTTAAGCCACTAATTGGATTATTACTCGAGCCCATGATGCCAACCAAATATCCTGAAACCGCACCAAACAGAAATGCCAAAACAATTAAGACTGTTGCTGCTGCAATAGATACTATAAGACTTGCATCAAATACGAAGAATGTTATACAAAATGTTAAACAAGCTACACCTAAAATACCAACCACGATCCAAGTGAAAGAAATATCTTTTTCGGTTCTGTCGGTTGATACATTAGCTCCACCGGCAGCTTTACGAACATCGCCTATAGCTCTGCTGATTCCGGCAGCAAGACTTTTTCTCATTTTAAATAATGTGAAGATAGCACCCATTAGCATACCGCCAATAGCAATCGGACGAACAATAAAGCGCCATACTTGTGTAATTTGATATCCTGCATCGCTAACTTTGGCTAAAGCATCGGTAGTGGATAAATTGGGATCTTTTGCTTGCAACATGGCAGCCCAACTGTTCAAAAAATCCATATTGATAGAAGGTGCGATAAAATAATAAATTATTGGAGCTAACAATCCCCATGCAATTAAACCACCACTGAAGTTTAATGCTCCGAGTTTTGGCCCGATAATGTAACCAACGCCCATATATGCAGGGCTGATGCCGGGTGAGCTTAAAAGCAAACCGCCTTTACCTGTAAAAACTGTTCCGGTAATAGTTTGTTTGCCAAACACAATAAATTTTTCCCATGATGTTGCAAAAAATTTAAACTGACCTAGAGCCTGAATAACTGCACCGCCTATCATAGCACCAAATAAAAATTTTGATCCGCCACCGCTTCGGCGACCAGCTTTGTGTATTTCGGCAGCAGCAATTGATTCGGGGAATTTTAATTCTACATCTTCAACCATCACGCGGCGTAACAAGGCCACAAACATAATACCTAAAATACCACCTGCAACCAATATTAATGCAGAAGTAATGTAATTTCCTGGTGTGTAAAATTCAGGCCATACACCAGATATAAAAAACGCTGGAAGAGTGAATATAGCCCCGGCAGCAACCGATTCGCCAATTGAACCAACTGTACGGGCAAAGTTCTCTTCCAATATAGAACCTTTAACCATTTTTAAAATTGCCATACCAATAACTGCAGCTGGATATGTTGCCGCTATGGTCATACCGGCTTTTAATCCCAAATAGGCATTGGCAGCACCCAATACTACCGACATAATTAAGCCGATAATTAATGCACGTACTGTAAACTCTGCCATATTGGTCTCGGACGACACAAACGGCACAAATTTTTTCTGTTCAGACATATTTTGTGATTTTAGTTAATAATTAGTTGTAGAATTTTTTGCTAAATAAGAAAAAATAATTGATTTTGACAAGAAAAAGAAAATATTAATGTTTCATTAATTGCTAAAAGCTATCTGAGCAAATGAATGGTCCCATTTAATGTTCTTTTAGTCAATCCTTCTAATTTACGTTCATAAACATCGCAAACATAAAAATAAACTCCTACACTACAATCTTGTTTCGACATTCTGTCTTTGCCATCCCAATTAATATCCGGATCTTCGGTTTTGAAAACAATTTTTCCCCAGCGATTGAAAATTTGCATGTTTACTTTTTCAACAAAGTTGTAAGGGAATGGCCTGAACCAATCGTTAGAACCATCGTTGTTTGGAGTAAAAACATTGGGCAAAACATAAGGAGAACACAAATCAATATCGAAGCATAACAAATTGCTGGGTGCACTTTCGTTATTATTGGAGTCGACGGCAGTAACATAATAGCAGCCAACAATAGTGAAAATGCCCGAATGTGTAAAACTAGTGTCCGTTAAATTTGTTGTAGTAAAAATTATTGTATAATCGCTGGTATTATTAGCAGAAGAGTAGAGGTTAAATCGAATCACATCGTCGGCGCACGGAAGGCTGGAATTAGCCCAATGTAACACATTATAAATATCGTTGCAATTGGTTTCGCCATTTAAATGGGGCGGACAAGGCGGAACATTATCGATAGGAACTCCACAAACACGTTCCGATAAATTTATTAATGGAAATGCAAACCCACTAGCGGTGTAGCGCCCAACAGATTTCACGTAATAGCAATAGGTATCACCATTTATCAAGCCGCTATCTGAATAATGCAATTGGGTAGTATTTCCTATTGAATCCCAAAGCGAGGTTGCTGGGTTTAATTTGTAAATAACATAATAATCGTTTTGCCATGGTACATCAAAAACCCAATTCAATTTAATTTTGTTATCCGTAGGAGCTAATGATAAGTACACCGATGAGGCTTTGGTGGCCGAACCTATAAGGTATCGGTTGCCTGTCTCGTCGTTATAAAAATCAATTCGATAATGGTATGGAATTTCTTTTGTGTTAATTAATGTGTCGATATACATGGTATCGTTGATAGATGCCAACGAGTCGATTAGTGTGTAATTGGTTCCTGTGTAATTGGGACTTTGGTAAATTAGATATTTATATGGTCCTGGAATTTGAATGGTATCAAATTCGGTAGGCTTCGACCAAACAAGTAATAAAGAGCCATTTATCGGGTCGGTATTTCTGATACTAACATTGGTAATAACTGGTACATCTTTTTGCAATTGAGCACAAGCTTCGAGTGAGGCATAGCTTTCAGCATCGTCGGGATAATAGGCAATAACCATATAACAATAATCATTGCCACGTATCAAGCCTGTACCATTGTCATCATCTAAATACGTGGTATCGCTTATATTGTTTAGTTGTGCAATTTTTAAATATCCTGTGTAGGCCGGGACACCTGTTTCACAATGGTCGGGAAAAAACCCGTAATAGCCAATGCGCCTGTATATTCTATATCCCACGGCATTTGTGCAAATGGTTTTATCCCACTTGAGTTTTATTTTATCGCCAGTAGTGGTGGCACTCAGGTTTTCGGGTGCCGGTCCTAACACGGTAATCTGCATGGAAGCAAAATCAACCAATTCAACCGGATATCCATTATCCTGTGCTTTGAAATTCATTTGATATGCACTTTTCTTTATGTGCAAACATTCGGTTTGCCAGCTAAACTGCGAGCTTACACTGCCGTATCCCTGCACTGGTTGTGGAAAGGATGCCGGGCTCGATGTAACAAGCAATGGCAAACCGTTTCCGGTTAATGTTATCAATTCTGTAAGTGAATCAGTGGCATGAACAGTAAATGTAAGGAAGGTTCCTGCCAAAACACAAGTATCGTGCAACGGATCAATCACGGGTTGGGTATTTTCACAATCCACCACATTAATCTGCATATCGCGTCGAACTGAACCAATCCAAATGCCATGTCGCCATTCATCAATAATAATACAAATGTTATATTCTCCATTTAATAATGGGCTATCCCAAAGCAGTTCACCTGTGTAAGGGTTAATCGTAAGCACATTGTTTGCTGGCGGATAAAAATACCCTGGTATATAGGCACCTCCGGCTCCTTTGCAGGCATCTAATCTATAGGATAAACTATCGCCATCGGGATCGTAGGCCCAAGGATTGTGTACAAATGGCTTATAAATACAAGCATTGTCGATAGGCGGATTTAGCAATATCGGCGAGTTATTGTTCCCCAAAAAAGGATTGATAACCAAAGTGGTTTCAATATAAAACGGAATGTTTACCGAGTTTGGAATATTATTAATTCCGGAGTTTCGGTTTGGGTCTTCCATTGACATGGTATAGGTGCCGGGTGCCGGATAAGTGTGAATTCCACCTGCAAATCCGTCGTAGGTATATCTGTTGTAGTTTATTTCACTTGTTATGGCGGTTTGTTCAACCCGATTCACAATATCTGAAGTGCCATCGCCCCAAAATATTTCTAATGAAGGACGGTCGGCAGGGCTTGAAGAATAGGTATAGGTAATTATGGAAACTTGGTAGGTTAATCCGCTCAACCATTTATATGTAATTTCCCCAGCTCTTTGATGTGTAGCAAAAGCTGTAAATGTAAAAAGAATGAAAAATAATACTGCTGAAATTAATTTCTTCATGATTAGCCGAAAAAGTTTACTAAGGTACAAAATAAAGTGCAGTTGCGATTAAAAAAACGATCGGCATGACTTGTTTTATCAATAAACTGATATTTATTTGGATTATTGCCCTACAATTTTTTCAAAAAATCAACTTTTTGAAACATGGTGATGCGATTCATCAGAAATATTAATTTGGAATTCTTTCCAAAATTTCTTTTATCAGATTTTCAGCACCTTCGGCTACCTGCGAAATGGTGGTAGTATCGAGCATATAGCATGGTGTGGTGAAAATATTATTTTTTCCGTCGACAACAACATCGCCATGTTTAGTTCTGATATTAATGGCACCCATTTTTTCCACATGTTGTTCGGTGGTTTCGTCGGTGCCAATGGTTATAGTAACATTGGGTATTAGTTTTGCCAGCATCACCGGCGATATACACAGTGCACCAATGGGTTTGCTCAGTTTTCGGGTTTGTAAAATAGCGGTTTCAATTTCGGGTATAATTTTCATTGCAATGCCATCAAAAGCATAGGTGCATAGATTTTTTGCTACTCCAAATCCACCCGGCAAGACCAAAGCATCGAATTCCGAAGCATTGTATTCCGACAAGGGCTGAATTTTTCCGCGTGAAACACGTGCCGATTCAATCAACACATTTCGGGTTTCGTTCATGGTGGTTTTATGCAAATGGTCAATTACATGATGCTGATTTATATCGGGAGCAAAAACGCTATAAGTTGCACCAAGTTTATCAATTGCTAACAGTGTTAACACGGCTTCTTGAATTTCTGCTCCATCAAGAACTCCGTTGCCAGCCAAAATTACTGCAAATTTTTTCATACCTTTTTTTATTTAAAGACAAATATTATTGTTAAGCCGATAATCAAAGCAAAGATAATGAGAAAAAATTTGCTGAAATGAAATGTCAACGTTTTAAGCAAAATATTTTCCCGTTTTTGAGGCTGTTCAATGGAATTTATGTTAAGAACAATCTGACTGCTTCCATTAGTTAGCATCTTGTTGTTTTGAGATTGCTCAAGAATATTTTGTGAATCCTCAATATCACTTCGAGCCTTCTCAATAGCATTTTAAGCCTTCTCAATATTATTTTGAGCCATTTCAGTATCATTTTGAGCCATCTCAATGCCATTTTGAGAACCCTCATGATCATTTTGAGAGCTTTCAATATCATTTTGAGAACCCTCAAAGAAGTACGGAGACCGTTAAGATAGATATGTTAGCAGTTTGAATGTTATTAGAGTTTACGTAAAAAATACCCATGCTCAAATTTGCAAATATCTCATATTCTTTTAAGTGTAAAAGAAATGAAAGAATCATTCAATAATCTCAAATTTTTGATTTCGCATTTTGGGTTCAAAGCCTGCTTGTCTAATGGCGCTTATCATTTCCTGGGGGTTAATTTTATAATGAGCACCAGCTTTCGAAACCACATTTTCTTCAATCATTACGGAACCAAAATCGTTGGCACCGGCATGCAAACAAATTTGGGCCACAGGCACTCCAACCGTTAACCACGATGGTTGTAAATTCGAAATATTGTGTAATACAATGCGGCTAATGGCAATAAATCGGATGTAATCGTAAGCTTTTATAACGTTTTCAACATTGCGGTTTTTATGCAGCACCGTGTTTTGGTGCTGAAACGGCCAGGGAATAAACGATACAAACCCCAAGCTATCTGCGGGTTTTTCGTTTTGAACTTGCCGAATCGAAATCAAATGGTCAATTCGTTCTTCAAGTGTTTCTATATGGCCAAACATCATTGTTGCCGATGTTGGTATGTTAAGATTGTGTGCAACGCGCATCACATCGAGCCATTCGGTAGCACCGCATTTTGCCGGAGAAATAAGTTGCCGAACCCGATTCGATAATATTTCGGCTCCGGCACCTGGTAAACTGTCCATGCCTGCTGTTCGCAATGTGGTTAAAACTTCCGTATAGGTTTTTTTTTCTTTCTTTGCCAAATATACAATTTCGGGAGGCCCTAAGGTGTGGAGTTTTACCATTGGGTAAAGTGTTTTTAAATCTAAAAATAATTTTTCATAGAAATCAATACCCAAATCGGGATGCATTCCACCTTGCAACAAGAGCTGCCAACCATTAAGTGCAATCATTTCTTCAATTTTTTGCACATAGTGCTCGGTTGAAGTAATGTACGAATCGCTATCCGATTTTTTTCTACAAAAATTACAAAAAGCACATTGCGACACACACACATTGGTAATATTCACGTTGCGGTCTATAATCCAGGTAACAATATTGTTGGGGTGGTGTTTTTTTCGCAACTGATTTGCAACAAAAATCAAATCGTGAAATGGTGCATTTTTGTAAAGATACAGAACTTCACCTTTATCAATTGGATACAATTGCAACGCTTTTTCAAATATTTTTTCGATATTCATAACAACAAAATTAAATCATTTGAATGGAAAACCTATTTTTGTAGTACCAAATTTGATTATAATTCTAAACTATGAAAATCCAAATCCAAAAAACAAATAGTATTAATACTACCAACTCCTTATTTTATATTGAAAAATCTTCTGAACAACTATTGGCAACAGCAAAACTCATTTTGTCCACTAAAGAGTTTTCGTATTTAAAAAAATGTGTTGATGATACCAAGAAGAATATTATAGTTATTAATCGTTTCGATGTTCAATTGTTTATTTCGGTAATTTCAAAACCAATTCAACCCGAATATATGGTTCTTGAAAAAATTCGCAAGACCGGGAATGAACTTCTTCGGATTTTAAATGATTTTAATACCCACGAGCTGATCTTGATTTCGAACGATTTTAACAAAAATGAAATTTTAGCGCTCACCGAAGGTATTGTTTTGTCATCCTATCGCTTTTTAAAGTACAAAACGGATATTACAGCAGCTGAAAATAGTTTGCAAAAGCTCGAAATTTTATCTGAGCAAATCACAAATGCTGACATTTTGTCACAGAGCATTATTTTAGAATCGGTTTTTGCATGTCGCGATTTTGTAAACGAACCGGTTTGTTTTTTGAATACTCAAACATTTGCCAAGCAAGTAGTAGCGATGTTTAAAAATACAAAAGCAACTGTTGATGTATTAAATAAAACAAAAATTGAATCACTGAAAATGAATGGGCTTTTGTCGGTAAATAAAGGAAGTGTCGATCCCCCGGCATTTATTATTATTGAATGGAAACCGACGAATACAAAAAATAAAGCTCCTTATGTTTTCGTTGGTAAAGGACTGATGTACGATACAGGTGGAATAAATATTAAAACAGCCGCTGGTATGGAAACCATGAAATGCGATATGTCCGGAGGTGCAGGTGTGGTTTCGGCATTATTTGCCATAGCCAAATCTGAGTTACCAGCATATGTTATTGGTCTAGTACCACTCACTGATAACCGTCCCGGAGGCAATGCTTTGGTGCCGGGCGACATCATAAATTATGCCGACAATACAAAGGTTGAAGTATTGAACAGCGATGCCGAAGGTAGGTTAATACTTGCCGATGGGTTAATATATGCCAATAAATACAAGCCGGAATTGGTTATTACCTTGGCTACTTTAACTGGGGCAGCGCATGCCGCAATTGGTAAATATGGCATTGTTGCAATGGGTAAAGATTCTGAAACGGAATTTCAGGACTTGCAAAAATCAGGCAATGAAATATTTGAGCGATTGGTTGAATTTCCTTTTTGGGAAGAGTATGATGAGTTAATTAAATCGGACATTGCAGATATAAAAAATATTGGAGGGTCAGTTGCCGGAGCCATTACTGCCGGAAAATTTTTAGCGCACTTTGCAAAATGTCCGATAATTCATTTAGATATAGCGGGTCCTTCGTTTAATGAAAAACCGGATAATTACCGATGTCAGGGCGGAAGTGGAGTAGGAGTAAGGTTGCTATTTAATTTTATTCAAAACAAATCAAAGACCAAGTAGTTGTTTAACTTTTTCGGATATTGCTTTATTATCAGCCTTTCCGGCTAATTTTTTTGAGGCAAGCCCCATCACTTTGCCCATATCTTTTATTGAATTGGCACCAGTTTCGGCAATAACATCTTTTATAATGTCGATTAATTCTTCATCACTCATTTGTTCGGGCAAATATTTTTGTATAATATCGGCCTGAAATGATTCAATATCACCTAAATCTTTTCTGTCTTTTGCATGGTAAATTTCGGCAGTTTCTCGGCGCTGTTTTACCAGTTTTTGTAAGATTTTAATTTCTGCATTTTCATCAATCAATCCATCGCTACCTTTTTCAGATTTAGCAAGTAGTAAAGCAGTTTTAACAGCGCGTAATGCTTCTAGCTTGTCCTTATCTTTCGATAGCATTGCTTGTTTAATATGCTCGTTAATTTTTAATTCTAAACTCATTGCTATTTAGTCTACGTTGTCATGTAAATACGAATTTGGTTTAAATTCGCTTTTTTTATCATCATCATTACCAATAGAAAGTTTTGAAATTTCCGACTCAGAAGAAGGAGTTGTGTTAATTAGCTCAACATTACGACGGATATATGCCGGTTCTTTTTCAAGTTCATTTAAGCCGTCAGGTTGCTTAAGTTTCTGGCTCATCTCACGTAACCGTATTACTCGTTCGCGATGTCTTAAAGCCATAGTTTCAACTTCGGTTGTTACCACTGGCAATGGTGTATCTTTACTCAAATTAGCATTGATAGAATTTACAGCTTCGTTGACGCCAGGTTCTTCATTAACTGCCGATTTTGTAATAATAAACATTTCACCTGGCTCATTTTTCACCTGAAATTCCATTTTTGTTTCCTTAAACGGGGAAGAATTAAAATTTGGAATTTCTTCTGAACTATTTTTCTGCTCAGATGAATTTATGTTTTGAACTTCATCACTTATTTTTTGAACTTCAATTTCTTTGATAAAAATCGACATTTCGTTTTCAACAACCAGATGCGTAGGAGTTTGAGGTGTTTCGACATCATTAAATAAAGGGACCACAGTTTTTTCTGAAATTTTATTAGAATTGGCAATATATCCCAAATTTTTCGATGCATTAAATCCTGTTGCAATCAGTGTAACGCTAATTTTATTATCTAGTGATTCGTCATTACCATTGCCCCAAATGATTTCAGCAGTAGATCCGGCTGCTTGTTGGATATAATCTGTAATTTCTGAAACTTCATCCATCGAAATTTCTTCGGAACCTGATGCAATGTACAATAAAATGTTTTGAGCTCCTGTTATATCGCTATCGTCGAGCAATGGTGATGATAAAGCCAGTTCTACAGCTTTAATCGCTCTGTTTTCACCTTCAGCCAACCCTATACCCATAATTGCTGCTCCACTATCACGCATTACTGTATTAACATCATTAAAGTCAACATTAATTTTTCCGGTAACGGTTATTATTTCTGCAATTCCTTTTGCAGCAATTGTTAATATATTGTCAGCCCTTTCAAATGCCTCCGATAGTTTCAAATCACCGTGCAAGACCCTCAGTTTATCATTGCAAATAATTAAAAGCGTATCAACGTATTTTCGCAATTCTTCCAACCCTTGTTCTGCTTGTTGTTTACGTTTTCTGCCCTCAAAAGAAAAAGGAATAGTAACAATTCCAACGGTAAGAATGCCCATTTCTTTTGCAATTTGAGCGATAACAGGAGCAGCACCGGTGCCGGTTCCACCACCCATTCCTGCAGTAATAAATACCATTTTTGTATTTTGCTGCAAGATTTCTTTTATGCCATCAATTGATTCAAGTGCAGCTTTTCGTCCAATTTCTGGTTTTGAGCCTGCCCCCATACCATCTGTAAGTGATACTCCGAGTTGAATTTTATTCGGAATGGAACTGGTTTCTAAAGCCTGTTGATCTGTGTTCGAAATGATAAAATCAACTCCTTTAATTCCCTGATTGTACATAAAATTTACAGCATTGCTGCCACCACCGCCAACTCCAATTACTTTAATGATTGAGGATGACTCTTTTGGACTATCAAATTTAATTGTCATAATTGTGCTAAATTAAGTCACTAAAATAAATGAAATTAAAAGGAACATTAAAATTAAATAAAATAATTATTAACCGACTATTGTTAATTCCTCAATCATGGTAATCGCAACCTGATTGTTATTATGAATATTGTATAAATTAAAATATTTAATGACCATACAAATACCTGCTTACTATATTTTCTTTTTCACTGATGTTCGATAAAAAATTGAAAGAAGCAAAGCCAATATAAGGATTGCT
>JBAXWF010000077.1:0-17135 GCA_037128515.1 Bacteroidota bacterium | reverse complement strand
TGAACGTTGACCATTTTTTGTTGAACGTTGACCAAATTTTGTTGAACGTTGACCAAATTTTGTTGAACGCTGACCATTTTTTGTTGAACGTTGACCAAATTTTGGGCGTGTTCTTTGAAGTATGTCAGCTTGCTTGTTGCATGGTAAAGTCTTTTCACTTGCGCAGGCGCAACTTCCAACCACGAATCCAGTGAGGTCTGCACTAAATGCACAAAATTTTAGCCTAAACCCTGTAAACTATTAAAAAAATCCGTAGGTTTGCTACCATGAATCAAAATCGCAACATCGGAAAAACCTTTGCTTTTATGCTCGGCTTCAACACCGTCATCATGCAATTGGTGGTTTTTCGCGAAATTTTCAGTTTTATGTATGGCAACGAACTCATTTTTGGTGTAGCACTCACCTTATGGTTTTTGTTTACGGGTGCCGGTGCCCTGTTGGCGCGATATGTCAAAAAAATGCTGAAATTCTCTATCTTGCCTTGGGGCATCAGCATTCCGCTCCTGGCTGCCGCAAGCATGATTTGGTTGTTTTTGTATTTCAAAAACGCGGTGTTTATGAACGGGGTGGCGCTCACCCCCCTAGAAATCCTGTTAACACTCTCACTCATTCTTTTGCCCATTTGTTTGCTGTCGGGCTTTGTATTTTCTGCCATCAACGCGGTGTTTTCGAGCGGAAAAGAACAAATGCTCCACTTGTATGCCATCGAGTCGCTGGGCAGCATCTTCGGCGGTTTGTTGTTTAGTTTTGTACTGGTCAGGTTTTTTAATTTATTTCAAATCGTTTCTTTTTTGTCGCTTTGCAGCGGATTGGTGTTTGTGGGTATGCTTGTGCTAAAATCTAATCGATTTAGTTTGGTGTTTGCAATTTTGCTTTTGGTCGGTTTTAGTGGCATCATTCAATACACTTCTGTTCAAAATATCGGCGTGCAACAGTATTTCGCAGGGCAAAACATCGTGGAGATTCGCGATAACGAATACGGAAAAATGGTGCTCACCGAAAGTGCGGGGCAATACAACCTGTATGATAATGGCATGTTGACCAACACCACCGATAACGAAATGGCCAACGAAGAGGCCGTGCACTATGCCATGGTGCAATCGGCCGCGCCCAACAAGGTGCTGGTGATTTCGGGCAACATGGCTTCCTTGGGCAAGGAAATACACAAATATGCCGTGCAGCAACTAGACTATGTGGAAATTAACCCCGATATGAGCCGCATGCAACAAAAGTATTTTTCCAAAAGCAAAGCAAGTCAGTGGAACGTTTACCAATCCGACGCCCGTGTGTTTTTGCGCAACAACGCTAGCTTGTATGATGTGGTTTTGTTGCAAACCGCTGAGCCCACTTTTGCACAAAGCAACCGCTTTTACACGGTTGAATTCTTTTCACAACTAAAAATGCACATGACAGCGAGTGCCGTTGTAGAACTGAGTTTGGCTGGAGTCGAAAATTATATGAACCCATCTGCCACACAACTGAATTCGTCGGTGTTTAACTCTTTGAAATCTGTATTTAAAAATGTGGTAGTGATACCCGGAAACAAACTGTTTCTGCTTGCCTCCGATGGCCCATTAACCCGAAACATTGCTGCAGCCATTGCCAAAAAAAATATTCAGAATTTGTATGTAAACACGTATTATTTGGACGATGCACTGCTAAAACAACAATCGGATAAAATTTGCAATAAACTGCAAGCCGATGCCCCCTTAAACCACGACCTGAAGCCGATTACTTATTTTTACGGATTAAAATATTGGCTCAGTCAGTATCAACTCAACTTGTTTGTGCCATTTATAATTATCTGCCTGGGCATAGTGTTGTTTCTGTTGCTGCTCAAGCCGGTCAACCTCAGTTTGTTTTCGGCAGGGTTCACCGCTTCGGCGGTCGAAATGATTCTTGTTGTGGCCTATCAGGCTCTTTACGGCTATGTGTATGCGCAAATCGGGTTTATTTTTACCTTGTTTATGGCAGGGCTATTTCTGGGCAGCTTTGTTGTTTCGAAACGAATAGCCAAAACCATTCGCAACCTGTATCGGGTGCAACTTTCCGTCGTGGTTTTCTTGGCCTTGTTGTGGGGCGTTTTTCAGGTGGTGCAAGTGGTAACCCCTATAATACACCTGGTGTTTTATGTAATGATATTGCTACAAGCCATTTTAACTGGATTGCAGTTTGCCATAGCCACCCAACTGAAAACCGAAGCCATCGTGAAAAATGCCGGCAATTCGTATGGAATTGAATTGTTTGGTTCGGCGGCAGGCGCATTGATGATAACCGTCATGGTTATTCCGTTGTTGGGCATTTCGACCACCTTGCTGGGTGTGATGGCATTTAATATTATTGCCCTGTTAGTGATGCGAGTCCACCAGAAATTGTTTTCGCGATTTGCATAAAAAAAGAGGCTCGAAAGCCTCTTTTTAAAAGTTTATTTTGTAACGCGTTCGAGCCGCTTCATGATAGAGAAAATGAATATTGCTGCCAAAATACAACAAATAACAAAAATTCCCCAAAGCATATAAAGCTCAATTTTTCCCCACATCAAACTACCTACAAACAAAAATTTGTTTCCGATGGCAGTTGCCAAAAGCCAACCACCCTGCATTAATCCTTGGAAGCGGGCAGGAGCTACTTTTGAAACAAAAGACAAACCAATCGGACTTAGGAAAAGTTCGGCTATGGTTAAAATCAAATATGAACTCATGAGCCAGTAAGGTGAAACTCTTAGGCTTTCTGCAACCGGGGCACCGGCCATTTCTTTGGGCGATTTTAAATAGACCGAGGCAATTAAAACCAAAATAAAAACAAAGGCGGCTATGATCATACCGATACCAATTTTCTTTGGTGATGAAGGTTCTTTGCCTTTTTTGTTCATCCACGAAAATACACCCATCACAACCGGTGTGAGGGCAACTATAAACAGCGGATTGAACGATTGAAATACTTCGGGCGAAATTGGACTCATGGATTCGTAGCCATTTGCGAAATAATAGCACAAGTAGCCAAATCCTAAAAACATGACAGCCCCAACACCTTTCATAATGGCTTTTTTGTTGAAGAATATCAAAGTACAACCGGCAATGGATGCAATTACGCATAAAATGGATTCGAGATTAAAAAACAAATTCGTGAACGGCCCGACCAATTTTGCAGTATAATCTCTGGCAAACATGGTTAAAGTTAATCCATTTTGATGAAACGACATCCAGAAAAATATGACCACAATAAAAACCAAACTCAAGGCGGTAACTCTGGGGCGCTCTTCCTTGGTCGAAAGCTGAAATATTAAAGTAACAAAGCCAACAAACAAACCCACTGCCAGGCCTAACTGATAGCTAATATCTTTGATGTCGGTGAAATAATCGGCCACATGGAATGCCAATGCAACAAAAGCCATCAATCCTAACGAAATTAGAATTGCCTTTATGTTGCTGCCCAATGTAACGGTCGATTTCTTTTCGGTGGTGGGTTCCGCAATGGCTTTTTCTTTATTCGGTATGAGTTTGTTGAAAATAAGATAAATTACCAACGACAAAATCATTGCACCGGCAGCTATGCCAAAAGCATAGTTGAAACCGGTTGAAAAAACTTTGATATAGTCGTTTGCAAATAATGCCAAATCGGTAGCCGATTTTCCACCATTGGGAATGATGGATGCATTGGCCAGATTTTGGAACTGTTCCATATTTTTTAACGTACCACCCAAATATTGATGACACAGCGAAGGCAAATCGGCATTTTCAACATATCCGTTCGTTTTCAGCCAATAGCCTTTTATCCCTTTGGCAACAAACGGAGCAAAGAAGGCGCCTACGTTAATACCCATATAAAAAATCATAAAAGCACTGTCGCGAAACTTTCTGTATTTGTCGTTATCGTACATTTGCCCGACAACCGCTTGCAGGTTTCCTTTAAATAACCCATTACCCAAAGCAATAACAAATAAAGCACTGATGGAAACCCACAAATCAGATCCGGGAACCGCAATGATGCAATAGCCTGCAAACATGATGATTTGACCTGCAAAAATCACAGTTTTATACTTTTTCGACCAGTCGGCAATCATACCGCCCACAAGTGCTAAAGCATAAATTGCAAAGTAAAACCACGAATAGTAGGTGCCGGCAGTTTCGGCATCCAAGCCATAGCGTGCCTGCAAAAACATTACAAGTATTGCCATCATGGTGTAGAACCCAAAACGTTCGCCCATATTGGTAAAGAAAGCTACCAACAAGCCTTTAGGATGATTTTTTAACATAAATAATAAGTTTTAGTGAGACAAAAATTTTGCTGTACAAACCTACGCATTTTTTTTTACAGAGCAAAGTTTGACTGTCGATTACACAAATATTTTTTTTAAATACCTTTTTCGAGGTAATCAAGTAGCTGTTGCCGTATTTGCCGATATTTAATGATAGGCTGGTCGGCCATCAGCAATCGCTCATCCATTTTTAAACCCGACTTGGGTGGAAGTTGTTTTAATACCACCCGTTTATCCTGATTTAATATCACCAAATTGTACTTCATCATAATCCAATCCACCAAGGGCTGCAACAAAGGAATGTTTACTATTTTCTGATACATGCGCAAAAACAGTAAGGTGTTTTCTTCATCAATGGGGGTAAACGAAATAAAAATCCGCAATTTTTTACTCAAATAGTTTTGCCACAAATTCGGAAACATGAATTCCAAATGCATTTGACCGGGCAGCGGTGGCGGCATCTCGGCAGGTTTCAATGGTTTTTGACCCGTGTCCACTTCGTTTTTCAAATACACATCAAACCCGTTTGGCGTGGGAAGGGTGTTGGGGCCGTTTATGACCGTGGAATTTCCTTTGCCAATGGTGGTGCGGTGCACAAAAGGCAAATGCAACACATCCAGTTGATTTTCTATGCAGCGGGTGTAATGCATTTTCCAATAATTTTCTATTCCTACGTAATGCATTTTTGGCGAAATATTCTCGAAGAACGGAATTTCGGGCAAGACCTCTTTTTTATCGCCCCAAAATATCCATATAAACCCATACTTTTCTTGTGTGGCATACGGTTTTTGATGAAAACTATCGGGTATGCTACTGCTTTTGCCGTTGGCCGGAATCAATATACACTGGCCTTCCGCACTATATTCAATACCATGAAACGGACATTGAATATGATTATCTTTTACCAAGCCTTGGCTCAGCGAGGCGCCTCGGTGGCAACATTTGTCGGCAACACATCCAATGGAGTTGTCGGGATTGCGCCACAAAACCAAGTTTTCGCCTAAGCGTTTGATGCCTACAACGCGGTTTCTTTTCAGTTTTCGCGCCGCATAAACCACATACCATTGATTGCCTATCATAATTTCTTCTGTATTTTTGTTAATTAGAACAATCAAATGTACTATTTTTACACAAAAAAAAACCAATTATGAAAAATTATCTTGTGCTTCTGCTATCAGTTTTTATGTTTTCGTCCTGCGGAAACAAACCCAATTCCAAAGGCGAATTTGTGATTAAGCCCAACAACCAATCGAAAGAGTTGCGTATAAAATATACCAACGACGGCAACATTGAGTACATTAAAGAATATGTAAAAGACCAGCCCGAAGGCTTGGTGCTAAACTTTGTGAGAGGAAATTTGAAAGATATAAGCCAACTGAAAGAGGAGAAAAACAACGGCTGCGGCATTGCCTTTCACAACGATGGTAGCCTAAACAATTTTGGGAAATACGAGAACGGCCTGAAAACAGGCTGGTTTTATGTGTTCGATAAATCGGAATTGTTGACCGGAAAACGGGAATATATTACCGTGGAGGGTGCTGAATTTTTAAACCAATGGATTGAATACAAATCCGACGGCACGGTGGACAAAACGGCAAGTAACTATATAAAGGTGTCTCCCATAAAAGACACCATAAAGCAAGGCGACGAATATGTTTTGAATGTGTGTCTCGAAGCAGCCTATTTTAAGCAATACATGATTATGGTTGTGGGGCCGTTCGATACGAACTATGCATTGCCCAAGGGGGCAAACTGCGACACGGTTAAATCCTTAAACTTTGTAGCCTCCTATAAAACCAAAAACTATAAAAAAGGAAACAACACCATTCGGGGTATGGTGCAGGATGTGCAACTCGATGAAAAAGACCCGAAAAAAATTAATGTGCGCAAAATTTATTTCACTCACAATTTTCGGGTAAAATAAACGAAGCTATGCTTTCACCCACTTGTCATACGCCTGAATTATTTTCTCGCAAACCGCTTCGGGCGTTATATGGGTTGTATCAATCACCAAATCGTAATTCGTCAACAAGGTGATACTAAAATTGTAGTATTGTCTAAAGCGTTCTATTTCGCTTTGGCGACGCGCTTGTATTTGCATTTTAGCATCTGTTTTGTTCAAATAATCTTCGCTTTTTCTTTTATCGTGGTAAATTCGGCGCACCGCCTCGTCCAAATCAACCGTCAAATATATTTTGAACGACTTCGGTGCAAAATACCATGCCAATCGCGAATCGAAAATCAGGGATTGCTCGGTTTGCGATAATTCAACCACTTTGCCATCAATTTCATCATCAATTTTTGGATGTGTTCTCGAGTAATCATTCAACTCTAAGGTTGTCATACCATACTTTTCGGCTATTTCGCGTTGAATAAGTCCGGTCGATATAATTTCGAATCCAAGTTTTTCGGAAAGCAAACGGCTAACATGACTTTTGCCGCTTCCAAGGTCGCCTGTAAGCGATATTTTGGGATACATCTTCATACAATTCTTTTTTCAATACAAACCTACCAATAAAAAATGAAACACCGCCAATGATATTGTACAAATCTAGGATAAAAATTCGGAAGAACACCATTTCGAATTCAGAATCGGGCATAGTATGAATTGTTCAGGGCTATTCGCTTTTAAAAATCCTAAATTTAGCATGCGTTCTTCGAAACTTTATGCGGGAAAAAGTAAAAATGGTCAATCATTTTTCATGCGTGGTGTTATATTTTTTAAAATTGGTGTCCCACGGTTAAAAAATATAACACCACGGTTAAAAATATAACACCACGGTTTAAAAATATAGCACCACGTTTTGACCGTTGAATCAAATTAATGACTGCGTCAACTCCCGAAATGACTGCGGCAACTTCCAAAATGACTTCCGAATTCTTTAAAAAATGCATTTATCATAAAAATTAATTACATTTGTTCTTGTTTTCAAATAAAACATCCCAAAATGCGTTTATGCTTTTGATGAAAAAAATATTGGCTACACTGCTTTCCATTCAAATCCTCACGGGTGCAATAATTTTGCCCAAAGGCGATTTCGGATTGTTGATGCAATTGCCAAAAATCATCGATTGCTACAAACAGCTCAATGGCGATGTGTGTTTCGGCGACTTCTTCGAAGAAGAGTTTTTCGATAAGCTCACCGCCTTCAATAGCGAAAAAGAACAAAACGACGACCCATTCGAAAAAGAACAAAAATCGGTACCCATAGATGTAGTGGTGTCGGGTGTTTATATGTTGTGCTATTATACCGAAACCGCTGTCACGCTGATAATACCAATAACCACTCGTACCGAAAACAACACGCCCTACATTCAAAACTATCGTAGCACCGATCTCAAATCCATATTTCACCCTCCCGAATGTGTTTGTTGAAAATAATAGGTAAAGAAAAAAAACAGTCACCTCCCACAAGCATTTCATTGCAGCGGTGGGTGCAAACACAATTCGTTTTAATAAAAAAAAATCAAGAAAATGAAAAAAATATTTTTAATGCTGATAGCCATGTTGCTCATCAGTGGTTTTAGTTACAGCCAAAAAGTAACCGCCGACAAAGTTCCGGCCGAGGTAAAAACCGCCTTTCAAAAAATGTTTCCAACAGCCACCAAAGTAGCCTACGAAATGGAAAAAGCCGATTACGAAATCAGCTTTATGTTGGATGGAACCGAATGTTCAGCCAATTTCGATAAAACGGGCAAATGGCTGGAAACCGAAACAGAGCTAAACGATGCACAAATTCCTGCTGCGGTTAAAGCCACCCTTGCCAAAGAATTTGAGGGATACAAAACCAAAGAAAGTGTGAAATTAGAAACACCCGAAACAGCTGCGGTATATGAATTCGACGTAGCAAAAGGCGAATCACTATTCGAAGTGCAAATTGCCCGCGACGGAAAACTCTTGAAAAAACAAGCTGTAACCGAAGAAGACGAAGAAAAAGACTAAATTTTTCGGATAAAATTCGCAACCCGAACTCCGGTTCGGGTTGCAAATTTTATTTTTCATACCTCAAATTCACTCGTTGTGATTGCCAACGGCCCGCAAAACGATTACTTTTGGCGTAGCAAAAACACCACAAGCGTTTTTCTGGCGTGTTTAATTTAAAATTCATGACATCTCATTTGAAAAATTTTGTCGGATGCATAAAATCATTTTAACCATCATAATCCTATGGAGCCTACCATCATTGGTGGTGGCTCAAAACAGCACTGCCGGAGTTATTCCTGACTTGGGGCTGCAAGTATTTATCGACAGCGCCTTTGCCAACAGTCCAGTCATAAAAGATAACCAAAACAAACTACGCTATTCCGATTTAAATCTGAAACAAGCCATTGCCGAGTTGTCGGCACCCAAAATATACATTGCCAGCGAGGTTCTAATTGCTCCTTATGTGAACAACAACGGCAAATTTATTTCGTCGAACCCCGATAATAAAGCCATCGGATATGATGCAGGTATCACCAATGGCGGATTGTATTCGGCAACAACCCATGCCAAACTGCCACTTTTCACCGCATCGGGCAAAAAGGCTTATCGCGAAGTTGCATCGGCACAAACGGAAACATACACCAATCAAATTGAACTAAGCAAACATGAGTTGGAGCAACAAGTAACCTACCAATATGTTGATTGCTATTTAGCCCAATTGCAAATAACCTATATTCAAAAAACAATCGATTTGCTCCAAGAACAACAAGCAATTGTAAAAACACTTGTGTTAAATGCGTTAGCAAAGCAATCGGATTACCTTTTGCTGGGTATCGAAATTCAAAATCAAAAAATTCAGTTAGCCCAGTTTCAATCAGATTATGCCACTGCCTTTTTGCAACTGAAAACAATTTGTGGTATAAGCGATACTACGCTGAAGCAAATAGCCCCACCTGAAATTGTGCCTCGCCGACCAAACAACGACTCAAAGGTTTTGAAGATTTACCGTACCGACAGTTTGCAAATCATGGCAGCTCAAAATGTATTCAACCTGAAATACAAACCATCATTCAGCCTGTATGCCGATGGCGGGCTAAATGCAATTGAAATTCCCGGCATACAACGTAAATTTGGGGTGAGTGCCGGCATCACTTTTAATTGGATGTTGTATGATGGCAAGCAAAAACGATTGGAACAGCAAAAAAACGCCATCTTGCTCAACACCACCCAAACCTACAGGACTGGTTTTCTGAAACAACACCAATTGCAAAAACAAAACACCTTAAAAGAACTAAGTTATGCCAAAGGCATTTTATTACAAAAACAACAACAAGTAGCCGACTATGTTCAGTTGCTGCAACTGTATGAAGTGCAACTGGGCCAGGGCCAACTATCCGTGATAGATTATTTGAACACCATACGAAGCTATGGCAATTTGCAACGCGATTTGGCTATAGCCGAAGCCAACATATTACGAATTATTAACGAATACAATTACCTGAATTGGTAAAATTGATTAATTATGAAACATGCAATGCTACTATCAGCCCTTGTTTTTATTTTATTTTCAAGCTGTCATAATAAAGTTTCCGAACCCGATGCGGTTCAAAAAACTGCTCCCGAGGTGCACTATGTAAATCCTCAGATCAAAACCATTAACGACTATATTGAGTTGAACGGTGTAAGCATTTTCTTGCAAAAAGAAGTTATTAGAAGCACAGTCACTGGATATATAACCGAAGTGTATAGCAATATAGGTGAGCATGTAAGCCAAAATCAAAAGTTATTTGCGGTTAAAACTTCCGAAGCTTACGCCTTGCATCCGAACAGCGATACCGCCATGTTTTCGCACCCCATTATTATTAAAAGTAACAAAAGTGGCGTGCTTTCGGTTTTAAATTCACAACAGGGCAGTTATATTCAGTTAGGCGATGTGTTAGCCGAAATTGCGGAGCCCCAAAATCTGGTAATACAAATTAATGTACCTTACGAATATCATACATTAATCCGTTTGGGAAAAGCCTGTGAGGTAATTTTAACCGACGGAAATCGTATACAGGGTTCGGTGTTTCGTATTATGCCTGTGGTTGATGAAATGTCGCAAACGCAAACCGTATTTTTAAAGCTAAACAGCTTTAACGAACTGCCCGAAAACCTGAATGTAAGGGTAGAGATTTTGAGAAGTACAAAGCAAAATGTTTTAACAATACCCAAAACGGCTTTGCTAACCAACGAAACTCAGGATAAATTCTGGGTAATGAAAATTATCAACGATACTTTGGCAGTTGAAGTTCCTGTTCAAAAGGGGATTGAAAACGATTTGGAAATAGAAATAATTTCGCCGCCATTGCTATTGACCGACAAAATTATCACCACAGGCGCTTATGGTTTGCCCGACAGTTCCGTTATTAAAACAGTGAAATAAATGGAAAAAATCTTCGAAAAATTCAAAAGTCCGTTCGCTGTCATTCTGGTATTGATTCTAATTGGGGGAGGGTTTTCTTATCGCTTTATGAAAACGTCACTGTTTCCGGATATAACGTTTCCAAAAATAAAAATTATTGCCGAAAACGGAAGTCAGCCGGTTGATAAAATGATGGTAACGGTGACCAAACCCCTCGAAAACGCTATAAAACAAGTGCCCAACCTAAAGCTCATACGCAGTATCACCAGCATGGGCAGTTGCGAAATATCGGCATATATTGAATGGAGAAGTGATATCGATTTGGCGAAACAACAACTGGAAGCGCGAATTTCGCAAATAAAAAATGAATTGCCTGCCGATGTTCAGGTAACAGTGGAAAAAATGAACCCGTCCATTTTGCCTGTGATGGGATATTCGTTGCAGTCGGACACAAAAACACAGATAGAGCTTAAAATGATAGCAGAATACACCGTAAAACCATTTTTGTCGAGTATCAGCGGTGTGTCACAAATCGCAATAATTGGAGGTAAGCAAAAGGAATATCGTATTGTGCTGAATCAGCAAAAAATGAGTTTGCTTAAAATTAGCACCAAAGATATTGCCGATGCAGTGCAACAAACCGGATTTATAGCGTCAAACGGATACACAATCGATTACAGAAGATTGTATTTAACCGTTACGGATGCAAGTCTAAAAGATAAAACACAACTCGAGAATCTGGTAATATACAATGATACAAACCGAAGAATTATATTAACTGATGTGGCTTCGGTGCAGGTAGCTGCGCAAAATGAGTATGTGAAAATTAAAGTTGACGGAAAAGATGTGCCTTTGGTGGCAGTGCTTAAACAACCCAACAGCAACCTAATTGATGTTGCGAATCAGGTTACTGAAAAGGTGACCGAATTGAATAAAATATTGCCAAAGGGGGTTACGCTGAAACCATATTATAATCAGGCTGAATTTGTCAACAACAGTATTCGTAGCATAATTGATGTTTTATGGATAGGGCTATTGTTGGCCATTGTGGTCGTGGTAATCTTCTTGCGGTCTTTCAAGGCCAGTTCCGTAGTTTTGATAACCATACCGGCCACACTGGCGCTCACCTTTATGGTGCTCCGGCTTCTGGGTTTCGATTTTAATATAATGACCATTGGTGCTATTGCTGCTTCAATCGGACTCATCATCGACGATGCTATCATTGTTGTGGAACAGATTCACCGCACACACGAAGAGTTTCCGGATAAGAAACCCAAGGAATTGGTCGGAAAAGCGGTTAATTTTTTATTTCCTGCCATGGTAAGTTCATCATTAAGTACTATAGTAATATTTATCCCATTCATTTTGATGACAGGCGTGGCAGGAGCTTATTTTAAAATTCTGACCGAAACCATGATAATAACATTGCTATGTTCATTTATTATAGTATGGCTTGGTTTGCCTGTTATTTACCTATTGCTTTCAAAAAACAGGCCTTTGTCTGTTAGCTCAAAGCAGCGTGAGGTGAAGCAACGTGTTTGGATAAAGTTTTTTCTTCGCTATCCATACCTAAGCTATGGTTTCGTGGCTTTGTTAATTGGTAGCATCGTTTTTATCGTACCCAGAATTAAAACCGATTTTCTTCCTCAAATGGACGAAGGTTCAATAGTGCTCGACTACACCAGTCCGGCTGGTACTTCGTTGGAAGAAACCGACCGCATGTTAAATTCTGTAGATAAGATTTTAGATAAGATTCCGGAAGTGGAAACATATTCGCGTCGCACCGGTTCGCAAATGGGTTTTTTTATTACCGAGCCCAACAGTGGTGATTATTTGATTCAACTTCATGAAAAACGAAGCAGAACCACCGAAATCGTTTCGGATGATATTCGTAAACGTATAGAGGTTCAGGTGCCCGCTTTGGTGGTCGACTTCGGCCAAGTGATTACCGATATGCTGGGCGATTTGATGAGTAGTGCACAACCTATTGAAGTAAAAATATTTGGTAACGACCACGAGAAATTAAAAGAATTGTCGAAGCAGATTGCCGACAGCATTCAATCTGTGCCTGGTACTGCTGATGTTTTTGACGGGATTATTTTTGTAGGACCTGTATTGAAAATTGATCCAAAAGAAGCTGATTTAAAACAATTCGGTTTGAGTTCAGCTGACCTGCAAATGCAAATTCAAGCCAATCTGGATGGGATTGTCGTTGCTTCAATACCAGAAAAAGAACAACTGACAAACATTCGTTTGATTTATCCAAGCAATAACCAAACACCGATTGAAAAGCTAAAACAAACAAAAATATTTTTACCTTCGGGAGAATTGTCTTCTGTTTTAAACTTTGCCGATTTTTCTGTTCAGAATGGTGTATCAGAAATTGAGCGCGAAAACCTGCAAACAATGGGGGTGGTTACTGCCCGACTTAATGAACGCGATTTGGGCAGTGTGATGAAAGATATTAAAAAAAAGATAGGGAAAATAAATTTTCCGACATCCTATCATGTAGTGTATGGTGGCTCTTATGCCGAGCAGCAGCAGTCGTTCTATGAGCTTTTGTTGATATTAATATCAGCAGGCTTACTGGTTTTTGTCGTGATTTTGTTTATGTTTCGCGATTTAAAATTATCGCTCATTATACTATTTATTAGTATTCTGGGTATTTCCGGAAGTCTGTTGGCGTTGTTTATTACAAACACACCCTTAAATGTGGGTAGTTACACCGGTTTAATCATGATTATTGGTATCATTGGCGAGAATGCAATATTTACGATACAACAATTTTTATCAGAATTAAAAAACTCCAATGTGTCAAATGCGCTAAGCTATGCCATTTCGGCGCGTTTGCGCCCCAAACTCATGACAGCAAGTTGTGCAATAGTGGCATTACTACCTTTAGCTATGGGAGTAGGAACTGGTGCCCAAATGCATCAACCGCTTGCAATTGCCGTCATCGGTGGGTTGCTAATTGCATTGCCTTTATTACTATTTGTTTTGCCAAGCATATTAGTTAAAGCATATAAAAATTGAGTTCTGTTTTATCTAAGATTTTGGTTGATTAATGTTCCTGATATTAGTTTTATAAAAAAAAAACCTGTTCATTTTTTGAACAGGTTTTTTTTTAAATATAAAATGCTTTAGCAGTCTTCAGAAAAATCTTTACTTCTTTTGTCCTGCATTTTCTTTATTTGCTTTTTCAGCAGCATCCATCTTTTTGATTTGTTCAGCAGTCAAGATTTTTTTAACGTTTACCTGATATTCATTTCGGGCAGCCTGAATTTCTTGTTTTTCTATTTCTTTTTTATCTGCCTGTCCTTTGTATTTTGTGGTTATTTCTTCAACTTTTTTCGAACGAGCCAATGCAAGATTGTAAACTTGAGTTTTTTGATCTGCTGTCAGAGTCACAGTTTTGTCGAGTTTTTCAACCGACCCTTGTGCTTTTTGTGCTGGGGTTTCAATGTTTTTACCTTGTCCGTTTGTTTCGGCTTTGGTTGTGTTGGTTCTGCTTGTTTGAGCTTGTCCTGCATACGCAATGGATCCAACGATGAATAATGCTAAAAATATTTTTTTCATAATGATTTAATTTTGAAATTTATAGAATTTGATACAAAAATACAATTAATGTTTGAATAAATAAAAAAAATAGTTGATTTATTTATTTGGAGTTTTTTCCTTTAGCAAATAAAGTGCCAAAAATTGTGTAATAATGTTGCTCTGTTTATGAAACGAAGCAATAGGTTATAATTACTATGGGTTCATAATCTCATCAAAGAAAAGTAATATCTTTGCACCCGCAAATGGCATAATATTTAATAATAGTAATTAAAAACACATTCCAATAGCAATGATTCAACCTACACCTCGATTTTATATTATACCACTTATCTTTTCATTTCTTTATTTAATTAATAGTCACGTTTCGGCGCAGCAAACAAAATTGGCCACCATCCAAGGCACTGTGGTTGAAAAATCGAACCGAACCGCCTTGGAGTTTGTCAATGTTGCATTGTTTCGAACCGCCGACAGTACGCTGTTTTACGGTACCACAACAGATATAAAAGGTGTATATTCTATTGCCAATGTGGTTAAAGGTAATTACTACTTGCGCATTAGCTTTATAGGTTTCGAAACCATGTTTTCGTCGCCCATTGGTATTACGGCCACCGATCAGCAGGTGGATATGGGAACAACTGCCATAAAAGCATCCACAAGTTTGTTGGGTGGGGTGGAAATAACCGAGAAAAAGTCGGTTTACGAAACGGCAATCGATCGTAAGGTTTACAATGTGGGCAGCGATATAATGGGTGCTTCGGGTTCGGCTTCCGATATTTTGCAAAACGTGCCTTCGGTGAATTTGGATGTGGATGGAAATGTTAGTTTACGGGGGTCAACCAATGTCACCATTTTTATCAACGGTAAACCTTCGCCTATGATGAAAATGAACAGTGCCGATGCCTTGCAACAAATTCCGGCCAGCAATATTGAACGGGTCGAAATCATTACAAATCCTTCGGCCAAATACAAGCCCGATGGCACCACAGGTATCATAAATATTGTGATGAAAAAAGGAACCAAAAACGGTATCAATGGTTCGGTGAATGCAAACCTTGGCAACAATTGGCGCTACAATACAGGCTTTACTTTCAATTACAAGCCGGGAAAAGTTAATATGTTTGCCGGTTACAGTTTTCGTCAGGACGACCGCATCCGAACCAGAACCTATCATCGCCTGCTTTACGATTCGCTCGGCCAATTGAAGAGTACCTACGACCAAACAAGCTATACAAAGTTCCGACCTGTTTCGCACATGGCCAATTTAGGTATGGACTATTTTATTAATGATCGCAACACCCTTGGCATTTCGGGGAACCTGGTGTACAGAATTTTCGACCGCAACGAGGAAGCGCATACATGGATGTACGATTCGGCAAATTTGCTCACCAATGATTTTAGCCGCAACAGAATTTCCGGGCAATACGAGTACGAAACAGAAATTACTACCTATTACGAGCACAAGTTCAAGAAAGAAGATCATCAGTTGCAGTTCGAAGCAACGTATTCGGGGCAGGTTGAAAAAGAAACAAACGCATTTACCGATGTTTTTCGCGTGCCTTCGCAGCAGAATGCTTACGATAACTCTTTGATTAGCGAAAACGACAAGTTGTTGGAGTGTTCCTTAGAGTACACTTTGCCGATTAACGACGCATCGGAGTTTGAAGCAGGTTATGCCGGCGAATTTAGTTGGTTGAATCAAAATTTTATCACAACCAACTTCAACATCCCTTCCGATACGTGGGTTGAAAACGTGTTACAATCCAACCATTTTATAATGAGTCAGTATGTTCATGCTCTTTACGCTACGTATTCGCACGAATGGGGTTCGTTTAGTGTGTTGGGCGGCATTCGTGGCGAGCAGGCCTATATAACTTCCAACTTGGTAACACTCGATTCGGTTATTCCTAACAATTATTTTAAGGTGTATCCCACCATTCACATGGCCTACAATCTATCCGAAACATCGCAATTGCAGTTAAACTACAGCAAGCGCATCAATCGGCCCGAATCGGACGAGTTAAACCCTTTTCCCGAATACAACGATCCGCGAAACCTGCGTGCTGGCAATCCGTATCTGAAACCCGAACAAATTCACTCCATCGAACTGGGGTATCAACTCAAAAACGAATATATTACCTTAGTTCCTACCCTCTTTTATCGCTACAAATACGATGCTTTTACCGAGATTTCGCGTTTAATTAACGACACAACATTGCTTTCGACCAACGAAAACCTTTCGAACGAACAATCAACCGGTATGGAGTTGGTGATTAACAGCAGTATTAAAAAGTTTATGACCATCAACTTCAGCGCAAGCGGTTATTTCGACCAAATTGATGCATCCAACTTGGGTTATTCAACCAAACAAACCGCCTTGGCTTGGAATGCCAAGTTGGGTTTAAATTTTAATGTTACCAAAAACACCATGCTGCAGATTAATGGAAACTATCGCTCCTCTGAACTCACACCCCAGGGCAAAGAGCTTCCGGGCTATTCGGTTAATGCGGGTATGCGGCAAGATTTTTTGAAAAAGAAACTTTCGGTGCTGCTCACCGTGTCCGACATTTTTAACACCTTGCGCTGGGCAAGCGAAATAAACACACCCACCCTATACGAAAAGTTTATTGGGAAACGCCGTTCACAAATTGTTTATCTCGGAATTTCGTGGCGTTTCGGGAAAAATACCAAGAAACAAGACGACTTGAAATTCGATTCGCAAATGGGCCTCTTGTAATAAAATAGTTCAGCCTATTCAAGTATTTTTTTCTAGCGTTCGCGCACAAATCGGTTGCGTTTCAATCCGTAAATGGAGCGGAAATGGTAACCGTAAATAGAAAACGAAACCGCATCGGCAAATAGCCCCGGTTTACGAAATGTGGTCCAAAACATAAACCGCCAATAATCAGCCCGGGTATCTGTCTGTAATCTTCTGGAGTGATGGTTTTTACAGAGTGTACGTATTTTTTTACGGCAAGTGCACGGTCTACGAG
>JBAXWF010000076.1:0-17159 GCA_037128515.1 Bacteroidota bacterium | reverse complement strand
TTTTAAAATACCAGTGGATGCCCGAAATAGGTTGCACCTTTCCTTTCTAAAGATAATTTTAAAATAAATAGCGTTACTAAATCAGTTAAAACGGTCAACCCTATTTGGGCATGAACAATTTCTTACCTCTTACCTATTAACACTTACCTCTTACCTCTTAAATCTTAAATCGAAGTTCACTCCTTTTTCCTACATTTGCACAAACATTTGCCATGCTTTTTACCGACACCTATTTGACCCTTGCCACCCCTTCCGAAAGCGTTTTTCGCGATAGAGGCAGCAAATTCATTGGGTTGGCTATGCCGGTGAGCACCGAAACCGAAATGAAATTGGCACTGGAGGGGGTGCGCAAAAAATATTTTGATGCAACCCACCATTGTTATGCTTTTAGGCTGGGTGCCGACAAAACCGCCTATCGCTTTAGCGACGATGGCGAGCCTTCGGGCACAGCCGGTCGGCCTATTTTCGGGCAAATTCAATCAAAAGATGTAACCAACGTGCTGGTGGTGGTGGTGCGCTATTATGGTGGCACCAAACTGGGTGTGAGCGGACTGATAAATGCTTACAAAACTGCTGCCCGCGATGCGCTGCAGGCCAACACCATTGTGGAACGCACCCTGCACGATGTGTTTGAAGTGGCCTTTGATTATGCACAAATGAATGCCGTGATGCATATTTTAAAAGAGGAACAACTTAGTCAACATTCGCACCTGTTTGATGCGCAATGCAGCATACGATTCGAGGTGCGCAAACGCGATAGCCACCGCGTGGCCGATATGTTTACCAGCCTAAAGGATGTGAAATTGCACTGGGTGTGCACCGTTTAAAAAAAAAGGATAGGTATAACACAAAAAGATATTTTAATTGGCAGTCTGCAAATTGCAATCGGCAAGTAATAACTTCGTTTTTTTGTAACATTGTTTCGTTTTATTACTATTTTTGATTTCACATTAATTTGAAGTTGCATGGAAAAAAATGAATTTGAAACCGGACAGGTATTTTCGTTTGCCGATTTGGTGAATTATGCTAGCGGGGCAGTGGTGAGCCGCACCATTATTAAAAAACCAACGGGCACAGTCACCGTTTTTGCCTTCGACCAAGGCGAGGGGCTAAGCCAACACACCGCACCTTTTGATGCCATGGTGAGCATTGTGGATGGCATGGCCGAAATATTTATAGATCAAAAACCCTATCGGCTGCAAGCCGGGCAAAACATTATAATGCCTGCCAATGTGCCCCATGCATTGGTTGCCGTCGAAAAATTCAAAATGGTGTTAACAATGATTAAAACAGTATAAATTTAAAAAAACAAGCAGATGAAAAAGACAAGCGAAATATTAGGAATTGTGGCTGCCCTGATGGTGGTTTTGGGTTTAGCATTTAAAACATTTCATGTGCCGGGTGCAGCCTTATTGTTGTTGATAGGCCTGGGCGGAGTCACCATGGCGTATATAGTGTTGCTGTGTATTCAAAAAATTATAGCCACACGCGGGTGGGAAATGGCGAAGAACATTGTGAAATACACTTCCTACATGTTGCTTGTGTTTGGAGCCTTGTATATAATTAATAATTTTCCGGGAGGCACCTTTATATTTAATTATGGCTGTTTGGTGTTTGCCGTGGCCTATTTGCCGCTGAAATATCGGGTTCATAAAATTAAAAACAAGGAAGAAAGTGCGCTAAACAAGGTGTTGCCCTTACTGATGATTGTAGCATTGGTGTTTTCAATAGCCAACCGCTCTATTTACAATCGCATGTTTGAATCCATTTCGTATGCCGATATTCAAGTAAACACCATGTCCAAAGCTGTGGATACATCGATGAGCAAAACCCTGAAAGAATTTGAACAGAACAAGAATTCGTTTCCGGCTCAGTTTTCATCAAATTATACCAAAGCCATGCGAATAAAAAAGCTTAGCGATAGCTTGGTCGATTTTTTGACTACGTGCAAAAATGAGGTGGTGTATGCCACCAATCCCGATGAGAGTTTGAAAGATTATGGGCTGGAAGAATTTTCGGGAAGAGCCAACTCGGTTAAACCGAATGCGTATTTTATGAATGGCCCCGATGGGGAGCTAACAGCAAAAGCATTTGAAATACGGGTACGTATAGAAGCCTTAAACGATTCGATAAAAAGGATTGTGGCGGCAGATAATCCGCAAGATTTTTTAGTTCCGGTGTTGATTGGCGATTATAAAAACCATGAAACCGGAGGTACCTATGTTTGGGAAGCCGCCATGTTTGAAACATGTATGCTGATAAATGATTTGGCCTATTTGGATATACTGATACTGGCAGTGAAACAAACCGAAACCGAAATTGCCAGTTCGTTGCTTTCGCAATCGCGTGCCGATGCTATGTGGATTTTCTGGAAGAAATACAAGGAACTGAATCCTGACAGGTACACAAAATAGTTTGATAAGGGCAAACAAAAAAGCCTCTGCAATTTCAGAGGCTTTTTTGTTTAGTTTATGGCGTATTCTTCGAGGGTTTGCTTTAAAGGAATTCCGTTTTCGTTCCATTTCCTCATTTTATAATATTCGGTTATAAATGTTTTGAAATAGGATGCTTCGAGTTTTTTTCCTTTCATAAACCCGGCAAGACTTTCCTCGTTAAAGAAACGGGCAGGCAAACTATCGTCATGGCCCGTGCGACCGTTGCGAGTGTTATAAACTCTTGCCAAATGTGTGATGCGAGCACCAATTTTAATCAAGTTCTCAGCAGAGTGATTGCTTCCGGTGGCAGCGTTTAATAAATTGGCCAACACAGACAAGCCCAATGGCAGAAAGTCGCAAACCACCATGCTGTTTCTAACATTGGTTGTGTCTATGCCTTCATAAACGGCCGGGAGAATGTCTTCGATTTTGAAATCGGGACCCATTTCGGTTTCGGCAATCCACAAGCGGGTGTGGCTGGCAAAGTCGGCAACAGCCATAGCAACACCCATGGTTAACGATCCTTTGGGGTTGATGCCCGAGAGTTCCATACCGCAAATTTGAATTGCGAAATCCATACTACCTTTACCAATTTTTGTGGCAGCATCGCGTGTGCCGTCGGCAAAAACTTTACCCAAACCTGTGCGGAACGCCATTTGTTTAAGCAATTCGCGTTGCGCTTCGGCATGACCCCATTTTAGATCAATTCCATGATTATTTTCGAGTAATCCTTTTTCGAAACATTCCATAGCAAACCCAACGGTTCCTCCGGCACTAATGGTGTCGAGGCCCAAGTCGTTACAAATTTCATTGCCAAAAGCAATGGCTTTGATATCGGGAATTTCGCATGAAGAACCTAAAAAGGCGGCAGTTTCGTATTCCGGTCCTTCAATTTCGTGGCCATCCCAACGAGCCCATTTGGAACATCGTATGGAACAATTGTAGCAACCGGTATCTTCCCAATTCAATTCCTCACGTGTGGTTTCGGAACTTATTTTTTCGAATTCGTCGTACTGAACTTTTTGCCAGTTTTTCACCGGAAGAATTTCGTTGTTCTGACAACTGCGAATGCATTTCATGGTGCCTTTAACTCGGCGAAATTTTACATTGGGGTTGTTCAAAACATTTTTTGTTGCTTCCAGGTTTAGTTCTTTGAATTGGGCTTCGTCGAAATATTTTATGGGAATATTGCCGTCAACAACAATTGCTTTCAGGTTTTTGGAACCCATAACAGCACCAACGCCCCCGCGTCCAAACTGACGATGTTTGTCGATACCAATACAGGAGATTTTCGATAGATTTTCGCCTGCCGGTCCAATGCCTGCAATGCGAGGGTCGATACCGTGATGCCGTTTTTGAAGTTCATCATTAATATAAAATATGCCTTTGCCCCAAAGATCGCTAGCATCAACAAACTGAACTTTTTCTTCGTAAATGCAGATGTAAACTGGTTTTGTGGATTTTCCGGTTATATACAAATAATCGTATCCTGCAAATTTTAATCGTGGGCCAAAACTTCCGCCACAATGCGAATCTTGTGCACATCCTGTTAGTGGCGAACGAGTAACCAGCGTGGTTCGGGCACTGGTTTGCATTTTGGTGCCTGTGAATGGCCCGTTAATAAATATCAACGGATTTTCGGGGCTAAGGGGTTCTGGCGAAGGGTTTAGCTGGTTTAGCAAAGCAAAGCCCATCCCTTTAGCACCTACATATAAATCGATAAGTTTTTTTTCGGTTTTACCAAATTCGAATGTTTGAGTTGTTAAGTTGATTTTAAGAAATTTCCCTGTATAGCTCATAATTTTTAGCTTTATGTTAATGTGCACATCTCGAAAACAAATTCTTCAAAGCCTGCACTTGATAATTCGAAACTTTTTACCCTCTGTTTATCTCAAGCATGTCAGTCAAAATCGAAAAACCGGTTTCAATACGTCCGGCTCCTGGTCCAACAATGGTTACATCACCCAGCATGTCGGTGGTGAATGTGAGAGCATTTTTAGCACCCATAACACCGGCCAAAGGATGCGACAAATCAACCATTTCGGGGCTGACAGAACCTGTAACATTTCCGTCTTTCTTTTCAACACAGCCAATGAGTTTCCAACGTTTTCCGGATTTCGTAGCTTTTTCTATATCTTTGGGCGTAATCTTTGTGATACCTTTGCATGCAATATCAGCAATTTTTAATGGAGCACCCATAACTACGTTGGCCAAAATGCAAACTTTTCCTCTTGCATCGTGTCCTTCAACATCGCCTGTGGGATCGGCTTCGGCATAACCTAAGTCTTGAGCCACCTTCAATACAGAAGCATAGTCCATGCCTTTTTCCATTTCGGTGAGCATATAATTGGTGGTGCCATTTAAAATACCTTTTATTTTGGTGATTTCGCAACCGGCTAATGGTCCTTGGGTTAAATTAATAATGGGTGTTCCGGCCACTACAGTACCTTCAATCATGAATTTTACTTTGTTTTTGTCGGCCAGTTTTCTGAATTCCTGATATTTTAATGCCGCAGGACCTTTGTTGCTGGTTACAACATGTTTTTTTGTGCTTAATGCAGCTTTTACATGATCGATAGCAGGCCCACCGGTTTTCAGATCGGTATAGGTTAATTCGCATACGATATCTGCATTACATGTCTTTATCAAAGTAATAGTATCTTTTTGGTAAAGATCTTTTGTAAATTTTTTCTTGGCCTTTGCTTCTTTGAGCATTTGCGCTACATTGAGTCCTTTTGGATTAAAGCAATTGCCATAAGCAAAATCAGCTACTGCAACGATTTCGAAATCGAATTTGTAGTTATCCTTTAAAAATTTCTTTTTATTTAAAAGTATTTCACTGATTCCTTGGCCAACGGTGCCAAAACCAATTAAAGCGATGTTGTGTTTCATATTATTTATTTTATATTGAACGATTAGTTTATTTGTTTCTTAAGAGTGCTGACGATGCACCACCTGCAGAATATTTGGGCGATGTATTACTAATTTGCTTTCCATCGAGGGTTGATAACGCCTGATCGAGGTCGGCAATAATGTCGTCGGGATGTTCGCCACCTACACACAAACGAATGAGATTTGAAGGAATTCCGGCCAACTTGCGATTTTCTTCGCCTTGCTGCGAATGTGTTGATATGGCAGGAATAGTAGCTACTGATTTGATACGGCCTAAGTCGGTTGCACGCCAGATACGTTGCAAACCGTCGAAAACTTTGCGAGTTGCAAGCGCATCGCCTTTAATATGGAAGGACATTAAATGCCCGTAGCGGTTCACCGGTTTGCCATACAAATCATCGTGCTCGGCATCAACCAGCCACATATATTCTGAAGCAAGTTTGTGCAGTGGATGCGATTCAAGACCTAAATAATCAACCTGAGCAATGTGTTTGTGTTGTGCCATGTATTTTGCCACTTTCATGGTGCTTCGGCTGAACATATCAACTTTGGAACGCAAGGTACGCATATCGTTTAGGCTCATCATGGCATTCATAGGTGAAATGTTTGGTCCATTGTCGCGATTCGGTAGCAATTTGATATACGTTGCAAAATCGGCTTTCATTTCCTCGGAGCCGAAACGGGAGATGATATTTTTTCTTGAAATAACTGCACCACTAATAGCAAGTCCGCTTGAGGTTAGTGTTTTTGTTACCGACTGTATTACAATATCGGCACCCATGGTCAACGGACGCAATAGGGCAGGAGTAGCAACTGTGGAATCGATGATGACAGGAATAGTATGCGAATGTGCAAGGTCAATCACTTTTTTTAGATCGAAAAAGGCTTGTGATGGGTTGCTTGGCATTTCGCCATAAATGAAACGGGTGTTTTCATCAATTTTCGATGCCCATTCGTTTATGTCGTTTGAGTTGATTATTTTGCGCCATTCGATGTTTTTTTCCTGATTTTTACGAATACCAAATTGCTGAAATGTACCACCATAAACCTGGCATGTGGCAACGAAATTCATTTTCTGGTTTGGATTTTTCGGATCGACACACAAAAAAGGGTCTACTGCGCTTTGAATTGCTGCCATGCCCGATGAGGTTGCACAACACGACGTTTCGATGTCGGCGCCGTAGCCTTCCAAAAGAGCCATGGTTCCTTCGAAATAATACATGCTGGGATTGGCAATTCGCGAATAGCACCACGTTGGGATTGTATAGCCCAGTGCCGCTTCCATTTCATCAGCATCGCGATAGGCTTGCGATGATGACATATAAATTGGTTCAATAATAGAGCCTTGGTTAAAATCAAGTGCTTCCTGCATCGAATAAATGCCGTGAACGGCGATGGTGTCGAAGCGACATTTTTTCATGCCGCGAATATATTCTTTGTGCCAATCAGCTGATTGTTTGCCTGATTCAACGTAAAAGTTAACTCCTTTGGTGTCCATAGATTTTAGTTTTTATAAGTCGTCAAACCTACAAATTATTTTTCACACGGACAAAAAAAAACGCAAGGATATGACGAAAAAAACGTAATTATTTAACTGACTTTGCAATTGTAGGAAAGAGAGTTTGAAAATGATTGATTTTCTCTCTAAAAATGGTAGGAATAAATACGCAAGAATTAATGAAATAGCAATTTTTCAACATACACTCGGTAATCCTCCATGGTAGAATGTATAACTTTTAATGCTTCATTTTTTGAATAAATTTCAGGAATTTCAACGCCTCTTTTTTCACCGGGCATGTCTTTATACGACAGAAAATAATGCTTAAGTCGGTTAATAACAGCTTCGGGACAGTCGGTTATGTCTTGATAATTGCCATAAACAGCATCATCAATTAAAACTGCAATAATTTTATCGTCGGCTTCGTTTCGGTCGATCATGCGAAAACCACCAATGGGACGTGCTTTAACCAGCAAATTGCCATGCGTAATTTCTTTTTCGGTGAGCACACAAATATCAAGGGGGTCGTTGTCGCCAACAATATCGGTACGATTTAATGCCGTGTTGGTTATTTTAGCATGAATAGCGCCACAATGTGTTTGAGGAATAAAACCATACAAAGCAGGGATTATATTTGAATATTTTTGAGGGCGATCGATTTTTAAGTAACCACTTGTTTTATCAATTTCGTATTTAACGGTGTCGTAAGGCACCACTTCGATGAAGCAGGTAAGAATTTCGGGGGCTTGGGGACCCAGATCAATGCCATGCCATGGGTGTGATTTGTAGCGCAAACCCATTAGTTTTCCGATGGGGTCGATGGATGTATTCATTTTTAACTATTTTCTGCAAAGGTAAACAATTAGCAAAAGTATAGATTAGGAAATGTTTAAATCGTGGAATTAGTTAACTAATAAATTTTGTAGATGTAAAATTTTCAATAGGCTTGCGAACAGTTAATGTATACTCGCAGACGGCATTTTACAAAAGCCACAAACTTTAACAATAGCAACACAAACTTTGAAAAGAGTGACCTAAACCTTGATATACGTGACACTTTGTTTAATGAAAGGAGAATTTGATGCGGCTCGTTTTTTTGCAATGATTAAACAAGTAATCTTTTTACTATTTCGATATAATATATAATCTACAAAGTAATTTAAAACGATGATATAAATCAATAAAAAAAAAGACAAACATATATAAAAGTATTAAAGCAATATTTGATAAATTAATATAAAACACGCTGTTTGTTGGGATGCTAAAATGAATTTAAAGATATAAAATTCATTTTATCAGATAAATGCAATATAATAAGCTGGGTTATTGATGAAATATGTATTTTAACAAATTTAGAAATAGTATATGTTAGAATCTGATATTTTAAGTTTGTTAAGTAGTAAGTGTTTATAATTCAAAAGTAATACCTTGCTAAATTTGCTAGATTATAGTATATTTGTAATTAAGTAATTTTTGCAAAAATTGAAAATATTTTTACGGAAGGAGATTTTGTAAGGCAACTATTTTGCTAAAATTTTTCAATTGTTGTAATGCTTAGTTTTTAAAACAGGGTAAAAGACCTGCTTAAAACAGGCTTAAAGACTCTTGTAATACGTGGTTGGTGCATGGTATTTTTGTAATAGTTTTTATATTCAATGCTAATTAAAAAGAAAGTAAACTAACACTTGCAATATGAAAGTAGATTTTTATACTCAAACCATTGGTCAGCGTGGAAAATTTTACGTGAATCATAAATCTTTTATTCGATTGACGCTTGTAATTTTTTGTTTTCTATTCGCAGTTAATTCTGCAAAAGCTGCAACGTATTATCTGACAGCTGCAGGAGCTGCAGCAGCGAATGTGGCTTCAAGTTGGAACACAGTGGCAGCCGGTGGTGGTACTGCTGCATCTAATTTTACAACGAACGGTGATAATTTTATTGTCCCTATAGGGATAAGCGGAACAATGGCCCAAGATGTAACTTTTGGCTCAACATCAGGATCCGGAGTTATATTAACTGTTTATGGAACTCTTACTTTTAGTGGTTCGAAAAAATTATACTTATGTGGAAAAAACTTCAACATGAGCAGTTTGATTGTAAACGGCAGTATAATTTTTTCGGGTACATCGGCAGCTCAAATTCTTTCGAGTGTGGCAGGTACTTTAACTGCTAATGTTGTAACAATAGCAAGTGGTGCATTTTTGAAAACACCCAATATAAATGGAATTTTTAGTACAAATGGCTCCATTAAAAATAGTGCTATAACTTTTACAGGTACAGGGGCAAATTATGAATTTAGTGGTGCTGCTCAAGCCATGACAGGTATTCCTTCCTCTATTGGAAATTTGACATTAAGTGGTAGTGGCACAAAAACATTTCCAGCTTCGTTAACCATAGGTGGTAACCTATCAATTGGCACCGGCGTGGCTGCAGGTTTAGGCAATGTGACAAGCTATACTGCCGTTTCTCTCGATTTTAACGGCACATCGCAGGTAACAGGAACTTGGGGTCGGACAACCTCATCGGCTACGAATAAAAACAATACGTATTTTATTGGAACATCCGGTATCATTACCATTAGCTCTTGTGGAACGCCGGGTTTATGGGTGGGTGGAACAAGCACGGCATGGGCTACTGCCACCAATTGGTGTGGTGGAGCCGTGCCAACTTCAACCACAAATGTTATTATTAACTCGGGAGGGAACCAACCAAGCATTGGTGCAGCAGCAGTTTGTAAAAATATTACAATTAATTCCGGAGCCACTTTAACAGTTTCCGGAGCTTATACTTTAACAGTATCAGGTAACTGGGTGAATAGTGGGACATTTACACCCGGGTCGAGTACGGTTAATTTTAATTTTGCTGGAGCACAAACTGTTGGAACTGGCCCGTTTAATAATCTTACTTTGTCGGGAACAGGTGCAAAAACATTAACCGGCGTGGTTGTTAACGGAATTTTATCTATGGAAGGAACTGCCACGGCAACAGGAACTCCAACTTTTGGCGGTGCGGCTACTTTGCAGTATAAAGGAACTGCTTCAGTGACAACTTCTACAAATGAGTTTCCGAATGCATTTGCCGGAACAGGCGGCTTGATTATTGACCAGGGGAGCGGAAATACGGTGACATTGGACGCTACAAAAACTGCATTGGCTGGTAGTTTGAATATTAAATCGGGTACACTGGATTTGCTTACTTACACTGCAAACAGAACATCGGGGACAACCACTTTGACCGTTGCTGCCGGAGCATGCTTGCGTATTGGAGGTACAAACACCTTGCCATCGGGCTATACTACGCATAGTATGGGTTGTTCAAGCACAATTGAGTACTATGGAACCAACCAAACTGTTGCAAATTTAAACTCTTCGCAAACTTATGGTAACCTAACACTGAGCGGTAGTGGTACAAAAACACTTCAAACAGCTACTACCACTATTTGTTCTAGCTTAACTTTAAGCGGGACAGTTACGGTTACTGCTGTTGTTGGGCTCACCATTGGAAGTAATGTTGATATTGGTTTGGGTACAAGTTTTACGGCAGGAGCATTTACACACTTGGTAGGGGGCAATTGGACCAAAAATGGCACATTTACTGCAACTGGCTCAACACTGAATTTTAATGGGAGTAATGCAGCTAATATAGGTGCCAGCAATTTTAATCATGTTATCTTTAGTGGAGCAGGAGCAAAAACTGCCGTTGGGGCTTTGTTGGTTGTTGGGAATTTAAGTATTACAAATAATTTCAGTGGTGGTAGTTATATTCATTCATTACAGAGTAGTTGGACTAATAGTGGAACTTATACTGCTAACACAAGCACCATTTCATTTATTGGTTCTACAAACCAAAGTGTAGGGGGAACATCATCAACAACATTTAACAATGTGACCATGGCAGGAACCGGAGGCGCAACGCTTGGAATAGCATCTTCAATTGCAGGTGTATTAACGCTGACTACCGGAAAATTAGACATAGGAAACTATAATCTTGTTATAACTTCAACCGGTTCTGTAAGCGGAGGAAGTGCAACAAGCTATATAAAAACAAGTGGAACTGGTATTGTTAAACAAACAGTTGCATCAAGCATAACCAAGACATACGCCATTGGTAGATCGGCGTATAATCCCATTACAATAACCAACAATTCGACTAACGGATCGGATAATTTTAATATACGTGTTACAGATGATGCGATAACCAATGCGAATAATAATTTGAAAACGGTTAACCGCAGATGGTATTTAACCGAAGATGCAGCAGGGACAACAAGTTTGACTGTGGCTGTAACTTACAATGCAGGCGAAGCCCAAAGTGGTTTTAATGCATCGAGTAATCCAAAAGCAGCTTATTTTTCAGGTTCATATTGGGCGTATGCTACAGCTAGTGTGGTTGGAACTACTTTTACGGCCTCGGCTGTTGCTGCAAATATGATAACTTTTACTGACCCATTTATTGCCATAGGCAGTGATGATGCTTTTAGTGCAACTAAGCTTGCTGTTTCGAGTATTAGTCCAACAAATCCAACAGTTGGTTTAACCAATAGTATTATAACGGTTCAATCGCAAAATAGTTTGGGTGTTCCAACCCGGGTTTACACCAACACAGCATTTGATTTGTCGTGTTTAAACACTGCTTTTACACCAACCACACCAACCGGAACCATAAATGCCTACGCAAGTGAGATTACTGTAACCGGAATCACGTTTACGGAATCTACCTATAATTTGGGAACAACTACTTACGACCACGATGCAACAGTTACTGCCACGCGAACATCGGGTGAAAGTCTGTCGGCAGGAACCAGTGCTGTATTTGATGTTTATGATGGTGCCATTTGGGAGCCAATTGCAACAGAAAACTGGGATGCGAGCAATGGATGGAAAAAAAGTGCTGATGGGGGCTCTACCTGGACAAATCCGGCTGCATTGCCCAGCGGCAATAATTTTTCGGCTACTGATATTATTCGGGTTCCTTTGGGTATTACGCTTACGGTTAATGTAACTGTTTCATTCTATTCGATGTTGGTTCTTGGGACATTGGATATAAACAGCTCAGGTTCGATAACAGTAAACCACACAACAAATGATCTTTCGGATTACGATATATACGTTAATGGTGGTACCTTAAAGAATTCGGGAGGAACCTTGACTAATTCAAACAATGCTTACCCCATTGAAATACATGGTGGTACTTATTGGCACAACAGGAATGGTGGAAGCATACCGGTGGCAACTTGGACAAGTATAGGTGCAACGGCCTCCACTTGCAATGTTACAGGAATAACCAGCACGGCTTTAACTGGATTAAATCAAAGTTTTCAGAATTTTACGTGGAATAATGCCGGGCAGAGCACAACAGTGCAGTATCTTTCGGGTGATATGATGGTGAGTGGCGACTTAGTTCTTACCAACGGGATTTTAACAACCGATGTTGATCATGTGATAGAAGCTGCAAGTGGTTCAATAAGCCGAACCAACGGCTATATTAATGGAAATGTGCGTTTGTATGTGCCTAATGCATCTGCTCCAACAGTTACGTTTCCGATTGGGGATGCCAATTATTATGCACCTGTTTCGGTAACATTTTCGGGAACAACAGCCGGTTCGGGTTATTTGGATGGCAGCACATCGGTGGCAGCACCGCCATCGGCTTCGGGTTTGAGCCAAACAAAATATATTAATCGCAAATGGACCGTTAGAAACAATGGAGTAACAGGTTATACAACCTATAGCATGAGTTTTACTTTTGATAATGCTGATAAAGTTGGAAGTCCAACAACGGCCTCATTAAAACTGCGTCAAATAACAGATTATACTTGGTATACAACCAATGGAGCGGCAACTGGAAATACGATTACCGCAACCGGTTTAAACTCGGGCGGTGTTACATCCTTTGCCGATTTTTATGTAGGAGAAGATGATTGTGGTTCAACCAATTTGTGGATGGGCAGCACCAGTGTGGATTGGAACACAGGCAGCAACTGGTGCAGTGGTGTTGTTCCGACAGCAACAACCGATGTAATTATTCCTTCATCACCAACTTTTCAACCAATGATAAGCACGGCAGCAACATGCAAAAATATAACGATTCAGAGTGGTGCCAGTCTAACCGTTTCGGGTTCCTACACTTTGGATGTGAAAGGAAACTGGAGTAATAGTGGAACATACACTGCCAGTACGGGCACCGTGTCTTTTACCGCATCTTCAGCTCAATCCATTACCGGTGTTACCACATTTGATAATCTTACTGTTAATAATTCGGCGGGTGTTACATCGGCCAGTAGCATTGCTGTAAACGGTTTATTAACACTTAGCAGTGCCAACCCCGACGCAACGCACGGCACTTTGGATATGGGTAGTAACACACTTAGCATGCTTTCTTCGTCGGCAAGTGTTACTGGAGTCGGCGATTTAAGTGGTATTATCAGACGGGCGCATACTTTTACTCCAAATGTTTCCTATCAATTCGGAAGTCAGTATACCACAGTAAATTTTATGGGAACAGGTACGCAGCCGGTGGATGTTAGCTGTAAAATTGTATTGGGATCATACCTTGCAGATAAATCGGATGCCGTGTTAAGAAACTATAACTTTTTTTACCCTGCCGGAACCACTTATACGGATAAGGTCGTATTAAATTTACGTTATCTAACGTCGGAGTTGAATGGAAATGATGAAACCATGCTTGTTCTTTGGGATCACCATAGCAGCCCCCTTACAACCGAACCTCATGGTAAAACAAACAATAATACAACAAATCATTGGGTGGGTTTGGCCGGATTAACCTTCAGCTATATTGCAAAAACAGTTGTAAGCGATAAATCGTGGGGTTTGAGCAATTACACCACCACAAAAAATGTTTGGATTGGACCTACAAGTACGGATTGGAATACCCTGGAAAACTGGTCGGCAGGGCATGTTCCTTATGTTACCGATGATGTGCTTATACCGGTTGTTGTTAGCGGTCATTTTTATCCAACCTTAACTTCAGATGTTGAAATTCAATCCTTGGAAATTGCTGCTCCGGGTACCACAACACCCAGTTTGACAGCCGAAACATATAGTATGACAATCAATGGATATACCGGTGCATGGCAGAATAGTGGAACTTTTGTTCCGGGAACCGGTACCGTGAATTTTACACATGGAATTATTGGTCATGTGGTTTCAGTTTCGGGTACAACCCAGTTCAATGACATTAATATTGCAGCTAACACGTTTGTACAACCGGGAAGTACCACAGTAATTAAAATTTCCGGTGCTGTCAGTGGGGATATAAGTTGTGTTGTTGATTTGTCTACCTTCGGAAATACAGTAGAATTTAACGGTACTGATCAATATTTTATCAATCCATCCACCGCCAATTTCAATTTTAAAGGGTATTGTAATTTGATTTTGAATCCTAGTGGAACCATTACATTTTATGGTGATAGTTTGGATATTTCGGGCGATTTAACCGTGAATGGAACCGTTGATTTTGGTACAAGTTCGGTAGCTTTTATTGGTACAAGTGCTCAAACTATTGCTGGGAGCCTTTCTCCAACATTTAATAACCTTAAAATTGATAATGTCTCGGGTGTTGTGAGCTCGAAAGATATAACTGTAAATGGAGAATTGAATCTTGACAGCGATAACCCATCATTAACTTCAGGTTCGTTAGCTATGGGTAGTAATACACTCAATATGGGCGACAATTCAACCACCACGGGAATTGGCGATGTTACAGGTATTATTAAACGCACACCATCAACCGGATTTGCATTAAATACGGAGTACACCTATGGCAATGCAAATACCGTGGTTATTTTTCCAACAACTTCGGGTCAAACCCTGCCAACTTCTGCATCGCTAAGAGTAACATTAGGTGCTGCACCTGTATGGGGTGTTGGCACACCTGCCAATGCTATAAACCGAGTATTGGATTTGGCCCAAACAGGTGGCAGCGGAACGCATGCTATTTTCAGTACGCATTTCCGATTGGATGAATTGCCTGGTGGCATAAATCCAAACCTTCTTTCCATTTGGGTTGATAAAGTGGGTGTGGGTATTTACGAAAAAGGAAAATCAAATATTAATACATCAATAGCTTATATCAGCGTTCAGGATGTTGATCTCGCCTTGATGACCACGAGCCTGAATGATTTTCATGTTGCGGTTGCTCCCACAGCACTACAAGTTTTGACATGGAATGGTATATATAGCACCGACTGGAATAACACATCGAACTGGACTCCCAATGGAGTGCCCAGCAGTTCCTATGGCGTTTTAATACCGGATGCAAACACCACCGCATTTCAGCCTACATTGCCTGCCACAGGTTCAACTCAGGCAAGTTGCCAATATATTATACTCGAAACAGCTTCCGTGCTAAATGCAGGCAACCATGCAACCATAACCATTTCAGATGGTGTGGTTGGCGATGCATGGGGTGCCGAAACGGGTTCTACTTTTAATGCCGGAAATAGTTCAGTTATTTTTAGCACAAGTGGAACTGATTTTGCTTCTATTAGCGGAAAAACAAATTTTTATGACCTAACCCTTACCAGTGATAGCAAACTTCGCCCGGCGGCCGATTGCTATATTGGCATTGCCGGAACGCTGACCAACCAGGGCACGCTTGCAGCGGCAACCAATAAAAATACCTTTGATTTTAATGGCAGCGACCAAACCATACCGAATCTTAACGGTAGCACGGCAGGGTATTATAATTTGACACTTAGTGGCAGTGGAACGAAAACCTTGCCTTCATCTGCATTGCAAGTAAGGGCAAACTTTAACATTTCGGGTACTGCAGATGCAGTGGCTCACCAAGCATTGAATATAGATGGAAACATAGTGATTGCCAGCAGCAGCACCTTCACTGCCGGAAGTTATTCGCACACACTGATTGGCAACTGGACCAATAGTGGCACCTTTGCGGCAGGTACAAGCACTATTAGTTTTACAGGCCTTAACCCGCAAACAATAGTTTCTGGAGTGGGTAACCCTTTTAATAATGTTACCTTTAATAATGCATCAACCACATTAAGTGATGTAATAACTATAAATGGTGCAACCACATTTACTGCCGGCATTGTGAGTGGTAGTAAAATGAGATTGGGTAGCTCAGCAACCGCAAATGAAGGAAAAGCTTCTAGTTATTTTGATGGTACAATGACAAAACTGGGTACATCAGCATTCACTTTTCCAATTGGAAATGCGGGTTTTTGGGCACCCATAGGCATAGCTGCACCTAGCGACTCGGTTAGTGCTATATACTATCATACTACACCACCATATAATAACTGGAATCATGGTTTTATGTGCAACTCAGGCGAGTTAGATCATGTGAGCGGATTGGAGTATTGGGAATTGCTAACCGATGGCGACAAGCCCGCAGTAACGTTGCATTGCGAAAATCAAACAAATTCGCAGGTAGTTACACCTGCCGACATTGTTGTTGCACACTGGACCGGCAGTTGTTGGGAAAGCATGAATACCGTTCCCGGCTTGAGTTCCGATGTGGTTACAAGCGACAGAGCCTTTACTTCGTATAGTCCTATAACATTCGGCACCAAAGCGAATAACAATCCTTTGCCAATAAGTTTACTTGATTTTGCTGCTCAATGCGATAACAATAGCATTTCGGTTACCTGGACCACCGCCACCGAAACCAACAACGATTATTTTACAGTGGAACGCAGCGTGGATGCTAAAGACTGGACGATAGTTGCCAAGGTCGACGGCGCAGGCAACAGCAATACCATTCGCAACTATGCTATGGTTGATAACAATTCATGGTCGGGCATTTCATATTATCGGCTGAAACAAACCGATTTCGATGGCAAATCAGAATATTTCAGCCCCATTTCGGTGAGCTGTAGTTCGGTTATTTCAAATGCCGCAATACATTGCTATCCCAATCCTTTTACTACCGAGTTTACTGTTGATATGCGCAACCTGAGTGCCCACAAAGCCAATTTGCTTGTGTATGATATTTTAGGAAACAAGGTTTACGAAAGAGTTATGGATGAAAATGATTTTCTGAATCAAAAAATCAGCATAAATCTCACTAATTTGCCCCAAGGCATTTACACAGTTCAGTTCATTGCAGATAGTTTTAGTACCACCAGCCGATTGGTCAAGAGCAAATAGATTTCATGCCGGTTTAATAAACGCTAAGCAAAGCACACGTTTCCATTCACATGAAGTAAAACAACGACTTGATGTGCGAAGCCGGTAAATATATCGCACAGGGTTTGCATTACATAAAAGTTTGCTGTTTACACAGTCTCCTTTCCACACTTTCTTGAACAGCCCACCGCAAATCCATGTAGTTGCAATCACGCTCCATG
>JBAXWF010000075.1:0-17196 GCA_037128515.1 Bacteroidota bacterium | reverse complement strand
TTGTAACAAAACCAGTTGACATTGTAACAAAACCAGTTGACATTGTAACAAAACCTTTAGGAACTGTAACAAATTCATTTGGTTCTTGTTTTTACTAAAATGGTTTTGATCGTGGAAAGGCGATTGTGGACAGTGAAAACCTTAAATCCTGTTTACACAATCCTATTCAAACTTCCTCAACATCGATTCAATCTCGCTCAATGAAGGTGCAATCGTTGCAACATAAGCTTCATGAAGGCAAATATTTTTGATAACCTTTTAAACAAAATGATGAACGCAAAACCTTGTCCTTATAAAATGATTATTTGTTAAATGCTTAAATCAAAAAAAATAAATTAGAAAAGTTTTGTATCGAATCCAAATTTTTCGTACCATTGTATTAAAATAAATGCGAAATGATTAGGATATAATAACCAAAATCAGCAGAAAACCACAAATGCAGGCAATGCTAGCAAATTTACCGTTAGTACCCGCGATTTGTCGGCCGGTATCTATTTCTACCGGGTGAATTTGGGTAATAATATTATCGGAAAAGATAAAATTATTATTCTCAAATAAAATTTGTAATTTTAAGGCAGGGAAAATTTTTCCCTGCCTTTTATTTTTTTATAAATGCACCAATTAAAGCTTACCTTAGTTATTTTATTATGGATTTCATTAATTTCTAATGGGACCAGTCAGAATTTAGTGCCCAATCCAAGCTTTGAACAATATGATACATGCCCATATTCAATGGGACGTATCAATGATGCTGTGCCATGGGCACAACCGCTTCCATTTAGTACTACTGATTATTTTAACACTTGTACAAGTGATTATACTTTAATTCATTTTTTTAACAATATTGTAGCACGAACAGGGCATGCTTATGCGGGAATGTCACCTTATGATAATTCAACTTGGCGGGAATATATTGAAGTCAAAATGAATGATTCTTTGATGCCAAATAAACAATATTGCGTTTCGTATTTTATTCGTTTATTATATATTAGCACTTTTGCCATTGATAGATTAGGAATGTTGCTTACTGACACAATGGTAACCAAAATTGATGTTCATAGCCCTATTTTATTTACACCACAGGTTGAAAGCCCTGAATGGGTTTTTTATCAGGATACCAATAACTGGGAGAGAGTTCAAGGAAGTTTTACAGCTAATGGTAGTGAAAAATGGCTTACCATAGGTAATTTCCACCTAGATAACGATACTCATACTGTTATTGCAGGTAATCATGGTAGTTATTTTGCTTATTACCTAATTGATGATGTAGCAGTCTATCCCTGCGATGCACCCGTGTATACTGCCAATGCGGGGGGTAATAAAGAGATATGCAAAAACCAAAGCATTACATTGGGCACGGTTTATAACTCCGAATATCTGTATTGGTGGTACAATCAAAATAAAATACTTATTGATAGCACAGCGCAAATAACAGTAACCCCTGCGCAAACAACCACATATTACCTTAAAGTGAAAGATTTTAAGTTTGATGAGAGTTGGGATAGTGTTACGGTTACAGTAAATGAATTTTGCAATAACATGGTGTACATTCCCAATATCTTCTCGCCTAACAAAGATGGGGCAAACGATGTGTTTCGGGTGCGAGGTCCCGAAATAGACAGCGCGCATTTGCAAGTATACAACCGTTGGGGCAATATGGTTTTCGAGAGCAAAGATGTATACGAGGGATGGGATGGAACGTTTAAAGGTAAGGATTGCGAGGCGGGTGTTTATTATTATTGGGCGGAGGTTACCTTTAAGAATGGGGAGAAGGTGGTGAAAAAGGGGGATGTGAGTTTGGTTAAATAATTAGAAATAAGAAAATATTATATGCAACAAAGGGGTAAAAAAAAACCTCCGATGTGAGCTAAAAAAGATACTAACCGACTAAAATTAATACATTGTAAAACCAACAAAGGAGGCAACGGCAAAGTTACAAAAAAATAATCGATTGTAGTTCTTTCACAGTCGGAGTGCGACTCCAGGTCGCGCCCCGACTTACAGAAGATTGGATGAATGGAAGGATGGAAGCCGGAAGTTTTGGCAAAACAAAGGAATAAACGAGACAGTGAAGAATGAAGAATGAAGAATGAAAAATGAAAAAAAATTCTCTGTGTAGCTCTGTTTTCTCGCTGTGTTCTCCGTGGTTAAAAAAAATCGGAAGGCCGAAGGCCGAAGTCCGAAGTTATGGCTCGTGGCTAAACAGTGAATAGATAACAGTGAATAGATAATAGTGAATAGTGAAAAATAAATAAGCGAAAAAAACATGGCTATTTGCTCTTGGCTAAAAAATGACAACGAATGACCACAATGACAACAAATGACGACTAATGACAACTAATGACGACTAATGACAATTAATGACAACAAATGACAATTAATGACCACAAATGACCACAAATGACAATTAATGACCACAAATGACCACAAATGACTACTATTGTAGATAAAATAATCAAAAAAAAACATTTTTCATTTTATATTAAAAATTACTAATTTTATACTCTGTTACTAATCCTATAACAATGCAATGCCTGAAGCTATTGTTGTTTGTTTTATTCTGGAGTATATTCTGGGTTGAGGGTAAGTGCCAAAATTTAGTGCCTAACCCTAGTTTTGAGCAATATGATACATGTCCGATTTCAATGGGATGTATTGGAAATGCTATTCCATGGACACAACCTCTTATTGTTAGTACTTCTGATTATTACAATACTTGTTCTTCCGATTTAAGTTTAGTACTAACTTTAAACGAGATAAAACCTAGAACCGGAAATGCTTATGCAGGGATACAAGTATATGATAATTCTGGTTGGCAAGAATATATCGAAATCGAACTTAAAGATTCATTAATACCAAACAAACAATATTGCGTTTCGTTTTATGCGCGATTATTTAACCAATCAAAGTATGCTATTGATAGGCTAGGAGCTTTGCTTACTGATACTATGGTTACAAAAAATAATGTCCATAATCCGATTATATTTACACCGCAGGTAGAGAGCCCAGAATGGTTTTTCTATAATGATACTAATAATTGGGAAAGAATTCAAGGCAGTTTTATTGCTATTGGTAGCGAAAAATGGTTAACTATCGGTAATTTTCTTAATGGTATAGCAACTAATAAAATTATTGAAACTAATAATAATTACAATTCTTTTTCCGCTTATATGTATGATGATGTATCCATTTACGAATGCGATGCCACCGTGTATACAGCCAATGCAGGAGGTAATAAAGAGATATGCAAGAACCAAAGCATTACATTAGGCACGGTTTATAACTCCGAATATTTGTATTGGTGGTACGATCAAAACAAAATACTTATTGACAGCACAGCGCAAATAACAGTAACCCCTGCGCAAACAACCACATATTACCTTAAAGTGAAAGATTTTAAGTTTGATGAGAGTTGGGATAGCGTTACGGTTACGGTAAACGAAAATTGTAATAATACGGTGTTTATCCCCAACATCTTTTCACCTAACAAAGATGGGCAAAACGATGTGTTTCGGGTGCGCGGTCCCGAAATAGACAGCGCGCATTTGCAAGTATACAACCGTTGGGGTAATTTGGTTTTCGAGAGTAAGGATATCAACCAGGGTTGGGATGGAACTTATAAAGGACAGGATTGCGAGGCGGGTGTGTATGCTTTTTGGGCAACAATTAATTTTACCAACGGGCAAACAATAGTCAAAAGCGGAAATATTACACTAATACGATAAAAAATTATGAAAACAATGGTTGTTATTTGTCTTTCATTTTTCATTCTTCATTCTTCATTATTTAGTATCCCTACAGCAGTCCCAACTCCAGTTTTGCCGCATCGGTCATCATAGCTTGGTCCCAGGGTGGTTCAAAAACCATTTCAACATAAACGCTGCTAACGCCTTGAATGGATTGCACGGCATTGCGCACTTCAATCGGCAGAGTTTCGGCCACAGGGCAATTGGGCGCGGTCAGTGTCATTTTAATATTCACACCAAATTGGTCCGAAATAGCAATTTCATAAATAAACCCCAAGTCGTAAACATTCACAGGGATTTCGGGGTCGAAAACCTGTTTCAGTTTTTCTATTATTTGAATTTCTAAAGCTGCTTTTTCCATAACATCAAGAGTTTGATTCGTATTTTGATTTAAAAACCAAGGCATACAATTTCATTTGCTTTATCATAGCATTGAGTCCGTTAGAGCGGGTAGGCGAGAGGTGTTCGCGCAAACCAATCGTATCAACAAAAGCCATGTCGGCAGCCATAATTTCGTTTGCCGACAAGCCAGAAAGCACCCGGATTAATATGTTTACAATGCCTTTGGTGATGATGGCATCGCTGTCGGCTGTAAAATACACCCCACCTTCTTTGTACTTGGCAAAAAGCCAAACCTGCGATTGGCAACCACTGATGAGGTAGTTGTCCGTCTTGAGTTTTTCATCAATCAAAGGCAGCGATTTACCCAGTTCGATGATGAAATTGTATTTGTCCATCCAGTCGGCAAAAAGTGCGAACTCCTTAAGGATGATTTCAGTGTTTTCAGTATAGCTTGCCATTATCCAAACATTATTTTTACTTTGTTGAGGGCTTCGGCCAACAGGTCGATTTCGTGTTTTGTGTTGTAAATTGCAAACGAAGCGCGCAGGGTTCCTGGTATTTTATAGAAATCCATCAGCGGTTGGGTGCAATGATGCCCTGTTCTCAAAGCAATACCCAGTTTGTCTAAAATGATGCCCGCATCGTAGGGATGTATGTTGCCAAGCAGAAACGAAATCACCGAGGTTTTGTGTGGGGCTGTGCCGTATATTTTTACGCCTTCAATTTCCAAAAGCTTTTGTGTAGCATAAACAAGCAATTGGTGTTCGTAATCGCTAATTTCGTCCAAACCAATTTCGTTTAGAAAAGCAATCGCTTCTTTCAGAGCCAAAGCATCGCCCACGTTAGGTGTTCCGGCTTCAAATTTGAACGGAAGTTCGTTATAGGTAGTTTTTTCGAAAGTAACATGCTTTATCATTTCGCCTCCACCCTGATAGGGCGGTAATTCTTCCAATAGTTTTTCTTTGCCATACAAAACGCCAATTCCCATTGGAGCATACATTTTGTGACCGGAGAAACAATAAAAATCGCAATCCAACGCTTGCACATCCACTTTGCAATGCGAAACCGCCTGAGCACCGTCAATCAATACAGGGATGTTATGTTGGTGCGCAATTTCAATAATAGATTTAATATCGTTGATGGTTCCCAATGTATTCGACACATGCGTGATGGCAACCAATTTGCAATTGGCATCCAACAGTTTTTCCAAATCGTTTAGCATCAAAGTTCCGCTTTCGTCAATAGGAATCACCTGTAGCTTTGCACCTTTTTCTTCGCAAGCCATTTGCCAGGGCACAATGTTCGAATGATGTTCCATGGCCGAAATAACAATAGAATCGCCCGGTTTAATATATTTTTTGGCAAACGAAGATGCCACCAAATTAATAGCTTCGGTGGCCCCACGTGTAAACACAATTTCGTGTGCATTACGCGCATTAATAAACTGCTGAATGCTTTTGCGACTTTCTTCAAATGCCGAGGTAGCCTGTTGGCTAAGATAATGCACGCCCCGATGTATGTTGCTATTGATGGTGCTGTAGTAGGCTGTCAGCACATTAATAACGCGCAATGGTTTTTGATTGGTGGCAGCATTATCAAAATAAACCAAGGGCTGATTATACACCTGTTGGTTCAAAATCGGAAACTCTTGGCGAAGCCTAGCTATAAATTCGGGTTGAAGCATCTTACTTGATTTTACTCATGTCGATTTCAAAGTTAATAACATCGTTTTCTGCGCAATGTAACAAACATTGGTCGCAAATGGAAAGTTCGCCTTTCAGGCGTTTCACAATCATGCCGTCGGTTCGTTCGCGCAAAACTTCGATATTAATTTTGTTGGCTACTTCGGCAGCAAAAGCATACATCAGTAGCATTTTGGCATTGCGGTCGCATATACCGCGCGATTTCAAATAAAACAAGGCTTCGGGGTCCAATTGTCCCACCGAGGCACCGTGGCTACATTTTACATCGTCGGCATAAATCTCCAGAAATGGTTTGGTGCTCACATGGGCCGTGTCGGTGAGTAAAATGTTTTTGTTACTTTGATAGGCCTGTGTTTTTTGAGCATCCCTAAACACATGTATGTGTCCGTTGAACACCGCACTGGCTTCGTCGTCAATAATTCCTTTGAACTGTTCAAAACTGCTGGTTTCGGGGGCAATATGATCAACATACACCTGATTTTCGATGTGTTGATGCTTGTCCATCAAATACAAGCCAAACACTTTGGCATCGGCTCCAGGCCCGTTTAAACTCACGCGCGTTTCGTTTCGAATCAGGCCTCCATTAAACGTAAGGGTGTTCGTATTAATCTTGCTGTTTTGCTGTTGAAAAAAGAAAGTGCTGGTGATAACCGTCGATAATTCGTCTTTATTTTGAAGCTTATAAAAATCAATTTCGGCATTTTCGTCAACATAAACTTCGGTAATGGAATTGATGAAACTGGTTTTGTGTTTAATGGAGTCGTCGCAATGCACCAGCGTAAGTTTCGCATTTTTGCCCAACACAATCAGGTTGCGGGGTTGCACAAAAATGTTTTCGTTTATATTCACAATGTTCACCATTTGAATGGGCTTCTTTACTTCAACATTGTCGGGCACATAAATAAAAATGCCATCCTGTGCAAAAGCCGTGTTCAACGAAATAAAACCATTGTTATTGGTATGGGCATAGTGCCCATAATGTTGCGCAATAAGTTGGGGATGTGTTTTAAAAATTTCGGCAAGGCTACCCACAATAACTCCGTTGGGCAATTCCGTTACAGGTGCATGTTTGTAGATATACCAACCATTGAGTTGGGTAAACAAATAGGTTTCAAAGTTGTGTATTTCGCAGCGAAACACCTTGTCTATATCCACATTTTCTTCAAATGCCGAAAAATAGAAATTATAGTCATGCAACAGCGAATCGGCCAAATTGGTGCTGCGCCATTCTTCAATACTTTGAGTTGGGAAACCGGTTTGGGCAAACAACTGAATGGCTTGCTCGCGCAATTGGGTAATATGGGGCGTGTCGTTGCGGCATATTTCCGTTTTGTTTTGCTCAAACAAAGCAATGATTTGATCTTTTTCAGGAACCAAGTTGTGCATTTTCATACCATCTTAGTTTTCCAGTTCCTGTTTAATCCAATCATATCCTCGTGCTTCGAGTTCCAGAGCCAGTTCTTTCCCGCCCGATTTAACAATACGGCCTTCGAACAACACATGAACAAAGTCGGGGATAATAAAATCGAGCAATCGCTGGTAGTGGGTTATCACAATAAATGCATTGTCGGGTTTGCGAAGTTTGTTCACCCCGTTAGCTACAATTTTCAAGGCATCAATATCAAGTCCCGAGTCGGTTTCATCCAATATGGCAAGTGTTGGTTCCAACATAGCCATCTGAAAAATTTCGTTTCTCTTTTTCTCTCCACCCGAAAAACCTTCGTTCACCGAACGGTTCGTAAGGTTCGATTGAATTTCAACCATTTTCTTTTTCTCATCCATGAGTTTCAAAAAATCGACCGAGGAAAGCGAAGGCAGTCCTTTGTATTTTCTATGTTCATCCACCGCCGTCTTCATAAAATTAGTCATGCTCACTCCGGGTATCTCCACAGGGTATTGAAACCCTAAAAATATCCCTTCACGCGAGCGGTCTTCAACAGGCACACTCAACAAATCTTTTCCTTTATACAAAATGCTTCCATCGGTAACCGTAAAAACATCCCGCCCAGCTATTACCGATGCCAAAGTGCTTTTTCCGGTTCCATTGGGTCCCATAATAGCATGAACTTCGCCGGCATTCACCAACAGATTCAGACCTTTTATAATTTTTTTATTATTTATTGATACTTTTAAATCGTTAATTTCGAGAAGCGACATAGTTTTTATTTTAGCTGATACGGCTTATACCTTTGCAAATGTATTACGAATCATTGCAAATGCAAAAATACAAAATTAATTGGCACCTTATTTAAACTAAATGTAAATAGTAGTTTATTAAATAAAAAAAAAACCGTTGATTTCGCAACGGTTTTTCTAAATATAATTATTGCCTGGCCAGCAATTTTAGCTTGGCTTCGAGCAAGGCCAATTCTTGTTTGGTATCGTTTATTTTTTTCTCGAATTCTTTTTTAAGCAAATTGGCTTTTTTCGACGATGCTAAAAACCCGATATTGTTTTCCCACAAATTAACATCATTTTTTAGCATGGTAATTCGACCTTCAATCTGCAGCCGTTCTTTTGAAAGAAAGCGCCCGGCATCGGGCGAGTTTTGCATAGATTCGATGCGGTTTTTGTAATGCATCGTACTAACCTCGGTCGATGATATTTTAAGCTTATCCATGAGCCCATTAATAGCCAGTCGATACACATTCTGTAACTTTTCTTTTACATCCATGGGCACATGACCAATTTCCATCCACTCGCGCTGAATAGCTTTCAAGGAGTCGAGGTTCTCATTTTTATTGCCACTCACAGCATAGGTGTTGATTCGCTCTATAAGCTCTTCTTTCTTTTTCAGATTTTCCTGTTCAATGCCGTTGATGTTTTTAAAATAGTTTGACTTGTTTTTGAAAAACACATCGCAGGCAGTTCTAAAACGTCTCCAAATTTTATCGGAATACCTTTTAGGAACCGGGCCAATTTCCTTCCAATCTAGCTGCATTTTTAATATGTCGGCAGTAGCTTGTCGCCAATTGGTGCTGTTGGCAAGTTCTTCGGCACGCAAACATATTTCAAGTTTCAGATTGTAATTGTTATATTGGCTATCTTTCAACTCGCCGAAATACTCTTTTTTGGTATTATAAAAAGTATTTATTGCCGCGCGAAAACGATCCCAAATTTCATCATTTGATTTTGAGGTAGCGCGTCCTATCGAATCCCAAAGCTTTTGCATTTGAATCACCTGTTCGGTTTTTTCTTTCCATTCGCCGAAATTTATAATGTCAACCGAATTGAGTTCTTCAATTTTTTCGCATAAAGCCGTTTTAGCTAACAAATTATTTTCTTGTTCAATATGAAGGTTGTCGTAGTAACCTTGGCGTTGCGAGTTTATTTTATCCGAAACGTTTTTAAAACGCTCCCAAATCTCATCTTTTTTGTCTTGTGTAACCGGGCCAATTTCTTTCCAATCATCGTGGTACTTTTGTAAGAGTTTAAACGATTTGGTAATGGATTTTTCTACCAACAATTCTTCTGCTTTTTCGCACAACTGCACCTTTAGCTCCAGATTTTTCTTTAGGTCAAGGTCTTTGAGCTCTTTACTGATTTTAACTTTTTTGAAAAACTCTTCAACCAAAAAATGGTAATTATTCCACAAGCCTTCAATCTCGTTGCGTGGAACCATCCCAATTTGTTTCCATTTATCCTGAAGCAATTTAAAATCGTCGTAGGTTCTTTTTAGTGATTCTTCTGAATTAACCAATACTTTAATTTCATCAAGAATCTGTTTTTTTGCAATCAGGTTTTGCAATTTTATTTTATCCTGTTCGTAATCATCTTTCGTCTTTTTCTCTTTATAAATGTCGAAAGCAGTTTTATAGCGTTCTTCGGTGGAATCAGCAATGGGAACATATTCTTCCTTGGTGCCACCATCGGCCAAATAGTTGTCAAGATGTTTTTGTTTTTCATCTTTAACAACTGCCAAATAGGCTACCTTGATGCCCGATACTGCCGCTTTAATTTTACTTATATGATCGGTTTTAACCAGTTCTTCAAGTTTTTCAATCAGTTCAATTTTCGATAAAGCAGAGAAATCAATATTTAATTCCATTTCAAGCTCATGCTCATCATCTTCAGCATTACTATCGCTTGAGGATGCTAATTCACTATTTTCTTTCTTATTAATGGAAGATGCCACTTTTTTTGTGCTTCGTTTCCGTTTTGCATTTTCTGTAGCATCTGTAAGTGGCGAATCCATTTTTTCGGGTGCAACAATTTCTGAAACAGTACTAGGTTCTGTACCCTCTGTTTCGGTAGGGTCTTGGGTGTTGATTCCCGCTTCCGGTTCCACAGCAGGAATGTCTTCCGAAACCACATGACTTTCTATAGCAACAGCTTCTTTAATTTCTGTGTTTTCTAAAACGGTTTCTGTTTCAATAACAAGTACTTCTTCCAAAATTGGAATGTTTTCTGATGATAGCAATTCTATTGTTTCAGGATGTGCGCTTACAGTTTCCGATTCAACAACAGGGATAAACTCGGCAACAACATTTGATTCTGAAGCCATGGGTTCAATAGTTTCCTGAGTTTTTACACGAGTTTCCGTTTCAATAACAAGTACTTCATCCAAAATAGGTGTAGAAATAACTGCCTGTGGTTCCGTAGCTGGAATTTCTTCCATAGTGGCATTGTTCTCTGTTAAAGCCGGTTCCATACTGTTCGTATCTGTAACCTTATTTTCCATTTCATTTGCTTGTGTATCTTCCGATACGGAATGCTCATCCTTTGTTTCTGTGCTGGGTTCTAAAGGATTCTGATTGAGTTGATCGTTCATAATAATTAATTATTAATTAGTAATACCAAAACCTTTGAAGGAGTTAGTAAAGAAGGTTACAAAAAAATTAGTCTGCAAAAATAAAAAGATTTTGCTACCATATTACACAATATGAAAAAACCTGATATTAATTAATTGTTTTTGATAAGTTTTACTATACAATTTAATCCATAGCCCTTTTATTGAATATAAGGTAACCAATATTAAACATCACCGAGAACGGGTCTTCTTTGTGACTATAGTAACTCAAACTGATGCTTATAGGACAAATCGGGCTGTTATAAACTAGTGCTGCATAACCCAAAATAAATCGGGTTTCGAATGGTTTGCCATAACTGGCTTTGTAGTCTTCGGTTGGTTTTATTGCTTGATACGGTTGAAACAAGTAGCCTTCCAATCGGAAATGAATTTTCTTGTAAATGTTAATGATATTCTTTATTCCGAATACTGCATAGGTGTTGGCTCGATAATCGGGTAAAAAGAAAGCTTCACTTTCGGTAGTGGGATGGAATGTGGGAGCCGAAAGCAAACTGGATGTATAATTATTGAACAAAGGTTTGTTGGTGATAATGGTTTCGGCATAAATGCCCAGGCTGTAAATCTTCTTTAATTTAAAATACCGGTCGTATTGGATTTTAATTTGTACCCAATCGTGCGTTTTTTTGTATATTTTTTTATTGATGGAAGTGGAACCCGGGATGTTTTCTTCGGAGCCCACCACATAGCGAACATCAAATATAAGTGAGGTGCCGGCAGTAGGGTATTTTTTAGCGTTTAATGAAAATCGATTAAATTGCGTATGAATCGTAAAAAAGTTAAATGTGGTTTGGTCGGCAGTATCTGTTTTCGAAAACTGGTTCGTTTGGTAATATTGTTCGCGGGTGCGGGCAATGGATGGTCCGATGAGTAATTTCCCGTTGTTATAGGCCGGGAATCCAAAGTCGGCAATAAAGTTTATTTCGTTTTCGAGCAAATAGGAGGGTAGTTTATCCTCAAAAAAACGAATGGTTGTTTTAAAATAATCCCATTGATTGAACCCAACAGCGGTTTCGAGATAAAATGGCACAACGGAAGGAAAATCGAATCGCGACTTGGCTTGAGCCGCACTATAGAATCGTCCTATAGAAAAATTGACGGAAATTTTGGCTGCCATCAAACCAAGATATTTGTATTGCAATCCAACAAATGCACCGTTAATATTACTCGACGAAATAATACCGCCAAACTGCGCTGCAAAGTTCTTGTCTCTTTTAACATCCAGGTTTAAGGTAAACAAACCTGTTTTTTTGTTGTAAACTGCTTTTGGATAAATGGATTCAATTTTATCGTCGGCTAGCAGTTTGAAATATTCTTGTTTTAGTTGTTCAATGTCGAAAGTTGAATCGCGGTGCATAATCGACTTGCGGATATAAACCGCTTGATATTGGTTTACACCGGTGATAGTAATTGAATCGAACAGCAAAGGTGGTTTCGAGGCAAGAAATTTATTTCGCATCGCGTTTCGTTTTTCGGCGCACACCGAATCGTGAACAAAAAGCCGAATTTCGGGTATTTTTCTTATAGTGGCGGCATATCCCGAATCAATGAGTTCGCTGGCTTTATCAAATCCAAACTCCTTTACCTTGGGTAGCTGCGGGGTTATCATAACACTGTTATCGCATATAACACTGTAGTTGGTGTTGGTTGTTAGCATGTTTTCAATCTGCGATATAATATCGTTCTCATCGGGTGTGCCCGAATTGGCAGCCACATTGCAACCAATGATGATATCGGGATTAAAATCATTGAGGGCAATATCCGATGGGAAATTATTATACATTCCGCCATCAAAAAGCAAATGATTATCAATCTTGATGGGCCTGAAATAAAATGGATAGGTCATGGATGCTCGCACCGCTTCGGGCAAATAGCCATGCGAAAACGAAATGGCTTTTTTCTCGGCTATATCAGAAGCTACGCAGCGAAAGGGAATATACAGGCTATCGAAATTATTGTTTGCTGCAACACCTGCTGCCGCCAAAAAATACATAAAGCCGAAATCAATTTGAAAAGGGGAGATAATGTTTGTGGGCAGTTTGTAACTTAATATGGAGTCGTAATTTATTTTAATCGTAATCCACGAAGCATCGGGATTATCTTTCTTGAAATAATAAACATACTTGTTTTCTATTTTGCCATTGGCCCAGCTTAAAAATTCATCCGAAGAAATAATTTTTTCAATTTCGTTGGGTGTGTAGCCTGCAGCATACATGCTGCCCACTATGGCTCCCATGGAGGTGCCGGCGATATAATCAATTGGAATGCAGTTTTCTTCTAGGGCTCTGAGCATGCCCACATGTGCCGAACCTTTGGCGCCACCGCCACTCAGCACCACGGCCACTTTCTGTGCTTTAACGGGCAGCCAGGTTAGAAAGCAACAGGCTAAAACAAGGATTATTTTATGAGGGTGAGGCATAACAGTTAAATACAACTGTAAAAGTAGTTGAAAAACCGATAGTATGCTTTGGTTTTAGATTTTATTTAATGCCTGATTCAAATCTTCAATAATATCGCTCGCATTTTCAATACCAACAGAAAAACGTACCAATCCATCGGTGATGCCTGACTTTTCGCGATTTTCTTTCGATAGTTTCGAGTGTGTCATCGAAGCTGGATGCTGAATGAGTGTTTCAACGCCGCCCAGCGAAACGGCCAGCAAAGCCAATTCCACATTGTCCATCAATATTTTTCCGGCTGTTAAACCACCTTTCAGTTCAAAACTAATCATGCAGCCCGGTCCGTCCATTTGTTTCAGTCCCAAATCATATTGTGGATGCGACTTCAATCCGGGGAACTTTACCCAAGCCACTTTTGGGTGTTTCTCCAAAAAGTTGGCCACCTCAATTGCGTTTTCCTGTGCCCGATCTATTCGCACTGCAAGGGTTTTTAATCCGCGATGTGCCAAAAACGCCTGATGTGGGTCAATATTAAATCCAAGATTCACCATGACCGGTCGCAGTTGGTCGTAATACGTTTTTTCTTTGGTTACAATAATACCACCAACAATATCGGCATGACCGTTGATAAATTTTGTCATGGAATGCACCACAATATCGGCACCCAAATCCAACGGACGCTGCAAATACGGACTGCAAAAGGTGTTGTCAACCACCAAGGGCAAACCATGCCGGTGTGCTATTTCGGCTGCTGCCATAATATCAATGATATCCATGGTTGGGTTGGCAGGGGTTTCTATATACACCATTTTGGTGTTGGGTTGTATGGCTTTTTCAATGTTTTCTAAATTCGAGGCATCTATGTAGGTTGATTCTATGCCAAATTTGGGGAAAATAGTTTCGATGATGCCGCGGGCAGGACCATAGATTGCATTGTGGCTCACAATGTGGGCTCCGTTGGATAGCAAAGCCATGTAAACCGTGCTGCAGGCGCCCATGCCCGACGAAGTGGCTATGCCATCGTATCCGTTTTCGAGTGCGGCAACGGCTCTTTCTAATGCTTTGATGGTGGGGTTGCCAATGCGACTGTAAATATAACCAGCTGATTCGCCCGAGAAGCATTTGGCGCCTTCTTCGGCACTTTCAAAAGCAAAGGTTGAGGTTTGGTATATCGGAACTATGGCGCTTCCGTATTGGTCTTTGTGGGCTCCGGCATGTATGAGTTTGGTGCTGAATCCTTGTTTGTCTATTTTCATGGTGCGTAATTTTTTTGCAAAAGTAGAATTTAAGGCGCACTAAACGCTATCATTTGTAAATAAAATTTTTTTCACTCGGTGTTGCTGCGTGTTTGGGTTGCTACTTGAATTTTTTTATTTGTTTCAAATATTCGCTGGTGAAGGTGCCATACCATTTGTCGCCCAGGGTGTATTCGGTAACTTTTAGTTTGGCATTCATGGCGAGGTTGGCTTTGTAATCGGCTATGGCTTGTGCTCGCGCCAAGGTGGTTTGATGCAATTTGGTGGCGGCTTTGGGCACGTTGCGCTGACGCAAGAGCTTCAGCAAATACATGGCATGGTTCAGGTCGTTGCCATTGGTGTACCAAGTAACGCCATACATGACAAAACCCGATTCGAAGGAGGCTATATACAGTTGCAAAGGTTGATGTACAATATTGTAGCTGCTTATGCCGTTGCTGTTGTAATAAGTGGTGAGGTTGTTATAGGCATCGATAGCGCGGCCGTAGCTGTAGCTTTTTGCAAATTCGTTGCACTGATTTAGCAAACCTTGGTATTGTGCGGGTTTTTCCACATATTTTAAGCCCACCACCACTTCGTTGTTGTTGATGCCGCAATCGGGATTGTTTTTCACCAATTGGGCTGCTTCGCTATAGGCTGTTTCAGCTTGGATATACTGGGCTTGGTTTGCCGATGCTTTGGCAGCGGCAATTTTGGTATCATACTCTTTTTGGGCGTTCATACATTCTTGACTGAATATCGATTTTTTAAGTCCGTCGATGCGTGTGCTAAGTTTGGTGTTGTCAAGGAGTCCATACACACTTTGGTCGTCAATCACCTGTCGTAATAGGGTGCGGGCTTTGCTTAGGTTGTTGGTGGCCACGGCCTGGTCGGCATCATCCAAATCGAGCATCAGCACTTCGAGCTTCGATTTTTTGAGCAAGTCGGGCAACAGTTTGTCTTTTTTAACGGGGTATTGGTCTTCCAACAGTTTGGCACTTTGAAAGGCATCAAATGCATCGCGAAAGTTTTTGGCGGTTAGGGCATCTTTGCCTCGTTTCAGAGTTTGGTAGTATTGTTCTATCGCAATTTTCTGATTCAAATCTGCTGCTGCCAGGTTGTCGGGTATAAATATCGAATATTGTTTTTGATAGTTCATCGCTGTGTTGGCTTCGGTTTGGGCTTCGTTCAATCGTTTTTGTGTAAACAAATCGTTGCCGTTTTTTATATGCTGCGCATAAATGCCTCGATGACAATCGCGACGCACCAACTCAATGGTGTCGTTGCAAGTATAGTTGGGCAGGCTTTGGCAAAAGGTGGCGGCCTTGTTGATGGCCAAAAGGGCTTCGTCGAATTTTTGTGCGCTAAGCAAGGCGGCTGCAGTGTTGATGTCGGTCCATTCTATGGCGGCGGCTAAACTTTTGGCAGCTTTAAGGGTGGTTTCGTCCAGATTGGTTAAGGCAAAAAGTTTTTTAATTTGCTGTTTGGCTTCATCGGTATTGTTGGTTTCAAAAGCAATGCGTGCCAAAAAATAGTGCGAAGGGGCATAGGTGGCACTGTAATAGAGCGATTTTTCGAAGGCCGCTTTGGCTTCCTGAATTTTTTTTGCGTTGTACAAATCCAAACCTTTGTTGTAGTACAACTGATGAATCACCGAAAGGGTGTAGTTTGTTTGGTTTTGCAGGTCGTTGTAATTGTCGCGTATTTTGTGAAGCTTAAATTTCAGTTTAACGGGGTCGTAGGTATCAATGTGCAGTGCTTGCCAAAAGGCGGCTTGCTCAATATTGCCTATGGCTTGTTTTGCGTTGTTCAGCGTGGCTTGGGTTTTGTCGATGGTTTCAATGGTGTTGGGGTTGATGTCTTGCAGTTGTTTATCTATGTTGTCCAGGTCAACATCGGCAATAAAATACTGGTCGACTAGGACTGTTTTTTCGCGAAAGCGGTTGCGGGCTTCGTGGTCGTAATAAAAACGGGTGAGGTTTAGTTCCAGCTTGTAGTTGTTGCTGTGCGCCGAATCGGTGTATTGCAGCAGGGTTTCGTTGAAGGTGGGGTTGAACAGGTTTTTGGCGGGGGTAAAAGTGGCTAAGGAGGCGCCATTGGGTTTGCTCAGGGTGGCTTCAAAATCGTATTTGGAGGGGAGCAACACATCGCCCATATTGAAACTTTTGTAGAAGATATCGCCTGTTAGCACAAGGTTTTGCAGGTCGACAAACATGTTCAAATTGTTTTTGTCGCGGGTTATTTTTATGTTTTCGTCTATGGTGAATGTGATTTTGGTTTGATACACCGGTTTGGGTATAAACTTGGCGATGGCATCAAGCATTTCGTTAATCACTTGCTGGTTTTCGTCGTAGGTGTTGGTGTAGCTAAGCAAATACGATTTGGTTTGGCTGGTTTGATATAAAATTTGGTTTTGAGCATTTGCTCGGCCAAACAGTAATAATAAACTGATTATAAGAATACGAACTTTCATAAATCCTAGGTTTTTCTAATTTTTTACTGCGCAAATATACTGCTTTTAGCCGAAAATGATGGGTTGTTTTTGGCCGAAATTTGGCAAAAGGCAGGGGGCGGCAGGGGGTTGTTTTGTTGTTTTAGGATTTATGGTTTTTTTGCAGAAATAATATATACAATAACATGGAATAGTTTCGCTGTAGCTAAATCGCAACAGCATAATTATATGGCTACGAAATACTCCCTCGCTGCACCGATTAACATCATGCCAAATATGTTTACTTTATCTTCTGTGAAAGCACGCAGGCAATAAAGTAACGTTCCTCGAGACGATGTGAAAGCACGCAGGCAATAAAGTAACGTTCCTCGAGGCGATGTGAAAGCACGCAGGCAATAAAGTAACCTTCCTCGAGACGATGTGAAAGCACGCAGGCAATAAAGTAACGTTCCTCGAAGCGATGTGAAAGCACGCAGGCAATAAAGTAACGTTCCTCGAGGCGATGTGAAAGC
>JBAXWF010000074.1:0-17515 GCA_037128515.1 Bacteroidota bacterium | reverse complement strand
AAAGGGGTGCTTGTCGTAAGTTTGGGTGGAAAGTATTTCGAGTATAACCGAGTTGTGCACCATATTCTAAAAACAGCGAACAAACTAACTAATATAATCTGCCATGAAAAAATCAGCTATTATTTTAACTATCCTGTTTATGATTGTTTCAGGTAAATCATTTTCACAGGATCCAAAAGAGCAAACGAAAGCTCAAATTAAACCAGCCTTGTTGATCATTGACATTCAGAACGTGTACTTAAGCATGGTTCCTGAAAGGGAAAAGGAAGTTGCCATGTACTATATTAATGGCTTAATTGAACTTTTCCGAAGTAAAGGCTATCCTATTATAAGGATTTACCATCTAGATAAGGAATCTGGACCAAAACCAGATTCCGAGCAGTTTGAATATCCAACCTCGGTATTAATCAAGGACGAAGATGCTAAAGTAATTAAGACCTATGGAAATGGATTCAATAAAACTGATTTGGATAAAATCATCAAAGAGCAAGGAAGTAATACTTTATTTCTCTGCGGATTGAGTGCCGTCGGGTGTGTTCTGGCAACCTGGATTGGTGCGCAGGACCACGATTATAAAGCCTTTATGGTAAAGAATGCGATTATGAGCCATAATTCCGACTATACCAAAAATGTCGAAGATATGTTCGATGCTGTTAGCTATGATATCGTGCAATTAATACTTGAAAATTCTGAGAAATAGACGAATCAAAGATAAATACGGTGCACAACAGCGTGTATAAGCCATTGCTGGTAGCGGGTTGCGTAGGTCATCTCTTTTGGTTACCTTGGTGTACCTAGATATGTAAGCGCTTTGAACACGCAACGGCTCATACACGCGGGCGCCGTTAACAAATCAAGAAAACGGCTCTTTAGTCCGTGTATCGTTTCACATAAATAAAAGTAGGTAAGAGTATTGAAATTTATAATCGCTAGTTGCGCGAAGTCTACAAACCGTTGTGAATGTGCGCCCTTGTGCTAAATTTGCAAATCGCACTTTATAAATGGTAGTTTGCAACTAAAAGTAAAATAAAAGCGGATATTTGTAATATAGTTGCAAACTACAAATTATTCGATGAGAAGTTCGGAAACTTCGCATAATGGAGTATTTTTTAACAAGGTATAATTAAAACCAAATTTATTGAAAGGAGAACAGTATCATGAATCAACCAACACATGCAATGTTAGCGGTAGAAGCGTACCGCAAAATAAAAAAAGTGTCGGAGACAGAAGCAGGGAAGAAGAAAAAACTTGATGGGCTGGCCCGGCTGTTAGGTGAAAATCTTCGCGATGTTGTTGTCGCGGCCTGGCTGCCAGACTCGCTGATAAAAGACATGATGTACGGGCACGTTTTTAAGAACTCTATTTATCAGGAAGATCAGGTGAAGCGATTCACCTTGTCAAAGAAAGACCTGACTGCATGTATCGCCCAGGATGCAGAAATACCAAAGCTTGCTTTTGATTTGGTGCCTGATACATGGTGGAATCGGGCGTATAGAGTTAAAACAAATGGCGGTCATCTGCCTGCCCGTGTAAATGCACTGTGCCAAACAGCGAGAGATATGTTTAAGATGGGCGACAAGGATGTGGTGGCATTAACAGGTATTGAGCCGGAAGGTGCTAAGCCAATAGCAGATAGTTTACTTTACTCCCCACGAAACATCTCGATGATGCTGTGGATGATGAGTCATTATATAGCCGATGCCCATATGCCATTTCATAGTGATAACAGGGGGCTTGCATCTACCTCTAAACAAAAAACGCACGGCAAAGTGGAAGATTTGTGGGGCGAGCACGTGCCGGAAGTATTTCACTGTGGAACGATTTTGAAGATGACTCATGATGATATACTGGCAACTCCATTACCCGATGGATCGAAATTTGCCAACTTGAATTATGGGAGCACCATCAATCCGCTAAAGAACAACGGTGATCCATGGAAGGAATGCGTTTTTATGTGCCGTGCCGGCTTTGCAACATCATTTGCACTGGTTCCGCCCGAAATTGCAGATGTAGATAGTAATACGAAGGTGAGCTTGTCAGACATTCTCACAAAAGATTGGTGCGGTGAAGAACGATTTTGGAATATTTCGAAAGCGATCATGATCGATTCGGCCAGCGCAATTGCAATGTTTTGGCAGGATGCCTGGTGGGATTTTATACAGGGTGCTGAGAAGAAAGATGAATGATCATGTCATTTTATTGGAAATAACTAAATTCCAGTTGCGCGAAGTCTACAAACCGTTGTGGCTGTGCCCCGTTGTGCTAAATTTGCAAATCGCACTTTATAAATATTAGTTTGGATCTAACCGTAACATAAAAAAATGGATATTTGTACTGGAATGAAGTTGCAAACTTCGCATAACAAGAGACTATGAGGATTATTTGGACAATATTTTTAATCTTATTTGCATCCAGACTGTTTTGTCAGACATCTGACCATATAGGAGAAATGCGATTTACGAATTGTAAAATCATCAAAACTGAAAAAACTTTAGACACTATATCTGGACAACCTATAAAAGTACTTCGATTGACAATTACTGCAAAAACAAATCGATAAATTTGCACTGACTAATGAAGACTTGGTTTTTACAAAAACATAATAATTAGGATTTTGAAAGAACGTTAGTCAGAAGTTTAAAAAAAACTGGCAGATTAATTTGACATGTCAACAAAAAGAGTAGAAAAAGAAAGAAAATATATCCAGCACATTATGGATGCAGGCTATGATAAATTAAGCTTTCCTGTAATAGCTTACTTTTATTCTCATGAGTACAAAATAATAAAGATAATAGACTTTGAAGTTATCAGCAGCATTGAGGAGCTTTGCTTTGACCCGGATATTTATTGTTTTTTCCTTGACAGTAATAAAAAAATAATTGACTCGACAGGACAAGAGTATTTTCTTTCGTACAATGAGGCTGACAAATTTTATTATCCAACCATTTCGACAATACATTACAATATTGATACATTTAAAGACCTAATTAGGACTTGGACAATAAAACAATCAAAGCACATCCAAAACAACATTAATAATTCAAAGACAGTTCGTGAAATAATAGACGACATTCTACTAAATGAAATAATAAAATAAACGCCCTATAACTTTTTGCTGCTCCCAGCGGGGGGAGAAGTGTAAGATTGCAAGTGAAGAACAATAAATAAAATTAATAATGGGTGAGACTGATGAACCAATTAAAACCCCGCCGTCAGCAGCACTAGTTCGTTAGCAGCAAGCCTTTTTAGACATTAGAATAAGCTTTTGACACGAAATATAAATCAAAATACAGACAAAGAATAATTCAGTGACACCTGACCACACCAGCCGACACAAAAAAGTTTTATTTTTTGCCGACCCACATTTTTTGTTTTTATACCAGCCCACATTGCACCCATTGTCAAGCCACACGAGCCCTCGCTCAAACCAAAGCTTGTCAAAAAGTGCAATATCCCAACACACTGACTGAATACAAATGCAAATAACAAATGAAATACTTCTCAGTTTTATTCATTGTCCCTACAAAGCATATAGGAAATGTAAATCCGAAATCGGAGAAATGTCCGACTATGAAAAAACATTCAACGAGTTAAAGTATTCTCGAAAATTATTATTTTCAGAAACACTATCATCTGAAAAGAAGCTAATCAAAACTAAACCGACAGGAAATATTTTTACTTTTAAAGACGGGATAATCCTTGATCCAAAATTTTCAAACTCAAATATCGAAATAATTCTTGATGGTATTGAGTTCATTGGCAAAAACAAAATAATTCCAATTCTTATTTTACCTTTTGAAAAGATTACAAGAACAGACAAGTTGTTTGTTTCCTTGCAAGCAGCGTATATTCAAAGTGAATTTCATTTCCAAGTTGAGCATTGCAAAATAGTTACCGGTAAAAATCTCAAGCAAACCAAATTCCGATTAACGTCATTTTCAAAAGCAATCAAGAAAAATATCAATGAACTGAATAAAATCCTTATACAATCAAATCATCCAATTTTTTATAGAAACAATCATTGCCAAATTTGTGAATTTCAAAACAGTTGTTTAGAAAAACTTAAAGAGCGGGATGATTTAAGCCTTTTAACAGGGTTGAAACCAAAAGAAATCCTGCAAAAGAATAACAGGGGAATTTTTTCCGTAAAACAATTATCTTATCTTTTTCGACCAAAGAAAAATCCGCATCGTAAAAGAAAATTTTTACCTGAATTAAAAGCATTAGCAATTAGAGAGGAAAAAACGTTTATTCAAGAAATTCCGAATATTCCTACTTCTCAAAACGAAATATTTTTTGATATTGAAGGTGTGCCCGACAGAAATTTTTATTATTTAATCGGAGTAATCATAAAGACCAATGATTTGGAACAAGCCTATTCCTTTTGGGCAAATAATGAAGATGAAGAAGAAAATATTTTCATTGAATTTATCACCCTCTTACAATCTTTAAACGAATTTACAATTTACCATTATGGCTCTTATGAAATACAAGCACTGAAAAGGGTTTCAAAAAAAATGTCACAAGAATATAAAGCAACCATGACAAAAATTATTGAAAACTCTTTCAATCTGTTAAATATTTTCACACACAACATTTATCCACCAACATATTCAAACAGTTTGAAAGATATCGCAAGGTTTTTAAAGTTTGACTGGTCGGAAAAAGACGCATCTGGATTACAAAGCATAGTTTGGAGATATAATTGGGAGATGACTAAAAATGATAATTTAAAAAGTAAGATTATTCAGTACAATCTTGAAGATTGTAAAGCACTGCCAATGGTAAAAAATTGGATTGTAAATATTCCAAATAATGGAAACGAAAATTTTGAAAAGGCTGAAAATATTAAAAAGGAATCAATCTTTAGATGGAAGCGCGTTAACTTTATCGTCAAAGAATTCAACCAAATAAATCATTTTGCTTATTTCAATTATCAAAGAGAAAAAGTTTTTATAAAAACATATCTAAAAATTGCAAATCGACAAAAAGCATTAAATTCAATAAAACATAAAATAAAAAGTTCACTAAAGCCTAATAAAATAGTTCAATTCGAAAGACCTAGAAATTGCCCTAGATGTAATGGAACTGTATGCTGGAAAAATAATAAATATTATAGAACGGTTATTGATCTAAAAATTACTAAGACTATGATAAGAAGGCATATAATATCTTATCATTTGAATAGATTTGAATGTGGAGAATGCGAGCATAAATTTTATTCTATAGAATCACATTCTATTCGAAGTAAATATGGGCATACTCTTTCTTGTTGGATTATCAATCAATCTATTTTATATATGAATAGTTTTAATAAAATTTCAGCTCAATTAAAGGAATCTTTTGATATTAACTTTTTCCCTTCTAATGTGAGTACCGTTAAATCTAAATATTCTAATTTTTACAAATTCACATTCGATGAAATTATTGAACAAGTTAAAACTTCTAATCTTATACACATTGATGAAACAACTTTTAAAATTAAAGATGGATCATCTTGTTATGTCTGGGTATTTACAAATATTGATTCCGTCTTTTATTTATTCAGACCTACAAGAGAATCTGATTTTTTAAAAGTGTTATTAGTTGATTTTAAGGGAGTATTAATTTCCGATTTTTACGCTGGTTACGATGCTGTGAATTGTCCAAAACAACGATGTTTAATTCATCTGATACGTGATTTAAATGACGATTTAGTTAAACACCAATTAGATAATGATTTTAAAATTATTGTATTAAATTTTTCAAAGTTACTTGATGAAATTGTTTCCACTATAAATAAATATGGTTTGAAAAAACGAAATTTAAATAAACATAAAAAAGGTGTAGATTATTTTTTTAACTCTTTAGAAAAAATGGATTTTGAAACTGAAATTTGCATAAAATGGCAAAAGAGATTTAACTCATATAAAGACGAACTTTTTACTTTTTTAGATTACGATGGGGTCCCTTGGAATAATAATAACGCAGAAGCAGCTATAAAAGCAGTGGCTTTATACAGAAGAGAAGCTGATGGCTTAGTAACAATAAAAAGAATTCAAGAAAATCTTACATTATTAAGTATTCAACAAACATGTAAATATAGGGGAATTAATTTTTTAAATTTTCTTTTATCAGGTGAAAAAAGTATATTTGCATACGAAAAATTATAATAATTATGAGCAATATTAAACTTTTTGAAAGCAAGCAAATAAGGACAGTTTGGAACGAATTTGATCAAAAGTGGTATTTTTCGATTCAAGATGTAGTTCAGTTATTAACAGATACGACTGATGTTAAGGATTACATCAAAAAAATGAAAAAACGTGATGCAGAGTTAAATTCCAACTGGGGGACAATTTGTCCCCTACTTGAAATGATTGCTGCTGATGGAAGAAAACGCAAAGTACAGGTTGCTAATGCAAAAGGACTTTTAAGAATTATACAATCAATTCCATCACCTAAAGCAGAACCATTCAAGCAATGGTTAGCGCAATTGGGTTCAGACAGATTAGATGAAATTGAAAATCCAGAATTAGCTACACAACGGACACGTGAGTTGTATAAAGCCAAAGGTTATCCAGACGATTGGATTGAAAAACGTATGAGAAGCATTGCCATTCGTGAGGAATTGACAGAGGAATGGAAAAACAGAGGAGTAAAAGAACAAATTGAATATTCTATTTTGACAGCTGAAATTTCAAAAGCAACATTTGGTATAACACCTTCACAATACAAGAAAATAAAAGGATTGAAAAGTCAAAACTTGCGTGACCACATGACTGACCTTGAATTGATTTTTTCAATGTTAGGCGAAGCTTCAACAACAGCAATCGTACAAACAAAAAATCCAAAAGGTTTTATAGAAAATAAAAAGGCTGCGAGACAAGGCGGTGCTGTGGCTGGTAATGCAAGACGTGAACTTGAAGGTAGGACAGGTAAACGGGTTGTAACGAGCAAAAACTATTTGCCGGAAAAAAAGAAAAACAAAGAATTAAAAGAAGGGAAAAAGAAATAACCACCACACAGGCGTAAACACATTTGCAGCTTTTATTTCAAAGGCAGAAAGTGTTTGGCTGCAAAAGAGTTTCCACCTTTGCCACCCAAAATAAAAACAAAAAATCTTCCCTCCTTTAAAACAAAAAATAAAACTTCGCCGACACACTTGCCGATGACAAAAAAGCAACCTGATACATGACTGCGATAACAAGTCAGATAAGGCTTTTAACGATACGACCTTGACTAAGGCCAGCTGGTAACTTGTGTCTGCTTTCATGCCGTGGTTTGGTGGTTGACGGAAACTTTTTTGTATCTTTGAATCGTAATCACGGGTGACACGAAAGTGCTTCTATTCACGGCACGAAAAGCAGCCACTCATCGTTATCGGCAAGCGTAAGAAACGTGCTAACTGGAACCGAAACATACAAACAAACAAACAGAGCAAACAAAGCAATGGCATTAATGTGCAAAAACTTAAATTACTATCTTTGCAATATAATTTCTGATAATCTCAACATACTTAAATGATATGAAAGCAACTTCAACCAAAAAGAAAACGCCTGCAAAAGCAGAAGTGAAAGAAAATTCTTTTCCGGTAGTCGCCATTGGCGCATCAGCAGGGGGATTGGAAGCTATGATAGAGTTATTAAAATATTTGCCAGCCGACACGGGTATGGCTTTTATTTATGTGCAACACCTCAGCCCCGACCATAAAAGCATGTTGACTGAAATTTTGTCCAAGAAGACAAAAATGATTGTTCAGGAGATTGATGACATGGATAAAATAATGCCTGATAATGTTTTTGTCATTCCATACAACAAAGGAATTGAAGTAACCGACGGGCACATAAAATTAATTCCACGTTCAGAAAACAGCGCAGCAATTTCAATTGACATTCTTTTCTCCTCACTTGCCCATGCACAAAAAGAAAGGGTTATCGGGGTAATTCTTAGCGGCAGTGCAAGCGACGGAACAGTAGGCATGAAAGATATCAAACACGAAGGCGGATTAACTTTTGCGCAAGACGACACTGCAAAATTCACAAGCATGCCTCACTCTGCAATTGCGGCAGGTATGGTTGACTTTATTTTGTCGCCAAAAGAAATTGCTCTCGAATTGGCGCGACTAAGTAAACATCCGCTTATAAAAACCATTGGCGTGAAAAAAGGTGAAGAAGATTTAATTGAAAACAGCAATCCTGATTTAAACATTATTCTAAACCTATTACACAAATCCACAGGTGTTGATTTCAGCGCATATAAAATGAACACCATTAAGAGGCGTATCATTCGCAGAATGTTGTTATATAAAATAACAACACTCAAAGAATATGCAAAAATGCTTTCGCAAAAAGCAGAAGAAATAGATATTCTTTATCAGGATTTATTGATAAATGTAACCAGTTTTTTTCGTGATACTGACACGCACAAATATTTAAAAGAAACCCTTTTTCCAAAGTTGCTCAAAAGAAAAAAGACAGGGGAATCGCTGCGTATGTGGGTTCCTGCCTGTGCCACAGGCGAAGAAGCGTATTCCATTGCCATGATGTTGCTCGAAATTCAGGAAAGCAAAACAACTACAACACCCGTTCAAATTTTTGCAACAGACCTTAGCGAACAGGCAATAAGCAAGGCGCGTATCGGCATTTACACCAAGCACGACCTGGAAACAGTTTCGCCAAAACGAACCCAGCGTTTCTTTACCAAAGCAGATGGTGGGTTCCGTGTAAACAAAGCCGTGCGCGATATGTGTGTTTTTGCTCCGCATAATATTTTACGCGACCCTCCTTTTTCACGCCTTGATTTTATCAGTTGCTGCAACCTCTTTATTTATTTTGATAATCCGGCGCAAAAAAAAGCGGTCAATACTTTTCATTATGCCTTAAACGATGGTGGATTTTTGATGCTTGGCAAATCAGAAAACATCACGCAGTCAGGCAATCTTTTTACGGGCTTTAATAAAAAATATAAAATATTTTCACGCAAAAATAATTCAGGTACACGCACACTTCCTGCATTATTACCACGCTATACGCAGCAAACTATTTCCGATAAAGATATTCCGGTAACGAATAAAAACAAAACAAACTATTTCTGTTAATCACAACGGACTCGACAACGCCATTGATGCCGTGCTTGTTTCTGAATTTATGCCTGCAAGTGTTGTTATCAATCATCAATTGGAAATTGTGCAGTTTCGCGGCACTACCGATTTATTCCTCACGCATCCAAAAGGCAAAGCCACTTTTAATATTTTAAAAATGGCACGACCCGAAATTGCTTTTGAATTGCGCAATGCCATTTCAAAAGTTATTAAATCAAAACAACGCTTTCGAAAAAGCGGAATTGAAATAAAAGTAAATTCAGACGTAAGAAGCATAAGTGTAGAAGTGGTACCGCTTAAAATAGAATCGGATGAACCCTTGCTCTTAATTCTTTTCACCGAACATGAACAAACAGAAATATTTGCTCAACAAGCAGAAGGCGGAAAAAATAATTCGCTTGCAAAAGACCGAAGGATAAAAAAATTGGAACAGGAATTAGCAGCAGCACACGCTGATGCACTGGCCATTGCACAAGAGCAGGAAGCTTATACCGAAGAATTGCAGAGCGCCAATGAAGAAATAGTGTCAAGCAACGAAGAGCTGCAAACTGTGAATGAAGAACTGGAAACTTCAAAAGAAGAAATAGAATCTGCCAACGAAGAACTCACCACTACTAATCAGGAACTGCAAACCCGCAACGACCTGCTCAACGAAGCTTACGATTATTCCGAAGCCTTATTTGCCACCGTACACGAACCCATGATTGTGTTAGATAAAAATCTTCGTGTAAAATCTGCCAACAAAACATTCTATAGCATGTTTAATGTTAAAGAAGAAGACACAGAAGGGGTGCTATTGTATGATTTAGGAAACAAGCAATGGAATATTCCGGGCCTGCACGAACTATTACACCACTTACTTCCCCAAAACTCACACATCCATGATTTTGAAATTACATACACCTTCCCGGGCATTGGCGAAAAAACTATGCGATTCAATGCAAGGCGCATTATTCAGAAAAAGTATCACGAAGAATTAATTCTGCTCGCCATTATAGATTTTACAGAAATCAAACTGTATGAAAAAAAATTGATAGAAGCAAAGACTTTTGCAGAAAATGCTGTTAAGTCCAAACAACAGTTTTTATCTAACATGAGCCACGAAATCCGAACCCCTTTAAATTCCATTTTAGGTTTTACAAATGTGTTATTGAAAACTAAATTAGATGAAGACCAAAATGAATTTGTAAGCGCTATAAAAACAAGCGGCACGTCTTTAATCCTGCTCATAAACGACATACTTGATTTGGCAAAAGTAGATGCAGGTAGAATGACATTTGATAAGCAACCATTTGAAATGCGCAAATCAATAAAATCAATACTATTTTCTTTTGACCTGAAAATAAAAGAAAAGAATTTAGAACTTATAAAAGAATACGACAGCAAAATACCATCAATGCTATTGGGCGATGCGGTAAGATTAAATCAGATTATTTTAAATCTTATAAGCAATGCCATAAAATTTACACACAAGGGTAAAATTGTACTTAGTGTCAAATTACTATCCGAAGACGAAGAAAATGTGACTGTTGAATTTGCTGTTACCGATACAGGAATTGGCATTGCTGCTGACAAAATAGATTCGATTTTTAATGTCTTTGAACAGGCTTATGTGAACACAGCTAATGCTTATGGAGGAACAGGATTGGGGCTTGCTATTGTAAAACAATTAGTAGAAGCTCAAGGAGGAAGTATAAGATTAAGTAGTAAGATAGCTGAAGGGTCAACATTTAGTTTTATCCTGCCTTTTGGAAAAACAAATATAAAACCAGTTGAAGAAATAGAAATACTAAAACTGGATTCGGAAATTAAAACCCTGAGAGTTTTAGTAGCCGAAGATGTTGCATTAAATCAATTACTCATCAAAATTATTTTAAATGATTTTGGATTTGAACCTGAAATAGTTGACAATGGAAAAATTGCAATAGAAAAATTGCAAACCAACACCTACGATATTATTTTGATGGATTTGCAGATGCCTGAAATGAACGGGATTGAGGCAACAGAATACATACGCAAAACAATGAAATCGCAAATTCCAATAATTGCTTTAACAGCAGATGTAACCTCAACAAATATTTCCCAATATAAAGAATTTGGAATGGATGATTATATTTCCAAACCTATTAACGAAAACTTATTATACAGTAAAATTGTTGAATTGGTAAAAAAACAAAAATGAAACCCGAAACGAACGCCAGCCGATAACGAAAATATTATACTCCTTAAGCCCTTGTATCGCTTAACAGCGAAAAAATATCGGCAAGCATTGCGGCTGTTGTAATTTCTATTTTCTTACCGCTAAATAAACACGTATTTTCAAACCAATAAAAAAATATTGTTATCTTTGAAATCAAACAAAAGCATGCAGGGCTATGATTTATTGGAAATAAGTACATAATGAATTAATCTAAAAACAAGGAGGATTTATGAAAAAAACAATTTTATTTTTATTAATAATGATCTCATTTTGCTTTTCAAGCAAATATTCCTTCGCACAAACACCTGATTGGCTTTGGGCAAGAGTTGCAGGAGACAATAGTTATAACGAAGCTACTTCTATAGCCACAGATGATATAGGCAACAGTTATGTTGCAGGTTATTATAATATTTTTGCTTACGACCTGCCGCATGCAAGCGGCCCGGATATTTTCTTCGTTAAATACAGTCCCTCCGGAAACATTATATGGACAAGGGCATTGAGCAGCACAGGCACAGACAGGGTTTTTTCCATTGCCACAGACAAGTTGGGACATTTTTACATATTTGGATGTTTCTCAGGACCGCAAATAACTGTTGGCACTGACGTACTTACAAATTTAACCGTCAACAAATTTGATATATTCGTTGCTAAATATGATACTAACGGAACCTATTTATGGTCAAGGCAAGCAGGTGGAACAGGTGAAGACACTCCCACCGGTATGGCCGTTGATTCATTGGGAAACTGCTTTGTTACCGGTTATTTCGACAGTCCCACTATTAGTTTTGGCACCCATACACTGACAAATAGCGGGGTGATAGATTTATTCATAGCAAAATATGCTCCCGACGGAACCGAACTTTGGGCAAAATCAGCCTCAGGAACTTCCAACGAATTATCCAAATCTGTCGCAGTTGACAAATCTGGAAATAGTTACATTACGGGCGACTTCATTAGTGATTCAATATCATTTGACGGTCTTCTATTAATAAGGACCGGAAATCAGGATATGTTTGTTACAAAATATGCTCCTAACGGAACCGTACTTTGGGCTAAACAGTCAGACGGAACTTTAGACACTCATGGAAATTCAATAGCTGTTGATGCTTTGGCAAATTGTTATGTTGCCGGGTCCTTTAACAGCAATGTTACGTTTGATACCACGACACTGACAACCAATGGAAACTTAGATATCCTTCTGGTAAAATATGCTACAGATGGGACGATTCAATGGGCAAAATCTGCAGGTGGCTCTGGTGAAGATGCAGCCACTGCGGTAGCTACAGATATGTTGGGTTATTGCTACCTTGCAGGTTACTTTAAAAGTTCTTCTGTCAGCATAGGCACTAATCCGCTTACAAACAACGGTCCCGGTTTTCAGGACATTTTTGTTACCGAATATAATAGTGGAGGCAGTGTGGTGTGGGCAAAATCTATAGGTGGGTTAACAAACGATTATCCCAACGATATTCAGCCGGATTTATCAAGAGATTTCTATATTGTCGGCAGCCTGGGAAGCACTTCAATTACAATTGGCGACACAACCTTTTTAAATGCAGGAACAACAAATATTTTAGTTGCAAAATCAGGAAACACTCCCGCAACAGGAACGATTGAGTTCAGCGATCCTGCAGGTGTTTCTATATATCCAAATCCTGCAATAAATAAATTAACAATTGAATCGCTGCACAAATCCACAATAGAAATTTTAAACATGCAAGGACAAATAATTTTGCAAAACCAATTACAGCAAGGCAAATCAGACATTGATATAAGCGGACTTGCAAGAGGCGTTTATATTTTAAGGATGAACAGTAATGGCAAGTCTGATGTTAAAAAGCTTGTAAAAGAATGAAATTTAAAGCCCATAACTCAAAAATTGCAATAATTGAAAAAACTATTGCAATTTTCTCTCCCTTATCAAAAAAATTATACTCCTTAAGCCCGTGTATCGCTTAAAAGCGAAAAAATATCGGCAAGCATATCGGCAGTTACAATATGTACTTTCTTACCGCTAAATAAGTAAGTATTTTCAAACCAACAATATAAAAATTATTATCTTTGAAATCACATAGCAGGCCTACATGGCTATGGGGACTTATTAACTTACTATAAGCAAACCAGATGTTGACTTTTTTTATAATTAAAGAAATTAAAACCTTAAATATCTAAAAAATGATACACAAAAAAGAAATGTTGTTAGTGTTGTGCTTTATTATAATTGCAATTTCATCAGTAAAAGCACAAAATGCCACAATTAAAGACATTGACGGTAACACCTATAATACTGTTACCATTGGCACCCAAACATGGATGAAAGAGAACCTGAAGGTAACCAAATACCGCAACGGGGATCCTATTCCTAATATTACCGATAGTGTGGAATGGAGGAAAGAAGAGATGAATATTATTCACAACGGAGCATACTGTGCATATAATAACTCGCCCTCCAATGCCAAAACCTATGGTTATCTCTATAATTGGTACACCGTTGTCGACTCCCGGAATCTGTGCCCCACAGGGTGGCATGTACCAAGCAATGATGAATGGAACGATTTGAGAAATTATCTTACATCCAATGATTACGGTTTTCAGGACGATAAAAAAAACATCGGAAAATCATTAGCCTCCAAATCGGGTTGGGCCGCTGATAACTTGAAAGGCAATATTGGAAATGATCCCGGCAGTAATAATAAAAGTGGTTTTACAGCTCTTCCGGGAGGAAACCGCAGTAGTGATGTTATATTAATTCCGGGAAAAGACAATGTTTATTACTATATATTCGTAGATGTCAAAAAAATTGCCTATTGGTGGTCATCAACAGAAGTACAGCTTGAAAAAGATGACTACGATGTATTGATTGAGGAAGTTAGTGGCGATAATGAGGAACCTTACGAGGCATATGGCATTAAGCTCGATCCTGTTTATTCAAAACTGGTCAATTCGTCTCACTTAAAAAACAATGCATACTCGGTTCGTTGTTTGAAAGATAAATAAAAGAACCAACGAAAGGCTTACTTTGTATTGTCATTGATAGCACTTTTCTGGAGATGAGTTCAAATAATTATAACATCCAATAACAACAACTAAAAATTATTATCTTTGGCTGCCAAATATGCTGTCAGCATCAGGCTGATCGGTGTTAAGGAAATTAATTTACTAACTTCTAATTCAAATTTATATTATGGATATAGCAGACAACATACAAGAAGCAGTTGAACAAGTGGGGAAAAGCAAGATCAACTCAATGGTTGCTTTGTTTGTTGCCATAACGGCAACCTTTATGGCGCTTTGCAATGTGAAAGACGGCAATATAGTGCAGGCAATGCAACAGGCTCAGGCCAAAAGCTTGGATTCGTGGTCGTATTTTCAGGCTAAGAGCACAAAACAATCGATAGCCGAAAACACCCTTGAACTGCTGAAACTGCAAAACACCCCTGCCGACGACGGCATTATTAAAAAATACGAAGAAAAAATTGAAACCTATAAAAAGGAAAAAGCCGAAATAAAAGCACAGGCCGAAGGCTACGAAAAAGAATACAACGATATTAATCTTTTCGACGATCAGTTTGATATGACCGAAGCCCTGCTCACTATTTCAATTGCCATGTTGGGGATAACGGCTCTCACTCAAAAAAAATGGCTGCTCTGGTTTTCGAGCGGCGTTAGTTTGATCGGAATAATACTGGGTGTAACAGCTTTTATGAAGATAAGCCTGCACTCCGATCTGATCTCGAAAATACTCGGATAAACATCATTGTTTATGTGTTGTGGAGTTGCCAACCCCGAACATCGCCACCCGAAAATACCCAGTTGGCGGTTACAAACAACCAAACTGCTACTAAAGTTGACGGTGAAGCAAGCAATACAATCACCCCTATGGCCATTACAGGTTTGGAAATACCTAAAACTTCGGCTTCCGACAAAATTATTACCCACACGGCCTATTCGCTAGTGTATGATGCTGGGCACAAACAGGCAAACTGGGTTGCTTATGAATTAACGGCACAGCATACCATAAAAGTAGCCGAACGCAGCAACACCTTTAAACCCGATCCTTACCTTAGTTGTATCACGGCTTCGGACAAGGAATATTCCGGTTCGGGTTACGATAAAGGTCATTTGGCTCCGGCTGCCGATATGGCTTGGTCGGCCAGCACCATGCGCGAATCGTTTTATTTCAGCAATGTTAGTCCGCAACAACCCGGGTTTAATCGGGGTATATGGAAAAGACTGGAAGAATTGGTTCGCTCCTGGGCTATTGAATACAAAGCTGTGTATGTAGTATGCGGACCTGTATTAAAAGGTGCACTGCGCACCATAGGACCACAGCGGGTTTCGGTGCCCCAGTATTTTTATAAGGTCGTGTTGGATTATACCCCACCCGGTTGTAAAGGCATTGGTTTTATTATGCCCAATACCAGTAAGGGCGGGGCGGTGTATAACTATGCAGTTCCCATTGATAGTGTTGAAAAACTAACTGACATCGATTTTTTTCCGCTTTTGCCCGAGGATCAGGAAAGGCAGATTGAATCGACCTTATGTATAAAATGCTGGCGTTGGACCGCAGTGCAAACCCAAAGCAACAAAACCAATACCACTTCCGTTTCGGCTCAATGTTCGGCCACAACCCTTGCCGGCAATCGGTGCAAACGCAAAACCCTTAGCCCAAATGGAAAGTGCTATCAGCATGGTGGCAATTAATAGGATTTGCTCTTAAAAGTATGTTCTACTATGGCATTATTTTATATTTTTGTTTTTTATTAATTATCCATGTTTAACTATTGTATCATAGGCATAACTTATGCTTTTGCTTGTGTGGTGCAACCGGGTCCGTTTCAGGCATTCTTGTTTGCGCAGAGTTTGGCAAAAGGCTGGCGCAAAACCATACCGCTGGTTTTTGCCCCATTAATCAGCGATATACCAGTTATTTGTTTGGTGTTGCTGGTTTTAACGCAGTTACCCGGCCTGGTATTGCACATTATACAATGCGTTGGCGGTTTGTTTCTTTTCTATTTGGCTTATGGAGCATACAAAACATGGCGCGATTTTTATAAAAATAACCAACAACCCGCGTCGGTACAAAAAAACCTGTTGAAAGCCATAGTCGTAAGTTTATTAAACCCCAATCCCTATTTGGGTTGGAGTTTGGTGATGGGGCCTTTGCTGATAAAAGCCTGGGGTGAGAAACCCATTATTGGTATACTATTTTTAGTATCGTTTTATAGCTCCTTGGTGGTATGTTCCATAATAATGGTTGGGCTTTTTGCCGCAGCCCGAAATTTGGGACCACGTATAAATAAAATATTAATAGGTATTTCGGCAATTGCATTGGCAATTTTTGGGGGTTACCAAATCCTTTCGGGTATATTTTCGTTATCATAACATATAAATTCACTGAAACATGAATATTGCAGCCCTGATTAAAAAACTTACGTTCCTATTTTTTATTCTTATCCATAATTTGACTTTCGGTCAAACCTTCCTGAACGGCGATTTTGAAATAAATACTGCCGGAGGGATTGATCAAATAAACCTAACAAATCCGGCGTATAATGCTATGATGGCGAATAGTGTTGCATTTGGCAGCTATGGCGATATGGATATAATTACTTCGGCAGTGTATTCGGGCGGCCCGCAGAGCGGGCTTTGGTATGTGGCATTAACTGGAGGCGGAACCGATATGTGTTCCTTAACCTTGTCGGCACCTTTGGTTTTGGGCACTAGTTATACCATCTCGTTTTACGATAAAGGAGATGCTAATTTTGTTCCCACGCCGGTCATAATCGGATTATCAAATACAAACAGCAGTTTCGGCACATTGATTTATACTGCACCAAGTGCCTCGGTTACGGGAATGTGGACCAACCGAACGTTTACATTTACAGCCCCATTGACAGGACAATATATTACGGTTAGCCAACTTGGAACACTCGCAAACTGGACACAAGTGGATCATTTTACTTTTGGCAGTTGTGCATTAACCATTGATTTAGGCAATGATACCACCATTTGTCAGGGACAAGCCTTAGCCTTGAATGCCACTACACCGAACTCAACTTATTTATGGCAAGATAATTCGACCAATCCCACATTCAATGTTACTGCGGCAGGCACCTATACGGTGACTGTAACCGATAACAATAGTTGTGTTGGCACCGATGCCATTCAAGTTGCCGTGAGTGCAAATCCCACACCGACCATTACAGGGCAAACATCATTTTGTCAGG
>JBAXWF010000073.1:0-17960 GCA_037128515.1 Bacteroidota bacterium | reverse complement strand
GATTAGAAAAATTGTTTGATTAATACTTTTTCTCCCCAATTAGTAAGGTTGATCCTTTTTCTTCTCCGCACTTCCGTTAAGAATCGCATTATAGTTAGCCTGATTGTTTAAAACTTCCACAGCTTTTTTCACCTCCGCATCGTCAAGCAACGACGATTCGATGCGACCCCGCTGATAATAGTACAACGGAATCATGTAGAGTTTCAGTATCTGTTTTATTTCCGCTTTGTTATCAATCAGGTCGTTGCCTTTCTTCGCCAGTATTTTTGCTTTTAACGCATCATATTGTTCTTTCACCGCATCAAAGTACTTTTCCGTTTCAGCATTCTTTTTAAAATCGGCCAAGGCCGCTTCGCTTTCGGTAACATACGAATAATCTTTGCCCTGCAAAAAAGACATAAATTCGTTATAAACATCGTCGGTTATTGCAAACTGCGAAGCAGGTAAAATTTGCGGATGTTGCCTATAATAGGTAACAGCAAAATCGAAAAACAAGTTTTTGGTGGCCAATGCCAGCGAAATGTTTTTAAAATCGGGCAAGGTCATAGCAATATCGGGGTCAATACCTCTGCCTTCAAAAACAATTCTCCCGCTTTTTGTTTTAAAAGGTTTTAGCACCGAGTCGGGTGCTTTAATAGCATTGCCTTCAACATCTTTGTGCGAATAGTCGAGTGCTTGCACACAGCGGCCGCTGGGAATATAATATTTGGCAATAGTAATTTTCATTTGCGCATTGTACGAAAGCGGCACAATGTTTTGCACCAACCCCTTGCCAAATGTACGTTGCCCAATAATCACACCGCGGTCCAGGTCCTGTATAGCCCCCGTAACAATTTCGGAAGCCGAAGCCGAATTTTCATCAACCAATATCACCAGCGGAATTCTGGTATCGTCGGCAGCACCTTGTGTTTTGTGATAATTGTTTCTATCTTTTAATTTTCCTTTGGTACTGCAGACCAATTGGCCTTTATCCACAAAAATATTCACAATGCTCACCGCTTCGTCCAGCAAACCACCACCATTACCACGCAAATCCAAAATTACACCTTTCAGATTGTTCCCTTTCTTCAAATTATCAAAAGCATCGCGCACTTCTTTGGCAGCATTTTGTTTAAACTCGCTTAAATTTATATAGCCAATCCCCTCCGAAACAAAACCCGAGTAAGGCACATTATCAATTTTAATTTCCTCGCGTGTCACTTCTTTCTCAAAAGGTTTTTGTGCGGAGTCGCGCACAATCATCAATTTCACAGTTGTGCCGGGTTGTCCTTTCATTGCCGTGCTCACTTCGTCAATGGTTTTATATCGTGCAGATTTTCCGTCAATTTCCACAATTTTATCACCGGCTTTCAAGCCCGCTTTGTCGGCAGGAGCATTTTGGTACGGTTCCGAAATATAAACATAATCACCTCGTTTGGTAATGATGGCTCCCACACCCCCATATTGTCCGGTGGTCATAAATTTATAATCTTCCATTTCCGATTCGGGAATATAAACCGTGTACGGGTCGAGGCTCTCGAGCATCGCATCAATAGCAATTTTCATTAATTTGCCTGGATTCACATCGTCAACATACGAATTGTTCAGCTGTTTATAAACCGAAACAAAAATGTCGAGATTTTTCGAAATTTCGAAATCGTTTTGGTGATTTTCCTGAGCAACCAATGCTGTCGAAAAACAAAACAACAAGGCAATAAAAAACAAATTAACTTTTTTCATTATTCAAAAGATTTTAAGGAACAGGGTCGTAGCCACTACCCCCCCAAGGATTGCACGACAAAACACGTTTTACTGTGAACCAGCCCCCTTTAAAAGGACCATGTTTTTTAATGGCTTCTATTCCGTAAACAGAGCAGGATGGAGTATACCGACACGACGGCATTAAAAATGGCGAAAGCGTATATTGATACACCTTAATAATTCCGATAAAAATATATTGTAGTAGCTTTTTCATACAGATTGCACCAATTGCTGTAAAATTACATTTATTTTTATTTCGGTTTCTTTATAGGTAGTCATTTTTTTGCCTGAAAATATAAGCATTAATGCTAGATTCTTGTTTTTATTGTTTAAGGCAGTGAATAAACTTTCTTTTTGATTGCGATACGCTTCTTTTATCAAACGTTTTATTTTGTTGCGGTCAACAGCTTTTTTAAAGTTTCTTTTCGGAACCACCGCCAGCAGTTGAACAGGGTATAATTGAGGCGATGCTGTTTCAATCCATTTTATTGTAAAAGGATGATTTAAAAAAGTAATCCCATTAGTAAATAAATGACTAATACCTTTTTTACTGCACAAGCGTTCTTCTTTGCAGAATTTTGTCATCTCCAATGATTCGGTATTTACTTTTTTAGTTTTTCCAAAAAAGTGTCGATGGCTAATGGCATAGACGTAATGCTACTTGTTGGCCCCAAAATATCCACTTTTAAGCCAGCTTCTTTAGCGGCCTTTTGAGTGGTTTTGCCCCATGCAGCAATAAATGCCCCATTTTGTTTAAACTCAGGAAAATTATCAAACAACGATTTTATTCCAAACGGACTAAAAAACACAAACATATCCACCTCTAGCGGGTTGATTGAGTCTTTAATATCCGAATCAGATACCGTTTTATAAAAGATGGCTTTACGCACAGGAATCTTATGTGCCGCAAACAAACTTACAATTTCTTGTTTGTGATCTTCCGTGCAAGGCATTAAAAACTTTTCAGTTGGGTGTTTTTTAATCGCATCAATAAGCTCCAATGAGTCTTCACTGCCATGAAAAATCTTTCGTTTACGAAACTGAACATATTTTTGCAGATAGAAAGCAGTTTTTTCGGAAATACAAAAATACTTAGTTGTTTCGGGAACCGTGATACGCATTTCTTTGCATAAGCGAAAAAAATGGTCTACAGCATTATTGCAAGTAAAAATAATCGCCGAATGATCAATAATATTTATTTTATATCTGCGAAATTCTTGCGCCTGAACCGGATCTATTTTTATAAATTTCTTAAAAACAATATTTAATCCGTGCTTTTTTGCTAAATCAAAATAGGGCGATTTTTCGTAATTTGATGGTTGTGGTTGCGATATTATTACATTCTTAACTTTCAAGGCGAATCGTTTTTGTGTTAATAAATCAATAAATCACTTGCTCAAAATCTTGATAAATAATAAATCATCAATAGTTTAACAGAAATCAAGAGTGGCAGAATTTCAACGGTGCAAAGGTACAACAATAAGTAATACAAATTGTAATGTTCCGAATTTAATCCTATCAAAAAACCTCTGAAAGTGCGGTACAATAACATTATTGCGCCGATAACTATTGTTATGTAAAAAAATATAATTGAAAACGGTGTTTGCATATAATACACCAAAAAAACCAATGGAACTAAAAACATACCCGATACAACCAAAAAAATCAAAGTATTGGTGGTATATTCAAAGGTTTCTTTCTTTGTTTTAAACACAAATCCCAGAATGGCCACCAATAAAAACTTCCCAATATAATAAATAACTAGAACCCCAAAAATTATCAAACCGTTGAATAAATTTGGACTCACATGAAAGAAAAGCATAAGACCTTTAAAAATAAATAGGCTAAATGAAATAAAATAAATAAGGAGCATAGGATATGTAAAAAACTCTTTTTGAATACTTCCATCGCGAGTTAGCTGATTGGTAAACCGAGGAACGATGAACGCTTTAAACAAAAAGGCTACTCTTTTGCGATTCGTAAAATTTATAATCACTATTAGCAGCAGACACAAAAGCAATGTGAAGAAAATCCAATCATAACCTATATGGTTCAAAGGTTTTGCATTTATATTTTGGATTGGTGCTTTTTTATTTTCAAATATCGAAGTGCAAAAAGCTTTATCTTGTTCAAATGATTTCTGAATTATTGGTGTCCCAATTTTTTTATCTTTAACATTGCCTGCAAAAAAAGTTTTATTGCCAATAAAAACCTCATCCTGCGATTGAATCAGCATTTTAAACAAGCTGCTTTTATCGGGGGGTAAAGGGTTTTGATTGAATGTAAGACTGTCGGAATACATAATTGACACAAAATTAATCAAAATCAATAAAACCTCGATTTTAATAACGCAATCAAAAAAAAATAATTAATATTTTTAATTTGTATTAATAATTTTTTTTCTTTTGTTTTAAATTTCGTTTCTCAAAACCCTTTAAACTTTTAATAAAAATGAACCTTTTAGAAAAAATATCCGAACAGGCTAAGCGTCTGAATAAAAGAATTGTTCTCCCAGAAGGAACTTCAGAGCGCACCTTAAAAGCTGCCGACATCATTTTAAAACAAAATCTTGCACGCCTAATATTATTAGGAAATGTGGATGAAATTCATCAATTGGAACAAAAATTTGGATTAGATTTATCGAAAGCAGAATTGATAGATCCAAAAAATGCTCCAAAAAAAGAGTTGTACATCCAAAAACTGATGGAAATACGAAAAAGCAAAGGGATTACTTACGAAGAAGCTGTGAAACTTATTGAACAGGATATTTATTTCGGTCCGATGATGATTTTTATGGGTGATGCCGATGGTGAAGTTAGTGGAGCCGAGCACACAACAGCAGATACCGTTCGGCCTGCACTACAAATTGTAAAAACAGCACCTGGCATTTCGGTTGTTTCAGGAGCAATGGTTATGGTAACAAAAAAACCAAATCTAGGCGAAAACGGAGTTTTTATTTTTGCTGATGTTGCCATCACACCGAATCCCACTGCTGAGGAACTTGCTCAAATAGCAGTATGTAGTGGCGATACAGCAAGACGTATTGCTGGAATTAAAACACCAAGGGTGGCCCTATTATCCTTTTCTACAAAAGGTTCTGCTACGCACGAATTGGCTGATAAAGTAATTAAAGCAACCGCTTTGGCCCAGGCCATGCGTCCCGACATGAATTTTGACGGAGAAATGCAAGCCGATGCAGCATTAATAGAATCTGTTGGTCAAAAAAAGTCACCGGGCTCTCCTGTAGCAGGGTTGGCTAATGTTTTGGTTTTTCCCGATCTGCAATCCGGCAATATTGGCTATAAACTGGTTGAACGTTTGGGCGATGCCGAAGCAATTGGCCCTATTTTACAAGGTTTGGGTGCCCCCATTAATGACTTATCAAGAGGGTGTTCCGTAATGGATATCGTAAATTTAGTAGCAATAACTGCCAGTCAGGCTGGTGAATAATAATAAATTTAGTTATAAATTTAAATAAAAATAAAAATGAAAGTCTTAGTATTAAATTGTGGAAGCTCATCAATAAAATATCAACTCTTTGAAATGGCAAATGGTACCGATGTACTTGCCAAAGGTTTGCTCGAACGTGTTGGCATGGATAATAGCGAATTGTCACATCAGCCAACTGGAAAAGAGAAAATTAAAACCATTCAAGCTGTTAAAGACCATACGGTAGGTATAAATCTTATTCTTGAAGCACTTTTGCATCCCGAACATGGCGTGATTAAAGATAAATACGAAATTGATATTGTTGGCCATAGAGTTGTTCATGGAGGCGAAAAGTTTAGCGGAAGTGTGTTAATTACACAAGAGATTATTGATGAAATGGAGGGTTGTTCTGATTTGGCACCTTTGCATAATCCGGCAAATCTTAAAGGAATTTATGCCATTCAAAGTTTGTTACCCGACTTGAAACAGTGTGGTGTTTTTGATACGGCATTTCATCAAACCATGCCTGAGCATGTATATTTATATGGTCTTCCTTACGAAATGTATGAAAAACATAAAGTTCGTCGTTATGGATTTCATGGTACAAGCCATGGTTTTGTTTCTCAAAAAGCATGTGATCTATTGGGAGTTGATATTAAAACGCAAAAAATTATTACATGTCATTTAGGCAACGGCGCATCAATTGCAGCCATCAAGGATGGAAAATCGTATGATACATCTATGGGGTTAACTCCGGTTGAAGGTTTGATTATGGGAACACGCTGCGGAGATCTCGATCTTGGAGCACTATTATTCTTAATGGAAAAAGAAAATTTGGATTTGAAAAGAGCTAGCGATTTGATTAATAAGAAATCAGGAATGATTGGGTTATCAGAAATATCTTCCGATATGAGAGATATTGAAAACGAAGCTGAAAAAGGAAACCATCGTGCACGACTTGCTCTGGATATGTATGATTATAGGGTTAAAAAATATATTGGAGCATATGCTGCAGCCATGGGTGGCGTTGACTTAATTATATTTACAGGCGGCATTGGTGAAAATGCAGGAACAACACGTGAAGGGGTTATAAAAGGATTGGAGTTTCTGGGTATAGATTTCAACTATGAATTAAATAAGAAAACACGTGGTGTTGACATGATGCTAACCAACGAAAATTCAAAAGTAAAGGTAATGTCAATTACTACAAACGAAGAATTGGTTATTGCTATTGAAGCCATGAAGACAATTAAGAATTAATGGTTAAAGCCGAATTATTTCAAAACGTAATAAATAAAAAAATAGGGGAATTAAAATTCAACAAGTTTCCGCGCGAACTTTATGAACCTATGCAATATGCTTTAACAATGGGCGGAAAACGCATCCGCCCATTGTTAAGTTTATTAGCTTGTGATATGTTTGGGCAAGATGTTGAAAAAGCTTTACCAGTAGCAATGGCAATAGAAATGTTTCATAATTTCACTTTGGTTCACGATGATATAATGGACGTTGCCCCATTGCGAAGAGGAAAAGAAACCGTTTATAAAAAATGGAATCCTAACATCGGAATCCTTTCTGGCGATGCCATGCTGGCAAAAGCTTTTGAACTACTTGTTGATTCGGATAAAGCTCATTTAAAAAAGTTGGTTCTATTACTTGCCAAGGTGGCAATAGAAGTTTGTGAAGGACAGCAATACGACATGAATTTTGAACATTCTGAAAATGTCACCATTCCTTTATACCTCAAAATGATTCGATTGAAAACTGCCGTTTTAGTGGGTTCTGCTTTACATGCAGGTGCCATTGTAGCAAATGCATCGGAAAAAGATTGTCAGGAAATTTATATGTTCGGCGAGAATCTTGGTATGGCTTTTCAACTTAAGGATGATATTTTGGATGTGTTTGGTGATGAAGATAAATTTGGAAAGAAGAAGGGTGGCGATATTGTTGCAAAGAAAAAAACATATCTTTATTTAAAAGCTCATGAGCTTGCAAAAGGAAAAATATTAAATACCCTTACTTATTATTTTGTCAACTCCACATTTGATGATGATGCGAAAATTACTGAAATTTCGTCAATATACAAACTACTGAAAGTTAAAGAAATTGCCGAGAAACAAATGGATTTTTATTGTCAAAAAGCGTTTGCACACATACAAAGAATTAATGTTCCCGGAGAAAACAAAAAGGAGTTACTAGGTATTGCCAAAAATTTGATGATCAGAGAGTTTTAATTTCCAATATAATACTTAAAATTAATACGGTTAATATTTTACTGTTATTCCGTAATCAAAATTAGATTTCAATAAATCGTAGAGTGAGTAATTCAGAATAACAGTCTTGCCATCATTTTTTACTACTGCTTTTGTATTGCTAACTTTATTAACTTTTCTTGGGAAATTATATGTTGATTCAAAGTTGATAAATTGGAAAAATAAATCGCTCATCATATTATTAGAATCACTCGGCATATATTTATTAATAAAAGGTGCAAAATTTATCCTATGAAGTTTTTGTTTTGATACTTTAATAAAATTAGGCATCACAGTCGATTTCTTTTGTTTGAAAAGAGCATAAATGGCCTTGTTTAACGACTTTGTATTTTTAAAGTCAAATTGTACTGAATAAATGCCCTTTTCATCTTCTGCTTGTGTTTTAATATTGCTGATTCCTTTGCATGATTTTAATAAAATTGGGGCCTCAACTGGTGTATGTTTTATTTGGTCAACAAACGACAAATCAAATTTTTGATTTTGTTGATTTAATGTTTTGCTGTATTTACCCATATTAACAAGCAATTCAATATTTCCGCTACCATCCGCATTCATGGTAATAGTTTCTTTAATATCAATGCACGATTGAAATAAAAATACACTAAGCAACAGCAAAACTAGTTTTTTCATCGGCAGAATTTAAAAGCAAAATTAGACATTATGCCGGTTACAACAAAATAAAAGCCCCGTAATAACGGGGCTTTAACCAACCAAAATTAAGCATATGATATGTGCCTTGAGAAGCCTGAAGAAAAATAATTTTATTAATTCCTATTTAGCAATTGAAAATCGAAACGATAATACAATGTTTTATCCACATAGTCTTGTGGATTTTCCAACACAAGTTCACCAAGTTTGTTTTCTACATATTGCAGAAAATAATACGAGTTGGAATTGATTTCATTTACTGTAATTTTGCCAGTATTATCAATATTAAAAGCAACAACAACAAATCCTGACAATTTGTTCTCTTTTGCAAATTCAGGATATTCAATGTGTTTTTTTATAATTGTTTTAAGTTCATTTGTGTTTTTAGGTTTATGATTTCCAGCAAAGCAAAAATTTGCAGCAAAAATTAAAATTACAACTGCGGTAACTGATTTTAAAATTATTGATGTTTTCATCATTTGAAAAGTTAAATTAAAAATGTTATTGTTTTTCTATCGGACGACCAAGGTGAATAAAAGTTACAAACTCAGAAAAAAAATATAGTAATCTTTCTATTTATAAACTGGCTCATAAAAAAACCTTAGCAGTATTAGACATATCCACTTTTTAATCGAAGCATCGTGTCGATAAGTAAAAAAAGGATACCGTCTTTTCAACAATTAAAAAGGCAGTGTGTTTTAACTATTTTAAATGGGCTGTGAAGATCTCTCTAAACTGATATATTCAGTAGAAGATTATTTAATGTGTTTAGTAGGGTATATAAAAATTATTCAAATGTGTTTGAATAATGCGACCCATCGCACAAGGGTTTGTTCTTTGACTTTCCACAACGACAAAGCGCTACAACCCCATCATAACCTTTATCAATGCCCTCTTTTTTAATGAGAATAGATTTCCCTTTTATAATTGCAGGACCATTTTGTACAATTTCTATGCGAATTGTATCCATTTCCTTCTGATTTTCCATTTCTTCAAGTATATTCGGATTTTTTTTATCATCATTATAAAAAAAAGTCAGGGCATCGGTAGGGCATCGGTTAACCTGATCAATAATTTTTTGTGTTGACGCACCTTTTGCATTTATCCAAGGACGTTCTGTTGGGTCGAAAACTTCCGGTAACTCAGTAAAACAATATGCCACATGTGTGCACAAACTTGAATTCCAAACTACAGTAATTTCTCCATTTGAATAGTATTTTAGATTTTTATTATCTTTTTCCATATAATCATGATATTTATAAATCAACGTATTTTGAACTTATTATCCATAATTTGTCAGCAATTATATTGTCATTTGAATCAGCAGACGAATTTACAACTTTTTTTTGATAGAAATAACTTCCGGAAGGAGCATCAATAGAATCAGATGTTGCTAAGAAAACAGATGTTTGGGCTCCTTTTTCAGGAGAAATCATAAAAACCCTTAACAATCCTATTGAAAATTTCCCCATATTTTTAAATATGCCAGTAGATACAAATCCAGGGTGCAAACAATAAACTGAAACATTTGTATTTTCAAGGCTTTTTGCAAGGCTTTTTGTAAACAATATGTTTGCCAGTTTTGATTGACCGTATGCTTTAAAGCCACTAAAACTTTTTTTTATCTCCAAATCATCAAAATTTATTTTAGCATTTTTATGTGCTCCAGAAGCAACATTAATTACGCGTGCCGATCCGTTGTTCATTATAATGTCGAGTAATAAATTTGTCAACAAAAAAGGGGCAAGATGATTAACAGCAAAATTCATTTCAATACCATCTGTACTTATTTTTCTTTCCATTTCGCATATACCAGAGTTATTAATGAGCACATCAAGTTTTGTATGCTGGCTTTTAAATTTTTCTGAAAACTTGCGAATAGAATCCAAGGAAGAAAAATCGCAAAAATACATTTCAGGTTTTACTCCTATTTTTGATTCGATTAGCGCCAACGTTTCATTTGCTTTTTGTTCATTTCGATAAGTAAAGACAACTTTTGCTCCCTGACGACATAATGCTAAGGCCGTTTGTTGTCCGACCCCTGAAGTAGCACCTGTTATTAAACAAATTTTATCTTTAATATTCCACATACTTGTTTTTTGCAAAGATACATAGACTAGCGAAATATTTTAAATTTTATAACGATGGTATAGCTGCTAAGTTTCAAATTACACTATAAATTATAAACAGCTTTATTCATCAGTTTAAAACATGAGTGTTAAAGAACAAAAGACATATTCGGTTGTACAATATCGCACCTCATACGTGCAAAACATGGATGGCGAATTACAAAGACGCAGTTCAACAACTTCGGTGTTGGAGTGCAATAACTACTTCCTCTCACTTAAGAAGACAAAATCGAAGTTAGGTGAACTGCCGCATCGAATCAGAAATTGATTTAAATATCCGGGAACGAAACTCCTGCCTAATTTTATTTAATATTTTTGCGATTTAAAGTTTAAAAACTTATCGAAAATCTTTTATTTTTATAGTGGAAAAAAGTTTTAAAATTAAAATTTTTACATTCTTTTTTTTGATGAGGCAACCAAATTTTTTACATAGTTGTCTAACAAGAACTATTTTTATATATTTGCAAAAAAAACAATGCTATGAGAAAAAAAATATTTATTGGACTTATCATGCTATTTGTGTTTACTGCATTAGTGGCGCAAAACAACTACAAAGCAGACAAACGTTTATATGAGGTTTTTAGCTCAGACTACATTTCTCAGCTTGAGGCTTCTAAATCAGAATTGATACCGTATTATAATTTTTATTTGGATAATTCGTATTTGGTAGTTGACCTGAAATCAGCTTCGAAAGAAGTTACCGGAGTGGATATTCACATAATAAAATCTATTGCGAATGGAACCCAACCCCCACAAAGTTTTAATGAAATATCCTATTCGAAAGAAACTTTCAATGTTTTAAAGTATAATTTTGATCTCAGTTCAAACAGTTTTATTACTTATATATGGAAAGAAGCAGGAAAAGCTTTGGTTTTTAAACCTCTTCCACAAATTGCCGCTGAGTATAAATTCATTTCGAAACAACAATAACGTATTTTTCAAAACATAAATTTTCAAATATGAAAAAAATATTTATCTTTCTCTTGTTTTTTGTGATAACAGCTTATGGTTATTCACAGGTTTTTTTAATAAGTACTCAAGGAACAGTAACATCTTGTATTGGGGATTTTTTTGATAGTGGTGGCAGTGGTGGTAATTATGGCGATAATGAGAATTATATTCAGACTTATCATACCACAAGTATTACAAATACCCACATCAGGATGACATTCGCCAACTTTAATGTTGAACCGGGGGATACTCTAATTGTTTATGATGGCAGCACAACGGCAGCTCCAATAATAGGTAAATACAACAATAATAATCTTCCCCCATCTTTTATTGATGCATCTCTTCTAAATGTAAGCGGCGATCTTACGTATCAGTTTAAATCAAATGCATCTTTAAATGCTGCAGGGTGGATGTGTACTGCTGTCTGTATAGTGCCTTGCCAGACAATTTTAGCAACTTTACACCCATTATTAACAATCCCCCATCCGAACGATAGCAATTATATTGATATTTGTATTGGCAATACGATTACTTTTGCTGCAAGGGGAAGTGGCCCTAATGCTTTTCCTGAAGCCGGACTTGTGTATACACAGGATAGTACAACTTGCACTTATAACTGGGATTTTGGCGATGGTAATACCGGAACCGGACAAATTGTAACTCATACTTATACTCAGGTTAGGGGTTTTGACGTGACTCTTTCAATTACAGATGATCGTCTTTGCACAAACGTGAATAGTTTAGGGGCACGGGTCAGGATATCGCAAAGTCCGTTTGCTGAAATCAATCCTTTGCCCGATATGTGCTCAACATCTGATACTTCGTATATAACGCTTGGATATAATTCTCAATCTGTAATTGTGATTCAGCCCGTTGTTTCGAGTCAAGCTGCCAGTCAGAGATATGACAGTACGATGTTTATTCCTGATGGGGGGGCGTGTTCACCTAGTTGTTATAATACTTTTGTTACTTTCAATGATTTTTTAATGGGACAAACTATAACAAGCGCGAATGATGTTCTTTCTATATGTATGAGCATTGAACATTCATTTGCTGGCGACCTTTCATTCCAAATTTTTTGCCCGAATGGCCAAAGTGTGATTCTTGACAGCTATGACAACAGTGGTGGTTCTTTTTTGGGACAAGCTTACGAACCAGATGCTTCAAATCCATGCTCTCCGGTGGGACAAATACAAGGAGTTCCTTGGGTTTACGGATGGTCGTCGGTTTATGGTCAACAGGGCCTTTTGAACACGTGTGATGCCGGTACATCACCAATTCCTGCGGCCGATACAATTAACCATACGAATTATTTTACACCCCAATATCCCCTTTCAGGATTGATTGGTTGCCCATTGAACGGAACATGGAATTTGCAAATTTGCGATACTTGGGCTTCTGATAATGGTTATATTTTTTGGTGGGAACTTAATTTAAATCCTTTGTTGTTGCCACAAGGTTGGAGTTATGAAGTTCCTATTGATACCGTTACCTGGACGGGGTCGTTTTTTACTATCTTAAACGATACTACTATCAGAGTTATTCCAGATTCGGGCGGTATTTTTCAATATACTGTGACGGTTTATGATATTTTTGGCTGTTCGTATGATACTACACTAAATATTCAAGTGGTACAAACTCCTGTTTATGATATTGGGCATGATACAACTTTGTGTGGTAATAATTTAAGTTTTCCATTAAGTCCCGGAAGTGGTTATAGTGCTTACGCTTGGTCGACTGGGGAAACGACTGATACGATACACATAGCTTCAACAAACACGTATTACGTTACGGCTACTAATACGAACTTGGCGGGAAATCTAAATTGTGTAACGCGTGATTCGGTATATATCAAAGTGCTTCAAATGCCTCAACCGATTAATTTGGGGCCTGATTTATGTACCCCGGTGGCAGTTATATTGGATGCGGGAAATGCGGGACTGCATTATATATGGTCAATAGGGGATACTACTCAGACTATTAGTGTGACAGGATCGGGGCAATATACAGTGTCGGTAGCGGATGAATTTGGGAATAATTGTGAGGTTTTGGGAACAGTGCATATATCAAAGAAGCCAACACCATTTGATTTGGGTCCTGATACGTGTACTATAACTACTGACGTGATTGTGTTGGATGCACAGAATCCAGGGTTTCAATATATATGGTCTACAGGATCGAATGCTCAAACTATTAATGTGTGGGTGTCGGATATTTATGCTGTGACAGTTACAGATGACCCTGGTCATAATTGCGATTTCTCAGACAGTATTAATATTCGGAAAATTCCTAAGCCGGATATAGAGATTGGACCGGATACAACTATGTGTAGCTTTGCTTACATGAGAATGAATGTAGGCGAAACCGATGGACAAAATTATTTGGATCAAAATATTTACACTTATTTGTGGTCGCCGGGAGGACAAACAACGCGGGGATTTGATATTGAATGCTCGACACCAGGAGAGGTTACAACTTATAGTGTGAGCGTGACAGGGTGTGTGACGGTGACGGATGCGAGAACGGTGACCGCAAAATTGTGTGAGTTGACATTGCCTAATATAATTACACCTAACAATGATGGTTTTAATGATTTCTTTAAGGTGGATGGTATTGATGATTTTCCGGGGAGTAACTTGAAGGTTTATAATCGTTGGGGTAAGAAGATTTATGAATCGGACGATTATAACGAAACAAGCAATGTGTGGGACGGAGGCGGCGAGGCACCGGGAGTGTATTATTATGTGCTAACGGTGAATTATGGTACGCACGGAAGCTGTGTGGATGTGATGAATTATAATGGAACAATTACATTAATTCGCTAGATATTAAAGACTATAAAAAACCACCCCTTTTAGAACAAGGGGTGGTTTTTTTTTAAGAATCTTGGGCATAACATCTACACATTTCTTTAAGTCGGAAATGTGTTTTATGCGGTCAACTAATTTGCCAAATATATAAATTCGAATTCCTCACAATCATTACAGATTGCATAATTATTTTCACCTTATTTTATTAAAAATAGTTTTTTGTGTGAGGCAACCTATTTCTGTAAGTAATTGTCTATTTAATGCTAATTATTTATATTTGCAAAAGTTTTACACAATGAGCGTTTTTAATTTATTCATAATTTCTATACTATTTTAATTAAAAAACAAAGTTATGCGAACTGTATCCAAATTATTTGCGATAGCTGTTACATTTTTATTGATGTTTCAGTTTGGGGTTTCGAAAGCACAGGATTTGACCTTGACGAATACTCCTGATGCTAGGCTATATGAAGCTTTTGGTAACGACAGAGTGGCGTTTTTGAAGCAAAACAACCCTGATTTGATTGGATATTATAACTTTTTTCTGGATAATGCTTTTACAATAACGCAACATCCGGTTGAAAAAATTGCAGGGATTATAACGAGTTGTCCCCTATTAAAACTAAAAAACGGTAGTTTAACGATTGACAAACCGGATATGGTTAAAGGAACCAAAAGTATTAATATCTTGAAATACTTATACAAGATTGAGCAGAATAAAACAACACAGTATCGATTGGATGATTCGGGAATTGTTATTGTTTTTTATCCTGCAAAATATTTTACAGAGAAATATAATAAGGCCAGAAATCTTTAAATCTATTGATCATGAGAGCTAAAATACTAATCACTTCGATATTGGTTTCATTAAGTTTTTATCTGAACGCTCAGAACTATTTGATGAACGCAACTACAAACAATTCGAACAATACCACCTGCACGGGGAATTTGTATGATGATGGTGGTGCTTCGGGTAATTATACACCAGGGCAGGTATATGTGATTACGTTTACTCCTGCTACAGCAGGAACAAGCGTTCAGTTGACTTTTACGCAATGGAATGTTGATGATGCATCTGTAATGGAATTATTTGATGGGCCCACGGTGGCATCACCTTCGTTGGGTGCTTTTTTTAACCCTGTTACGCCTGTTGGGATGCAGGTTATGGCCACGGCTGTGAATCCGACAGGCCAACTTACCATTAGATGGACTGCGGGATCGACAGCATCGCCGGGTTTCGCGGCAACGCTGAGTTGTCATATTCCATGTCAGACAATTCATGTTATTATTGACAGTATTGGTTGTGTGCCTGATATGAAGCATGATTATATTGATGTGTGTTTTGGAACGCAAGTAACTTTTTCGGCTTTTGGACAGTATCCGCAAAATGATGTGGTTTATCATCAATCGGATCCAACCTCGCTTTTTATATGGGAATTTGGTGATGGTGTGAGCGATACAGGACAGGTGGTTACTCATACGTATGCTTATCCCACAGGTTATGATTTTTCGGTAACTATTGTTGATAGCATGGGGTGTGGGACGATTAATTATGAAGCAGGGCGTGTTCGGCATTCGGATAATCCGATTGTTTCGATACAGCCTGTGCCTGATATGTGCATGGGCGATACGGTAAATATTTTAACGGGTTTTTCGAGTGTTTCGACTATTACGATTGATAATGTGAATGGTGGGGCTTCGGGGGAATTGAATGTGGCCGATACTACGTATTTGCCTGATGGGAGTGGGGTTTCGTATACTTCTAATCTGGTTTATTCTGTTTTCCCGGCAGGGATGACGCTGACAACTATTACGGATTTGTTGGGGGTTTGTATGAATATGGAGCATTCGTATTTGGGTGATTTGGATATTAAATTGACCTGCCCTAACGGACAGTTTGTGCAGTTGAAGCAATATCCGGGTGGTACAAACACGTTTTTGGGCGAGCCGATTGATAATGACGCCAATATTGCTCCTTGTGTGGGCTATGATTATTGTTTTTCGAATACTCCTACTTATGGAACTATGGTGGCTGAGGCGGGGATTCATATGTATACTTATACGGATTGTTCGGGTGTTTTGCATACGAATGTGCCTCATTTGCCAAGCGGTGACTACACGCCTTTTCAGCCTTTAACCGCACTTTTGGGTTGCCCCTTGAATGGGAGTTGGACTATTACTATTACGGACCATTTGGCTTCGGATAATGGGTATATTTTTTCGTGGGGATTGAGTTTGAATCCGGCTCTGATTCCGGGGGGATGGTCGTATACGGTTCCCATAGATTCGGTGACTTGGGCCGGACCGAACATTAGTTCGACTTCGGATAGCACGGCTCATATTATTCCAAACAGTCCGGGGAATTTGCTGTATACAGCTACTGTTTGGGATAGTTATGGGTGTTCTTATGATACTACTTTTAATGTTCAGGTTGTAGAAATGCCGGTGGTTGATTTGGGTTCGGATACTGTTTTGTGTGGTAATAATTTGAGTTTTCCTTTGAGTCCTGGATATGGTTATAGTGCTTATGCCTGGTCGACTGGGGAAACGACTGATTTGATACATATCGCTTCAACGGACACGTATTACGTTACTGCTACGAATACGAATTTGGCGGGAACGGTGCTTTGTCCGGCAAAGGATTCGATTTATATAAAGGTTTTGGCGCTGCCTGCTCCGATTGATTTGGGGCCGGATTTGTGTACTACGATTCCGGTGGTGCTTGATGCACAAAACGCGGGGTTTAATTATCAATGGAACACGAGTATGGCGGATACTTTGCAAACGTTTACGGCGACGGTGACGGGGATGTATACGGTGACGGTGGCTGAGGAGTTTGGTTATAATTGTGGGGTGAGTGACAGTGTGCATGTGACGGTGATGCCTGTGCCGACTATTGAGATTGGGCCGGATACGGCGATTTGCAGTTATAATATTTTTAGGATGCGGGTGAAGGATGTGGATGGATATTTAGATAATGGGTTGTATAATTACACGTATTTGTGGAGCACGGAGCCTTTATCGGCATTGAATGGCACGACTACGAGAAATGTGGAGGTGGGTTGTTTGGAGATTGGGAAGACTTATAAGGTTGGGGTTGCGGTGACGGGTTGCACAACGGTGAATGACTTGCGAATGGTGGAATCGAAGTTGTGTGAGTTGACTTTGCCGAATATTATAACGCCGAATGGGGATGGGTTTAATGATGGGTTTGTGATAAAGGGGATTGAGAATTTTCCGGGGAGTAATTTGAAGGTGTATAATAGATGGGGGAAGAAGATTTATGAATCGGATGACTATAACGGGACGAGCAATGCCTGGGATGGCCGGGGTGAGGCTGATGGGGTTTACTATTATGTGTTGACGGTGAACTATGGTGAGCATGGGAGTTGCGTGAATGTGGAGAATTTTAATGGTACGATTACGTTGATACGTTAAGGAACGCGCGGCTTTGCAGATAAAAAAAACCATGCCTGATGGGGGGCATGGTTTTTTTTAAATATACTGTTTGAACAGACTCGAAAAATGGGCTGCCAATGCAACAATTCGTTCCAACAATTTTGGATATCATCGCGGCACAATTTATTTTTTTTATGCTGTGCACGGCAAATTATCAGATTGTTTTGCCTGCTTTGTACCAAAATTAGTCGTAATTTCCCACATTTATGTAAAAAACCACAAAAATAACGTTCATTATGGCAAAAAGAGTGTTCTTATTTCCAAAAAAGTGATGTTTATGCTATAATTTGTGATGTTATTACCAAAATGGTGATGTTTATGCCATAATTTGTGATGTTTTTACCAAAACGGTGATGTTTATGCCATAATCGGTGATGTTTTTACCCAAAAGAGTACTGTCGGAGGGGGGCGAGGTGTTCTTTTTTATGGTTTGGGTGGTTTATTCGGTGGGTGGGTGTATTTTTTGGGGGCAAGATTTTAAAAATTGTTGGGGGTTTTTGATAAAATGTTGGGGAAAAATG
>JBAXWF010000072.1:0-18278 GCA_037128515.1 Bacteroidota bacterium | reverse complement strand
TGAAGTATAAAATCTGAACAACGAAGTATAAAATATCGACAATGAAGTACAAAATGGAATCAACGACAATTAAAATGTAAAATACGCAAATTCGAAAACAAATTAAAACAGTAATAACCAACAAACTAAAATTTTGATAAAAAATCCTGTTAAGAACTAATTAACAAATCAATTCAAAAAGTCACTAACTAAAACCTTAAAAATTATGACAAAACTAGAAATGTCACGCGACGAAGGAAACGAAAGAGGAGTAATTTTGCTCGAAGCAAACGACACCGACCTCCAAACCATCACCCTCTATCCTCCCCTCAAAACAAAGCTGGATAATACTATGACGCTATTCCGTGCGGCCAAACAGCGCCAATACGATCAAACCGGCTACATCACCACCGACAAAAGCGTCCTTCACGGTATAATGGTCGGTGTAATTTTCACTAACATTGGCAACTCTTGTGTTCAGGCTTATAACCTCGGCAAGCCCGATCTGGCAAAAGCCCTCGACAAAAACATAACCTATTTAACATCCGGCTCCTTCGCTCGGTCCGTGGGTCGCTGCACCGAACTCCTTAATTTTATCATTGCCAACAATGCTACCCTCACCATCGTAACTCCTGCCGACGTAACCGCTATGACGAAAGCCATAAAAGACTTCAATACAATAATTAACATGCCCAAAAGCGAGATCAAGGCCCGCAAAGCCGAAGGCACCGATCCCATCCCGGGCTTATTAAACGAAATCGACGAAATAAAATACTTCATCGGCAAACTCCTTCATGCCCAACGCCCTGTTTTAGCCCTAAAATGGGACGACGAAATAAAAGTCGGCACACCTACAGGCGTTCGCCACACCTCAATTGCGGTTCAATACACCGATTCCGAAACCGGAGTTCCCATCAAAAATGTAAAAACCACTCTCGACAACGGAGTCAACAAATACATCAAAACCAGCAGCAAAAATGGTTGGTCCCGTGCCTACAGTCTTTCCTCCGATAACTATAGCGTCACATCCGAACATGCTTCCTTCGTAACCGATACCAAAACCGGCATTGGCATCAACAACCGCAAAATGGTCACATTATTCATCAAACTTCAGAAAAAAGCCTTCACCTCCGGCGGCGGATCTTCCACCGATCCCGAAACAACAACGGGCACCCTGTCCACCTTCGTTTTCATCAAATCATCCGGCGAACCTCAGCCGGGAGTTCAAATCTCCATCCCGGGGCTCAACTATGTCAACACCACCGACGAAGATGGCGAAGACTACCTCGATGAAATCGCTCCCGGCACTTATCAGGGCACTATTTATTTAGATGGCTACATTTCCATATCCTTCAACATTGTTATCGTGGCAGGTCAAACCCTCATCCAAAAATTCTACCTCGAACCCGCTTCCGCTCCCGACAACAACACACCAAATTCCTAAATCAATTATTTAATAACTTTTAAAAGGGCGACCGTTCGGTCGCCCTTTTTGCTTTACACAAATATGATGATGAAGTTATAATTGAACAAATTAATTTAAAATAAAAATCAAATAATATCCCTTAGATCATAAATAACTTTTATCTTTGATATCTGTTTCCTTAAAGGATACAAATAACAATCCTTTGAGGTAATAATATTATCTGATAAGAATGAAAAGGCTTGTCTTAATAACCGCTTTTTTTTTAGTGAGTATTAACTCATTTTCCCAAAAAGAGTTCAACAATTGGTTTTTTGGATTAAACTTAGTACCATTTTCAAGACTAAACCTCCAGAGGAGGTTTCTGTGAGAGTATCATTTTGGATGTGTTGCAATAACAATGATTTTGTCCTTGTTGGTCATATTCTTATTTTTTAGTTTATTCTCACACTACTAGGTATATTCACCAGTCGGTCTTCAACAAACTGTGCACTCTCAATATTTCCGCAAATGCATTGCTCGAACATCGGCAGCTTGTTCATCAGGGTCCAGGCAGGGCGTGTCATCACACCGCTTTTATTGGTATACTCCAGAAACGCATCCCGTTCACTTCTGTCGGCTAACATAATGGATTGAAGCCAGTAATTCGCCCTGCTATTTTGAGGCTCTGAAATAAACGCATACGAAGAGTTTTCGAAAAAGTCAGCATACAAATCGCCTAGTTGGCGTTTGTTTTCAATATAACCTTCCAAACATTCCAATTGAGCGCAAGCCAAAGCGGCGTTTAGGTTGGGCATACGATAATTGAATCCAATATGGTCATGAATAAATTCCCAAGCATGGGGTACCTTGGCTTGCGTGGTCAAGTGTTTTGCCAACAAACCCAGTTCATCCTTGTCGGTAATAATAGCACCCCCACCGCCGCAGGTAATGGTCTTATTGCCATTAAAACTAAAGGTACCAAGCAAACCAAAAGTGCCCGTATGTTTGCCTTTATAAAAACTCCCAACCGATTCGGCAGCATCTTCAACCAATGGAATATGATAGGCATTACAAATCTCAAAAATCCTATCTATCTCAGCCGGGTGGCCAAAAGTATGCATGGGAACACAAGCAGCAATTCGCTTTTGACTATTGCTATGTATGCACTCCCCGCTATCGTTCAAAAATACCGAATCCACCAGAAACTCCTCAAGTTTCTCAGCCGACAAACCTAGCGTTTTCCTATCAATATCAACAAAAACGGGTTCCGCGCTCAAGTAGGCAATGGCGTTGCAGGTAGCCACAAACGTAAGCGGTTGCGTAATCACCAAATCATCGCGTTTCACTCCGGCAAGCAACAAGGCAATATGCAGTGCCGCCGACCCGTTGGAGGTGGCAACGGCATATTTGGCACCCGTATATTTTTTAATATCATCTTCAAACCGGTTCACAAACATACCAACCGACGAAACAAAAGTAGAATCAATACAATCGTTCAGATATTTCTTTTCGTTACCGGTAAATCGCGGTTCGTGAAGCGGTATAAAAGCTTCAGGAGTTTTATACGTTTGGCGAATAAATTCAACCGTTTCTTTCAGCATGGCGCATTATTTTTTATCAGGAAGAATTGACGGGGTTTTATCTCTTTTCTTACGGAACTCAAAAAACAAAGCAATGCCAATAAAAAGTATCAGCAAAATGGAGCCCACCAGCGAAATCTTTTCGCCAGTGTAATACGATTTGGGCTCAAATTTAAACTCAATTTTATGATCGCCTGCCGGAACCACCAAAGCCCGCAGTATATAATTGGCACGCAAATAGGGTACTTTGTTGCCGTCAATATAAGCATTCCAACCTTTGCTATAATAAATTTCCGAAAACACAGCCAACTGCTCAGCTTTCAAATTTTTGGCTTCATAGGTTAAATAATTGGGCTTGTAATTAACAAGCTTAATAGTAGCCTGAGGATTTTTGTCTCCTTTAAAAGCCTGAACTTCGGTTGCAAAGCGTTTGTCGACTATGGCTGTATTGGCCGGATAAAAATTATCCAAGGCTTTAATTTCTTCGTCGGCATTATCCACCATTTTCACTTCCTTCACAAACCAGGCATTGCCCATGGCAGCAGGGTTGCGTAAAGGACGAGCCTCGGGGTTATAAATATAATATTTGGTATTAAGCATATTGAGCGTAGTGAGTCCGTACAGTGTAGAAATCAACACAGAATCCGGCACATTGCTTTGCAGGGTTTTAATCAGTCGGTCGTGTTCTTTCACCAACCGATTATCAATCAAATCCTGAAACCTGCGCAATTTGGCAGCATGATATCCACCAATAGATTTATGATAGAACGAAGCAGAAGCATCGCGTGAAAAATCGCCCGAAGCAAGATTTAATACGCGATAATCCTTAGTGGTATCCTGCAATATGGCATTATCGGCAGTGGTCATTTCAAATGGCGTATCAATTTTGCTCTTGGCAACAAAGTTCTTATCGTTCAAATATCTTCTATCAATGGGCACCAGGTCAATCAGTAGCAACAAAGCAACAGCACCATAAAGGACGTATTTGCTCATTTTTTTTGCCGAAGCATAAATCCATAGCAAACCCGCACCTATCAAAATAAAGGCAAGTGTGCGCACACACGACATAGTGAAAATGGATATACGTGCAGTTTCCAAATTCGAAATAAAGCCGTCTATTTGGGCTTTATCGGCACCTTGTTTTAAGTATTGATTGAATTGCGACAATTCTACAGGAGTGGTAAAATTGAAAAACACACTGGGCATTAACAAAAACAACAAAGTCAATCCGGCAGTCATACCAAGTGCAATAAAGAAAAACCCTTTCTTTTCTTTAATCAGTTTGGGCTTTTCGGCTATTTCTTTCAACGCAAGTATGGCCAGCACAGGCATGGCAAATTCCACCACAATCAATACCGACGACACCGCCCTAAACTTATTGTAAAACGGGACATAGTCGATAAAAAAATTGGTAAGGAACATAAAATTGTGCCCCCACGAAAGCAAAATTGCAAGAATGGTAGCCCCAAGCAAGGCCCATTTTAGTTTTCCTTTCACTATAAAAAGGCCCAACACAAACAAAAACAGGATGAAAGCACCCACATACACCGGACCCGCAGTAAACGGCAAATTGCCCCAATAGCGGCTTTGTTGCGCAACACCTTCTTTATATTGCTTGTCAACACCATCAAGTGCCGATTTTGTTGAACCGATAGCTTCACTTTCGCCACCTTTTGCATCGGGTATCATTAGGGTAAAAGTTTCGCCAATACCATAGCTCCATTGAGTTATATAATCTTTATCCAATCCCGATGATTGTATTTTTTTGTCCAGTGTAAGTTCCGATTTTCCGCGTATGGTTTCTTTCACATATTCCGATGAGGTCCACAAATTGGTAACATTTGGCCCAATGGCAATAAATCCGGCAACAACCAACACGCCAATTGCAGTAAAAAAAGCTTTTATATTTTGTTGGATGATGGCATAAATAAATTCAAAAAGCACAATAAATCCAATAATGATAAGCATATAATAGGTCATTTGAACATGGTTCACCGATATTTCAATGGCCATAAACAAAGCCGTAACAGCACCGCCCAAAAGATATTTACCCCGAAATGTGAGAATAATTCCTGCAACCACCGTCGGTATATAGGCAACGGCCAGGGCTTGTGCATTGTGCCCTACACTTATATACAACAAAAAATAAGAGGAAAATGCAAATGCAATTGACCCCACAATAGAAAGCCAGGGATCTACTTTTAGCACCACCAACAGAATGAAAAACCCCAAAAACAATACAAATAAAATATTAGCCGGAAAAGGCAGCCCTGCCATCATTATTTTACTGAAATACGGAACAATACTGGTTTTATACAGCACACTAATTTGGTAGGCCGGCATACCGCCAAACATGGAATTGGTCCACAATACTTCCTCTCCGGTGGTAGTTCTGTAATCCAGAATTTCTTTCGACGAACCTTTATACTGCATAACATCGCTTTGATTTAGGCGCTTTCCTTCAAGTAACGGACTGAAATAAATAAGTGAAATAGCAATAAAAACAACTATTGCAACCACGTAAGGAATTACTTTTTTAAAATTAAATTTTTTCATTTGTGCTTGTTTTATATTTTATACCATAATTGAATTACCTTATTTTTTATTTTCATTAATTTCTTCAAAATCCACATAATCTCCCGGAGCCGATGATTTTTTTTGATCGTCGGGAACATAATCAACATGAACGCTTCCTTCGGGTCGGTCCGAACGTGCATTTTTCTCCGATTGATTCTGAAATCGTTTGGCAAGCCGGCGAAAATAAATCCGCCCTACAAAAGGGATAATGTAAAGAAATACAAGCCACGAGATAAAAACAATGAATAAAAACCAGAAAAATGCATTCATTTCGTTAGGGTATTAAAAAAAAATGAGGAGACAAATTAATTTATCTCCTCAAAATTATAATATTTTATTAAACTGACGCTGATTCTGAAAAATTATCTTTTATGTAATTTTTCGTCAGATACAGTTAATTTTTTTCTTCCTTTAGCCCTACGACTTGCTAATACTCTGCGGCCATTAGCCGATTCCATTTTTTTACGGAAACCATGATTGTTTCTTCTTTTACGTTGCGAGGGTTGAAATGTTCTTTTCATTGTTTGAAAAATTTAAGGAGTGCAAAGGTATTTATTTTTTTTAGTTTAGCAAATTATTTTTAATTTTTTTCTCATTAAAATCATTTTGCCAGCGTTTTTTCAATACTTTTCCATAATAAATCGGCAGTTTTGTCCCACGAAAAATGATTCCGTTGAATTTGCCCACGTGCAATCAATTCATTTCTGAATGGTTCATCGTTTGCAATTTTAAACATGGCAGAAGCAATGTTTTCGGGATTAAATGGGTCGCAAAATATAGCAGCATCCCCGGCAACTTCTGGCATAGAACTAACATGGGATGTTATAACCGGAGTGTTGCATTGAAATGCTTCCAAAATGGGGATTCCAAAACCTTCGAAATACGAAACATAAGTTAAACCTAAAGCACTTCCCAACAAATTGTTTAGTTCTTTAGCAGCCACACGGCCTGTAAAAATAATATCGTTTCTGAATTCCAAATTGCAAAAAATTTGTTCCATTTCATTGGTCCACCATTTTTCGGCACCCACAATAAGCAACTTAACTTCTTCAGAATGCCTTCTTCTAAAAATATCGAAAGCAAGAAAAAGGTTTTTCAAATTCTTACGAGGCAATAAGGCACCTATAAAAATAAAATAGTTGCAATCTTTAGAATACTTTTTACGAGTTTCAATTTTATCCTCCTGCTGTATCGGAACGTACATTTCGTTCACACCATCATAAACGACATCGATTTTCTCAAGCGGAATTTCATATTGTGAATGAATATCGTTTCTAGAAAATTCCGAAACCGTAGCAATACGTTTTGCTTTTTTGGCAAATCTAGGGAAAAAGTATCTATAGTATTTGGTAATAATCCAAGGTAAATCTTTCGGAAAATGTTCAAAATTCAAATCGTGAATCACAGTGAGAGTGGGAATTTTTGTTGATAACGAACCATACCCATCCGGCGACAAAAACAAATCTGCTTGTATTTTCTTTAATGTTTTTTTAACCGAAAACTCAAACCAAATATAAAACAAAACCGGGTGGCGTGCTTGGGGTCCAATAACAATCGGAATAACATTATCAGAGAATATAAATTCGTTATCATACGGACGGTCAAAAATAAAATAAAAGGTATGTTCAGGATGTTGCCTGCTGATTCTTTTAAGCGTTTCAAAAGTAAACCAGCCAATCCCCTCGAGTTTATTTTTAAGGAGCAAACGCGTATTAACAGCTATTTTCAAAGTGGTGGTATTATTTTTCGATGTCGTATTCCTTAATTTTTCGATACAAGGTACGTTCTGAAATCCCAAGCTCTTGAGCTGCTTTTCTTCGTTTTCCATGGTATTTTTCCAAAGCTTTTTTCACCAAATCCATTTCACGTTGTTGCAGCGAAAGCGATTCTTCATAGACATCGGGATATTGAATAGATTCTGTAATTATAGTATCAGGTGGATGAATTTGAACATCGACATCCGCTTTAAAATCCGGCTCAAAATCGTTATTAAAATTGTGAAGAAACTGTGCTTTCTGGTCCTGCATGTGTGGTGAAATGTTTCCATCTTTTAAAATATCTGCAACCAAATGTTTCAATTCGGTAATATCTTTGCGCATTTCAAAAAGCACTCTGTATAGAATATCGCGTTCAGATAACTCCATCTGCTCATTTTGGTTTTTTAATAAAACAGGTAATTTACTCATGTTCACTTGCGGCAAATATTTGGCAAGGGTTTGCGCATTTATATTACGTTGTTTTTCAATGATAGAGATTTGTTCAGTGATGTTTTTTAACTGTCTTATATTTCCAGGCCAGCGATAATTGAGAATTAAACTCTGAGCCTCTTCGTCCATAACAATTACAGGCATTTTATATTTCTCGGCAAAATCGGAAGCAAATTTTCGGAATAAAAGTATGATATCATCTTTACGATCGCGTAATGGTGGAACCGTAATAGGAACTGAATTTAGCCTGTAATATAAATCTTCTCTAAATTTTCCATGTTGTATTGCTTCAGGCAAGTTGATGTTGGTAGCTGCAATAATTCGGGCATTTGTTTTTAATACTTTTGATGAACCAACCCGAATAAATTCACCGGATTCCAAAACTCGTAAAAGGCGTGCTTGTGTTGAAAGCGGCATATCGGCAATTTCATCCAAAAAAATAGTACCACCGTTCACCACTTCAAAATAACCTTTGCGAGCTTCGTGGGCGCCCGTAAATGAGCCTTTTTCATGACCGAAAAGTTCCGAATCTATAGTTCCTTCAGGTATTGCACCACAATTCACTGCAATATAAGGCCCATGTTTACGAGCACTTAATTGATGAATAATCTGTGGAAAAACTTCCTTACCCGAACCAGATTCTCCGGTTATCAGTACACTTAAATCTGTTGGCGACACTTGTCGGGCAACATCAATTGATAATTCTAATAATTGAGAATTTCCAATAATCCCAAAACGTTGTTTAATAGCTTGAATATCCATATCCATAGTAAAAAGTTTACAAAATTAGCTCAAAATTGTCGAAACACAAGCATTTAATATTTTATTTCTGACATTATGACAGTTTCCCTTGGGTAATAAATAGGTTACAATAAACAGATAATTTGATTATTAAGATAATGAGATTAAACTTTTCAATTTTAATTATCTGCCAGAATGGTCCCCGATAATAATATTTTTGCAAAAAGTAAACTATTGATATTTCTGCATCATAGTGTATGAATTTTATGAAAAACTATTTTGTGCGACATAGAATTAAATTATTCATTATTTTAGCCAATTATTTTTTTATTCTTTTAATTTATCTCATTTCTACTATGCTAAATTTTGCAAATAAAGTCGTTCGAAAAATTCAAAAATGTCGCGAAACCGCAAAACGAAAAAAAACCAATAGTGCAGTGCTCAATGCCTTGGTGAATTCAGAGAATGAACAAGTAAAAAAGATTGGAAATGCCCTGCGTTCTGTTGTTCATAACGAATTCTCAGTAGCGGAAATTGAACTTTTCAATAAGCTTGAGCAATTCCGGCAAGACCGAATGAAATCAACACAACTTATACAAATAGAAGATTTTGGCGCCGGCAATTCCGAGTCGAAAAGAACCGCTGAAGAGATGAGTAAAGGCACAGTTTCGAGTTTCACAATTGGCTATCTGGCATCCAGTCCTTCTTCGCGTCCTGCCTATGCTCGCGCGTTATATAAAATTGTGGAAGCGTTTAAATTTGATAACTGTATTGAAATGGGAACCTGTATTGGAATTTCAGCCGCATATCAATGCTTTGCTTTGCAAAATAATGAAAAAAGCAGATTGGTTAGTATTGATGGATCACCCAATTTATGCGAAGTATCCAGAGGTCATTTAAAATCACTCGGATTATCAAATTTTGAAATCAGGGCTGGCAGATTTGTTGATGTTTTGCCCAATTTATTGAACGAACTCAAAACAGTGGATTACGTTTTTATTGATGGTCATCATGATGAAAAAGCAACTTATGAATATTTCATTCAACTTCTACCGTATCTTTCTGATTTTTCGGTCTTAATATTTGATGATGTGAACTGGTCTGACGGAATGGTTCGTGCATGGAAATTAATTCAAAAACATGAAGTTTTTACTGCAATTATTGATGTTCAGAAATTTGGAATAGGCTTAATTGATAAAACTTCGAGTAAAGGAGTTTCAGTTGATGCCTACAATCTGACGATTGAGAAAAATTGCTTAAAAAAATATTAAGGTGGGTGCTTAAAATTTAAAGCTTATACCTAAACTTGGCATAATAGGCAATTGATCGATTCGTTTATAGGTAATCCGGTCGAAGTAAAATATATTCTTTCGGTTATAAATATTCGTAACACTTAGATTAATATCCAAAGAACTTCTTTCGCTAAATAAGAAAGTTTTACTAACAGAAATGTCTAATCTGTGATAATAGGGTAGGCGACCACTGTCGTTGCTTGCATAAATAATCCCAACAGTTCCATTACTTGTCGTGTAGTTTGAATTTATACCATTTGAAAAATCCAGTAATTCATAAAAACCTTGCGTTTGTGAAAAAGGAAATCCCGACCCCATATTCCATCTAACATTAACACCCCAACCTAATGTTTTTCCGAATTTATAAGAACCAACAAGATTTACATTATGTCTTCGGTCGTAGTGCGGGAAATAAGTATCTATTCCATCGTAGCGATGGATAAAACCATATGAATAAACAGCCCATAAATAAAGTTGGCGGTATTCATATTTTAGCGTAACATCAATCCCTTCGGCATCTCCTTTTTCGATAATAAAATCCTTCTTCAGATAATCAGGTTTATTCGAATATTCTGGTGAATCATTATAAACTTTGTTCCGGTTAATATTTGTTAGTTGAGTAAACCATTTGTAATAACCTTCAATATTCAAAGTTAGATTCTTTATTAGGTCAATTTCCATTCCAAAAATTACGTGATCTGATTTTTGTAAAGCATGTGTAACTTCTTTACCATCAAATTCTTTTTGCAGATTATCCGGTCCGGAAATAAAACCATAAAACAGATTTACAACATCCCGATCGGAACTTGCAGAAATAAGATTTTGAGAATACATACCTGCAGCAAGTTTAAATCGCAAAAATTTTGTTGCATTATATTTTATTGCCAAACGTGGCTCAGGCGAGAATGTTGATAATGATGCATATTCCTGTCCTCTGAAACTGGGTTCAATTAAAAATTTACCTGCAACCCATTTATATTTCAAGAAAACGGCAAATTCAGTAGTTGATTCTTGCTGAATAATTTGTCTGTTGGCTGCATTATAAAAATTAAAGTTTGTTCCAAAACCCAATACTTCCAAACCATATCGCAATTCATTTTTACCCATGAATGTAGTAAAGTTAAGTCCAAGGTTAAACCCATTTATCGTACTTGATTTGGGAAGATTCGTTTGGTCTGTCAATGAGATATTATAAGAAGAATAAGCTAAAATACCATCAATAAGCATTGAAGCTTTTGCAGGAATAACGATAAAATTTAAACCAGCCCCATATGACCCCCATTTAAATTTGGCGATTTCACGATAATCAGCATTATCAGTAAAACGGAAACCATACAAATTAACCTTGCTGCCATTTCCGGCATTTATAGCTATCTTACCATATAAATCAAGATAGTTAAAAGGTAAGCCGGCTTTATCAATATATTTGTATAAGCTTTTTGAAGTTTGTTTCAGATATGAATTTTTTGCTGAAAAAATAAAAGAGGCATTCGATTTATCGTTCTCCTTTTGTTTTACAATGGGTCCTTCTAATAGAATTTTTGCACCAAAAGTACTTGCATCAATTTTTCCGGCAAATCTTTTTTTATTTCCATCGCGGGTAGTAATATCCATAACAGATGATATTCTACCACCAAATTCTGCTCCAAAGCCTCCGGTATAAATATCTGCATTTTTTAAAATATCAGTATCAAAAACCGAAAACAAACCTATGGAGTGAAAAGGATTGTAAACAACCATTCCGTCGAGCAATACTTTGTTTTGAACAGGCGACCCCCCTCGAATATAGAGCTGCCCACCTTGGTCACCGGTAAAAATAACACCGGGCATTACTTGTAAATACTGTGCCAAATCAGGCACACCACCAATGGAGGGAATTTGTTCAATCTTTTTTGGTGTTATGGTAATTTCAGATACTTTAGTTTCAGTTTTGTTATCTTGCGACTCAGCAGTAATATTTACACCTTTAATGTCGTATGATGCCTTTTCTAAAAATAATTTTTTATTGATATTATCTCCTTTATTAACAGTAACAGACATTTTTAAGGTATCAAATCCCAGAAATGTGGTAATTAAAATATATTCTCCCGGAGGAATTTGCGTTATTGCAAAAAAACCATTTACATCTGTTGTTGCACCAAAAGTTGTTTTGTAAAGATAAACACTGGTAAAAATTGATGGTTCGCCAGTTGACTTGTCGTAAACAAAACCTTTTATAGTACCTTTTAGTGTTTGTTGAGCTTGAAGAGAATTTGTAATAAGAAATAGTATTACAATTAAACTAATAAAAGGGATTCTTTTTAATAACATAAAACAAATATCAAAAAATTATAATTTTGCCAAAATTACAGATATTATTCGAGAATCGAAATTAAAGCGTTGTTAAAATATGCAAAACATCAATTATAGCTATACCAGTAACCTGAAAAAAATGATTTTATTATTTTTTATAATAATAATTTCTGCTCCATGTTTTTCGCAATCCAAATCTTATCGGGCTGGCAAATGCACAACAAAAAGTAATTATTGTCCTAAAATTGCTTTGTTTCACGAAACGGTCTATAATTTTGCTGGCTTGGGAATAAATTCTATAAATGCCGATATCGTTTTGATGTGCAATCGTTCGTATATGGCAAGTATAAGGCTGGGTATAAATTATTATTCTTTCCCAAAAATAGCTTCTGCCGGAATACCTGTCGAATTCAATTTTATGATGGGCCGAGGTGCTTGGCTTTTTGAAACAGGCTTAGGTCTAAACTATTTATATGTTTATAAAAACTACAGTCATGATTTAGGTCATTTTAAAGATAATTTATCGTATGCTGCACTAACTGCTCGAGTAGGTGTCAGATATGAACGTATAAATGGTTTATTTTTCAGAGCAGGATATAACCCACATATTTCGTTAATGAATTATGAAAAAATTGAACCGATTAAGGCAAGTCGATGGCTAAATATGATTAGCGTTGGAATTGGTTATACCTTTAATAACTAATGTAGTATCTTATAAACCATTTCTTTCATCAAATCGCCATCGTTTGCCGAAGAATTATTTATTCCTTTACAACGCAAATCATATTCGTGGAGAATCCCAAATATTTGTCTGATTTTTTGACGATTGTAGTTTCGAGCAGCCGTGGTGAAATCATCAACAAATATCCGGTTTACAGATAAAACCGATGCCACATTATTTGTTGATTTATCCATAAGGTTATGATACGTGAAAATCTTTACAAAAAAAGTATATAATATCGGAATTACTTTCACCAATGGATTTTCTTTCTCGTTTTCGGCAAAGTATTTAATAATCTGATTTGATTTGAAAATATTTTTGGCCCCCAGGGCTCTCTGAAGTTCAAAAACATTGTAATCTTTACTTATCCCAATATTTTGTTCAATCAGCTCGGGCGTGATTTCAATACCCGGAGTTGCATTTATAATGATTTTACTTGCCTCATTTACAATTTTACTTAAATCGGTGCCTAAAAATTCGGCCATTAAAAAAGCAGCTTTTTGAGTTATCGAAAAACCTTTTGACTTTATATAAGCAGTAATCCATGCGGGTATTTGATTGTCATAAATTTTAGGCGTTTCATAAAAAACGGCCTTTTTTTCAATAAGTTTGGCAAACGATTTACGTTTGTCAACCTTATTATATTTGTAACAAATCACCAAAATAGTTGAATTTGTAGGACTTTCAACATATTTGTCCAACGTCTCAATATTTTTTATTTCTTGTGCTTCTTTAACAATCACAACTTGATAGTCGCACATCATCGGAAACCGCTTACAATAGCTTATAATAGTCGAAACATCGGTCTCTTTACCGTATAAAATGCTTTGATTAAAATCTTTTTCCTCGGGTGCAAGTATATTTTCTTCGATAAAGTCCGAAATCTTATCAATATAATAAGGTTCTTCGCCCGATAAAAAATAAACAGGATGGTAGATTTTGTTTTTTAAATCTTTAATAATTTCCTCTACGCTTTTCATCTTCTCAATTGTAATCGAAATACAAATGTTTTACAGTTAGTCCATTATTGATAAGCTGATTTAATGACTCAACGCCAATTTTTAGATGGCTTTCAACAAACTCTTCGGTAATTTTAATATCACTTTTTTCAGTCTTCACGCCACTAGAAATCATGGGTTGGTCCGATATTAATAATAAGGCTCCCATAGGTATATGGTTTGAAAACCCTACAGAAAATAAAGTGGCTGTTTCCATATCAATTACCATAGCCCGAATTTTTCGCAAATACTTTTTAAAATCATCATCGTGTTCCCAAACCCGCCGATTTGTAGTGTAAACAGTCCCGGTCCAGTAATCATAACCCAAATCACGTATAGTAGTCGAAACGGCTTTTTGCAGATTGAACGCTGGCAAAGCAGGAACTTCAGGCGGAAAATAATCATCCGATGTTCCATCGCCTCTTATGGCAGCAATTGGTAAAACAAAATCCCCCAATTTGTTTTTTCTTTTCAATCCGCCGCATTTGCCTAAAAAAAGAACAGCCTTTGGCCGTATTGCACTCAGCAAATCCATTATGGTTGCCGCATTGGCACTTCCCATACCAAAATTCACAATTGTAATATTGTTGGCTGTTGCACTCGGCATCGCCTTGTTAAGACCATTGATTTCTACATTGTTCCCTTTTGCAAAAAGTTCAAGATATTTGTTGAAGTTTGTCAACAAAATGTATTCCCCAAAATCCTTCAGTTCTGTGCCAGTATATCGAGGAAGCCAATTTTCAACAATTTCTCGCTTTGTCTTCATGCCTTTGATGATTTATATGTAATTTTAAGCAAAAATACAAAATTATATTATGCTTTCACTCAATCTTCCACTTTACGAATTTTCAATTTCTAATGAAACGCCAGCGCGCATATTCGACCCAATTCGGAAAAAGTTTGTGGCGTTAACACTAGAAGAATGGGTGCGTCAAAATTTTTTACAATTTCTTATTACCCAAAAAAAATACCCTGCAGAACTCCTATTAATTGAAAAAACCCTTACAGTGCACAAAATGAAAAAACGATGCGATGCCGTTGTTTACAATAATTTGGGCGAGCCATTGGTCATTCTCGAATTTAAAAACCCCGATATCCCCATAAATCAAAAAGTGTTTGATCAAATTGCACGCTACAATATCGCTCTGAGAGTCAAATATCTTATAGTATCAAACGGACTTTCGCATTACTGCTGTGCTATTGATTTTGAAAACAATTCCTTTAAATATTTAGAACAGATTCCAGAATATAATTTCTTGTAATTTTGTGTCGAATCAAATTTAATTGTAATTTTAACTTGAAAAACGTTTATGAAGAAACACATTATGCGAATATTCTTATTTCTGACACTATGTAGCTTGGCTATTCCAATTTTCGGACAAAGTTCTTTTTATTTTAAACTTCAGGCAAATATCACGGCTAAAGATTATGTGCCCAATCAAATTATTTTTAAAATTAAACCCCAATATGCTTCGCAATGTGGCAACTCCCAAGTCAACATTCCGGTTTTAACCAATCTTTTGTCTAAATTAGGAGTAAGTAGCATTTTTAAGAAATTCCCCAACATCACATCGCCAACCAAACCCACAAATTCAATAGGGCAGCCCTTCGCCGATTTATCCTTAATCTACGAAATGACCTACCAAAACAATTACAGTATCCAGGCAGCAATTAATCAGGTTTATGCATCCGGAGTCATTGATTACGCCCAGCCTCATTATATAATGATGCCTTTAAATTATATTCCCAACGACCCCTTAAATTTTAATCAATATCATTTGCCATTAATTCAAGCATACCAAGCTTGGGATTATTACCGTGGCGATACCAATACCGTTATCGGAATTTGCGATTGGGGCACCGATATCAATCATCCCGATTTGCAAGGCAACCTAAAATATAATAAACTCGATCCAATCGACGGAATAGATAACGATAACGATGGATATATTGATAACTATATGGGATGGGATTTGGGCGATAACAACAACAATCCCCAAGGCAATATTACGCATGGCTGCTTCGTTGCCGGACTAGCCGCTGCCGGAACCGACAATAATATAGGTATATCCGGAACCGGATTTCTTTGCAAGTACCTCCCTATAAAAATTGCAGATACAAACAACCAGGGCACCATGGGTTTCGAAGGCATTGTGTATGCAGTAGAACATGGTTGCAGTATCATAAATTGTTCCTGGGGCTCCACCTTCAATGCAGGTCCTTTTGGGCAAGATGTCATCAATTATGCCACCATCAATCGGGGCGCATTGGTTGTGGCCGCATGTGGAAACGACAACAACACCATTTCATATTATCCGGCATCCTACAACTATGTGCTAAGCGTTGCCGCCAGCAACAGTTCCGATACAAAATGGAGCGGTTCCAGCTACGGCTATTTTGTTGATATTGCCGCCCCGGGCCAATCCGTTTGGTCAACCATCGATGGCGGAACCTATGGTGCATCAAGTGGCACTTCCTTTGCCGCCCCCATTGTTTCAGGATGTGCAGCATTACTCAAAAGCAAATTCCCTTCCTTATCTGGTTTGCAAATTGGCGAAAAACTCCGAGTTTCTGCCGATATCATCGATACAATTTCGGCAAACCTACCCTACAAAGATTTTTTAGGATCCGGCAGACTTAACATCTATAACGCCCTTTTCGATTCCCTGCATCCCTCCATAAAAATGGTGGATATGGTCTATGCCGATAAAAACCACGATGGAGCTTTTACAAAAAACGACACCCTGCTAATCACAGGCAATTTTCTAAACTATCTAGCAACCTCCACCACCAATCTTAAAGCAACCATCCAATGCCTTTCGGCCAATACCACCACAATCGATTCCGTTATAACCTTAGGAATCATCCCAACTTTAGGAACCGTTTCACCCACCCAACCCTTTAAAATATTTCTCAAACCAAGCCTCACCAATAACGAAGAACTCTATTTTAAAATAACCTTTACGGATAACAATTATCGCGCACTACAATATGAATATTTAACCGTCAACATCAATTATCTCGATATCGATACCAACCAAGTAGCCACCACCATCAACAGTGCCGGAATGATTGGATACAACAACGGCAACAGCCTTCAAGGATTAGGATTTCGCTACAACAATTCCGAATCCTTGCTGTTTTCAGGCGGATTTATCGTAGGCCGGTCTGCCACCCAAGTTTCCGATGCCATTTATGGTGCCACGGCAGGCACACTCGACAACGATTTCTTTCCAAAAACCAACGCACACCGTATAATCCCCTCCCAGTTTTCCGATTTTGATGCGCAATGCACCTTTAACGATTCCCTGGCCGGAACATCCAAAATCGGCATTCTTGTGAAACAAAAAGCCTATGCATGGCACACCCCCCCCAACAATAAATTCATACTTTTAGAATACACCCTCATCAACAAAACCAACTCAACATTTTTCGGCCTGTATCCCGGTTTATACATCGATTGGGACATCAATAACTCAGTCGAAAACCGCATCCAATTTGATGCTGCCAACCACATGGGCTATTGCTATTCGCCCGCCGGAGGCACCTATACAGGCCTAGCACTCATTTCCCAAGCACCCCTCATACATTATGCTTTCGATAACAATGGAGCCAATGGCAGCATAAATGTTGTAGATGGTTTCACCGATAACGAAAAATACGTTGCCCTAAAAACCATTCGCAACGAAGCCGGCATGTTGGGCTATGGCAACGATGTTTCCCACATGATAAGTTCCGGACCCTACACCCTGCTGCCCAACGATTCAGTAAAAGTGGTGTTTGCACTTATGGCTGGCGACCATTTGGGCGATTTGCAAGCCACCGCCACCGCTGCCTATCAAATTTATAACTATGCCGCAATCCAATCAAACAACCAAAAACCAACCAACAACTATTTGTACCAAAACGCACCCAACCCATTTGCCGCCCAAACCACCATTGCATTCAACCTGCAAAACGATGACAACATTCAATTAGTACTTCGCGATAGCAAAGCAAACACCATAGCCATTCTGGCCGAAGGCAATTTTACAAAAGGCATGCATACGATTCCTTTTAATAAAGAATTAAACACAGGCATTTACTTCATCACCCTTTCGGGAACAAATTTTTCGCTCAGCAAAAAAATGAATGTCATAAAATAAAACACCCCCAACAAACGTTATTCAAACAAAACATTCAACTGCATGCGAACCAAATTTTTCAAAATACTATTCATTGTATTATTTCTCATGGTCATGTTCACATCATGTCAAACACAATGCAGCAGCATGCGTTTTCATCAAGACGATGTAAAACGAGGTTTGGCGCATTAAAAACACAATCCCCACCCCAACTCATATCCCCAAAACCAGAAATACAAACTAATATCAATTTGGATTATTGCCAAAAAAAGGCACTTACTTTTCCTTTATTGCATCCTGCTTCCGATTTATTGCATCCTGCTTCCGATTTATTGCATCCTGCTTCCGATTTATTGCATCCT
>JBAXWF010000071.1:0-18545 GCA_037128515.1 Bacteroidota bacterium | reverse complement strand
GATGTGCAAATCGACATCGATATGGACGTGGCAGAAAGTTCGCCAGTCTAAGCAAACCGAGCCATAAAAAAAAAACGCCTGCTTTAAACAAATCAAAGCAGGCGTTTGGGTTTTGAGAGCACAAATCAAATCGTAAAAACCAATCTGGGATTTACATTTTCACAATTTTTACTTCCGTGCGACGGTTATTTTGATGACAAGGGCAATCGCCTTTAGATGTTTGCGGACAATTGGGGTCGAGCGAACAATCCTGAATCAATTGCGTTTTACCATATCCTTTGGCCGTGATACGCGTTTTGCTAATCCCTTTGCCCAAAATATACGCCACAGCGCTTTCGGCACGGCATTGCGAAAGTTTGTTGTTGTAGGCATCGGTTCCGCGTTGGTCCGTATGCGACGACAATTCAATCACCATCGTAGGATTGTCTTTCATAATTTGAACCAAGCGGTCCAATTCAACCGAGGCATCGCTGCGAATGTTGCATTTATCAAAATCGTAATAAATGTTGTGCAAAACAATTTTGGTGCCCACCTGCAGTTGTTCCACACACAAAGTGAGTTTCACAAAAAGCGTTTGGCTTCGGTTCAAACCTTTGGTGCTTATTTCCTGTATGCCCGAAAAATAACCATCGCGCGTTCCCACAATAGCATAATCGGTGTTGGGTTCCAAATTAAATTTAAACAAGCCATCCGTTCCCGATTTGGTTTTTGTAACCACACCGGTCGATTTGTTGGTTAGTTCAATTTCCACATTGGCCAACACTTGCTTTTTCGAACATTCTTCGGTGGTGCCTTGCAACACAAAGTTCAGGCTGTTTAGCAAAAGTTCTCTGTAAATAATATCTTTATCTGTAAAGAAATCGTCGCGGGCAATCTTTTTCACATCCGTTTTTTGGTTATCCAAAGTCCCCGACACCGTGTAATCGGCCGGAATCACCCCCGGAAAAGTTACTTTGCCATCCAAGCCCGTAGGTTTACTAGCAACCACGGCGCCGGCTTTGTCTTTCAAATTCACCGTAACACCCGCCATGGGGATGCTGGTAGCCGAATCTTTCACCATCACCAAAATATCTTTGGGCTTGGGTTCGGGTTTGGGTTTTTCAATCACCACCGGAATTATAACAGGCAAAGGTTTGGGTTCGGGTTTCACAAAGCGGAAAACCAGCCCCGCCGACACCGAAAAATGATTGATGTTGAGTTTTGTTGGATGATACGTCGGCGTGTTATAATCAAAATAGTTGCGGGCAGCAAAAGTGCCATCCGGATTGTTATAATAATCGGGATTCTTATATTTGAAAACATAGTCGGAGTTTTCGTCAAGTTTTTCAGCCGATTTAAAGGTGTGAATATAATCAACACCCAAAGTAACACCAATCCACGAATTGAACCAATAGTTTACAAACAAACCCGCTTTCAGCCCAAAAGCATTCAAGGGTTTGCTGTAGTCGAAAAACAAAACCGTATCCAAAACGCGGTTCAAATCTTCCTGCACGCCCGAAACCGTATCCAGTTCCGAACCCATTTTCAAGCGGCTTAACCCCCCGCGAATGTTCAAATCAATATCCCAGTGTTTGTTAGTAAACAACTTAAAACTGGGTCCCAAACCAATAAAAAACAACGACTGGTCCGTATGTTTGGTTTTAGACAAAATGGCGAAGGGATGCAGTGCCACGTAGTCCAAAATTCTATTGGGCATGGTAATTTCCAATTTATTACTAAAATAATCCACATCCAAGCCAACACCAATGTTTGGATGAAAGTAAAAATCGAGATTGGCACCACCATAAAACCCCCATTTGGTTTTCATAAAATCGTTTTTCACATCGCTAAATGTATTGGTGTCTCGCCACGAAGCCACAGTTACATCGCTAAATTTTGTAGGTAATGCTTTAAAATTTTGCCCCAAACCGGCTTTTAGTCGGCCTTGAAATTTAAAATACATGCCTTTCTCCGAATCAGGTTTGCTTTGCGCAAACAAGGCTGAACTAAGGCCAATAAGGATGGCCATTAAAAGGATAATTTTTTTCATAATTAATAGATTTGGTTTGTAAATAATGATATTGATTTCGCAAATAAAAAGTAAAAATACTCAAACTGAAACCCAAATGCAAGTATTATTATTCAAAAATTTCGTATTTAGGTATTGTAACACCTAAATATAAATTAAAAAAATACCCACCAAACCATGCGATAGTTTGCATCATAGTTATTGAATAATAGAAAATTATAAAAGCAAAAATAAAGACCTCAACAACGAAAATACTAGTTGAAAACTTTTTCGATACCTGACTTATATCACAGGCGATTTTCCTTGCAAAATTTTACCGAAAGCTCAACGCTAGAAAAAAATTGCGAATTTATTCAACAGATAAAACACCCCGCAAAAGGATATTTTCCGATGAAGCCCCAATCATAATTCGGAAATCGCCGGGTTCAACCACCCATTTCATGCTGCTGTTGAGCAAAACCAGCATTTCGGGTTTTATTTCAAAAACAACTTTTTGCTCTTCACCGGCTTTCAAAAAAATGCGTTGAAACCCTTTTAGCGCCATCACCGGCCGCGCCACCGACGCCACAATATCGGTGATATACAACTGAACCACCTCTTCGCCGGCCACACTACCGGTATTTTTTACATAAAATGAAATTTCGGTGGAATCGGTAGTTTTTATGGCTTGTTTCACCAGGTGCAAATCGCGATAGTTGAAGGTAGTATAACTCAAGCCAAAACCGAATGGAAACAGCGATTTGCCGCTCAAATCCTCGTAATCGTCGTTGCGGCCTGTGGGCGTATGATTATAGTTGAGTGGCAATTGCCCTTCGGCGATAGGAAAAGTAATGGGCAGCCGGCCTGCCGGATTATAACTACCAAACAACACCTCGGCCACTGCATTTCCGCTTTCTTCGCCACCATACCACACATCAACCACCGCCTGCACTTTGTCCAGCCAGCCGTTCATTGTTATAGCACTGCCACCCGTAAGCAACACCAAAACGGGTTTCCCGATGGCTGCCAATTGCACAATCATTTCCTGTTGATGTCCGGGCAAACTCAAAAAGGCACGGTCTTTCCCTTCGCCTTCTTCAATGCCAGCATCCACCACCACAATATCGCACTGTTTCCCCATTTCCACTGCCGCTGCAATCTCTTTTTGCCAATTGTTTTGCACACCATAGTTCCAAACCAACTTAAACCACGCACCACCTGTCGATTCGTAAAACTCGAGCCGAATAGCATACGACTCACCTTTTGTAAAAGCAAAATCGCAAAGCTTCGTGCCAAACGATTGTTTTTTCCAATTATCAATCACCAACAAATTGTTGATGTAGAGCCGATACCCGTCGTTGCCTTCCAAACCAATTTTAAATGTGCCTGTTTCGGGTGCTATAAGTTCGCCTGTCCACCGCGCCGAAAAGAAATCGAAATTAATAGCGGTGTCGGGACCATAAAGTGTCCACCGAAAATTCACCGAAGGGTCAACTCTTGTAACCACAGGTGTGCCCCACAAGGTGATATTGTTGTAATATTCGGCATTCAGGCCGTTTGTTTTCAGTTTGTCTTTCGCACAAGTTAAATAATCAGAACGGATGGGCACATAATCTATGTCTGTGCGATTGCATCCTTTCGCATAAATTACATTCACATCCCTGCCTGCCTTGTTTTTTATCCCATCCAACACTCGCACATGGGTTGTGCCCGGGCCGCTATATCCCCCGGTTCGCGCTTCGTTGGCATCCGAGCCCACAACCAAAATCGATTTAATGGTTTGCTGCAACGGCAAAGTATTATTATCATTCTTCAATAGCACAATCGATTTCAAAGCGGCTTCTTTTGCCAATTTTCTGTTTTCGGCAGTGGCATTATATTTTGCTGTTTCGTTAACATCCACAAACGGGTTCTCAAACAAACCCAGTTCAAACTTCATACGCAGCACCCGTGCCACTGCATCATCAATCACTTTCTGCGAAATAAGTCCCAGCTGAAAAGCTTTATAAAAAAGGGTATAGTGTTCAAACGAAGTCTGAAAAATAACATCCAAACCGCCCTTCATGGCATTCACCGTAGCGTCGCAATAATCTTTTGCCGTGTTGTGAAGCACATTGGCTCCGCCCACGGCACAAGCATCCGAAATAACAAAACCTGTAAATCCCCATTCGGTTTTCAGTTTGGTGTTTATCAACCAATTGTTTGCTGTGCAAGGAACGCCATCAAGTGCATTGTATGAAGTCATAATTGATTTCGACCCACCCCGAAAAATACACGCTTTGAATGGCACCAAATAACATTCTTCGAGAGCCCTTTCGCTCAAATAAACTGGATAACTATCGCGTCCACCATCGCCAGAGTTGGCAATAAAATGTTTTGGGGTGGTAATTACGCCCAATTTTTCAAATGCCGAAACATATGCAACACTCATTTCGGACACTAAAAACGGATCTTCGCCATAGGTTTCTTCGGTGCGCCCCCAACGAACATCGGTGGCAACATTCACCACAGGAGAAAGCACCTGCCTGATACCTCTCGATTTTGTTTCTAGGGCTATGGCATAAGCTATGCGTCGCATTAAGCCAACATCCCAGGTGGCAGCCAAAGCAATCGATTGCGGAAACACCGTGGCTTGGTCGCGAATTAAGCCATGCAAAGTTTCATCAAACGGAATAATCGGAATCCCCAGGCGGGTTTGTTCAACAAAATATTTTTGAATTTCGTTGATTTTCTTAGCGGTTTCCGCAGCGGCATCAAAACTTTTATAATCAATAATTTGTCCGGCATTATCGGCAAGAACGCTTGGCGTTTGCACCTGCAAACCAAAAATTCCATTTTTATACTTTTCTTTTCCGTCCGACAAGTCGCCGGGAATCATATACAACTGCCAGAATTTTTCTTCCTGAGTCATTCGTGCTAGCAAATCCCGAACTCGTTCTTCTATGGGTGCTTTCGAATCTTTGTATCGTTGTGAAAAGGATTGAATACTGCACACCTGAAAACACAATGCTAGTAGAATAAAGAGAGTTTTTTGTTTCATAAATTATGAATTACAACACTTGCATGCGGTTGGCATCTTGTTTAATAAAAACAAATAATAATACCGTGAATGATAATAAGGAGGAGCCGCCATAACTAATATAGGGCAACGGAATGCCTACCACGGGTGCCAAGCCAATAGTCATACCGATGTTAATCATCACATGAAAAAACACCAGCGAAGCAAGTCCATAACCGTAAATTCGACTAAATGACGAGCGTTGTCGTTCGGCCACAAACAATATTCTCATCAAAAACAGAAAAAACATAATAACAACAACACTGCTGCCAATAAAACCCCATTCTTCGCCAATGGTGCAAAAAATAAAATCGGTGTTTTGTTCTGGAACAAATTTATATTTTGTTTGTGTGCCATTCAAAAATCCTTTGCCAAAAAGCCCGCCCGACCCGATGGCAATCTTCGATTGATTCACATTATAGCCTTTATCTTTCAAGTCGATAACCTTGCCCAAAAAAACATCAATACGTTTTTTCTGATGGGGTTGTAAAATGTGTTCGTATACACCATTCACACTAAATACAGAACCAACCGTTAGCCCATAAATTAAAAGAATCTGCAGGACGTTTTTTCGGCTACGCTTAATCAGAAAAAATAAAACAATACCTGCCAAAGTAATAAATGCAACAATTATCAATTTGTCAATTAGCAACGTGAAAATAAATAAAACAATTAGAGCAAATCCGATAATAAGAATATTACCCGATAATCCTTCGCGATACAAAACAAAAATAAAAGAAGCAAACACCAGCATCGATCCAGTTTCGTTCTGAAGTAAAATCAAAAGTGCCGGAATAGCAATAAAAACAATTACTTTCAAACGGGTGCCAATGTCTTGCATTCTCACGCCAATATCACCCAAAAATTTTGCCAAGACAAGGTTTGTAGCAAACTTTGCCAATTCTAAAGGTTGAAACCGCATAGTTTCTGAAAAATAAATCCACGATCTGGATCCGTTCACTTCATCTCCAATAAATAAAGTAAGGATGAGAACAGCAATAGCAAAAAGGTAAATAAAGTATGAAAAAGTTGAGAAGAACTTTGCATCAAGTATCAAAACAAATAAAATGAGCAAAAAGGAAACGCAAATCCATATAAATTGTTTGCCGTATTCTTGTGAGAAATCAATTATATTTTTATGTTCCGGGCTATAAGCAGCAGCATATATATTCAAAAACCCCACCAAAACAAAAAACAAATACATACCAACCAAAGGCCAGTCGAGATTTGATAATATATTTTTAGGTTGTCGGCTCATTCGTGAGGATTCGCGTTAATAATTAATTTTGAATCCATAATGTTTTTTTCCAGCTCAAGGCGTTTCACCTTGTGGGTTAAATATTTTTCAATCATCAAACTGGCAACAGGTGCAGCCCAGGTAGCCCCATATCCAGAGTTTTCGACCACAGCAGCAATCGCTATTTGTGGATTATCTTTGGGTGCAAAAGCAATAAAAATGGAATGGTTTTTCCCTGCATTTTGAACCGTGCCTGTTTTTCCGCAAACTTTAATACTATCCATCTTCACGTTGTGGGCCGTTCCGCCTTCAAGCACACCAAGCATCCCTTGTGCAACATACTCGAAATATTCAGGATTAACTTTTGTGTACCTTTTTATGAGATATTTTTTATTCAGGTTGTTCAACGAGCCAATTGCCTTTACAATGTGAGGCGTATAAAAATACCCTCTATTTGCAATTATTGCAGCCACATTAGCCAATTGAAGTGGTGTTAATTGAATTTCTCCTTGTCCGATTGCAATTGAAATAACCGACAAGGCTCTCCAATGTCCTCTGCCAAAATATTTATCATAATAGCTGCTCGTGGGTATGTTTCCTCCCGATTCGCTTGGCAAATCAACGCCAATTGGTTTGCCTAAGCCAAAACTCAAAACATAATCGCGCCAAGCATTAAATCCGTCTTCAGATGAAGCATAATGTTTGTTTTCAATTGTTGTTTTTAGTACCTTACAAAAATAAGCATTGCAAGAGGTTTGTATCGCTCCCAATAATGCTAAAGGAGAACCATGTGAGTGACATTTTATCATTTTGCCATTCCCTAATGGAAATCCACCATAACAAGGATAGGCAATAGTTGTATTAAGCACACCCTCCTGTAAACCTACCAAACCAACCACCAGTTTAAAGGTAGATCCGGGCGGATATCTTCCCGATAAAGCCCTGTTGAACAAAGGAAGATTTTTGTCAGATAAAAGGTCGAAATAATTTTTTGTTCGTTCTCTCCCCACCAACAAATTTGGGTCGTAAGCTGGGCTCGATGCAATGGCTAATATTCCTCCTGTTCGGGGATCAATAGCAACAACACTTCCACGTTTATTTTGTAATAATTTTTCGGCATATTCTTGTAAATCAATATCCAGATATGTAAAAAGGTCTTGTCCAGCCTTCGCTTCCACATCAAATTTCCCGTTCATATAACTTCCCATATCGCGATTATGAACATCAACCATAATTATACGGACACCCTTTTTCCCTCGAAGTTCTTTTTCGTATGACTTTTCAAGCCCGCTTATCCCGATATAATCACCCGGGTCATAATAATCATCTGCCTCGAGCATTTCAGGGGTTGTTTCACCAATATAGCCTAAAATTTGTGCACAATACGGTTGAGGATAATTTCGGATGGTTCGCGCTTGTATATAAAACCCTGGAAACTCAGAAAGTCTTTCTTGAAGCATTCCGTATTGTTCTTTCGGAATTTTTTCATCATAAATGGTTGGCAAAAAATTGGAATATACCGTTGCCGTTTTTATTTTTTTTCTGAATGTTTTTATATCAGTGCCTATAAGTTTACAAAAACCTGCAGAATCAAAAACCTTTCCCATTTGATTAGGAATCACCATCAAATCGTACGTAGCTTCATTAAATAATAGTGGTTTGCCATTGCAATCGTAAACCAAGCCACGTGCCGGAAATTCGGTTAAGTATCTAAAAACATTATTGTCGGCAGATGATTTATTGGTTTTATCAATCATTTGCAAAAAGAAAATTCGGATAATAAAAACTAAAATGATTACCAAAAAAATGGTATTGATCACATATCGCCTTGATGCAAAACTTTTATTGGCAGGCATAAATCTCGTTAATTCAGCAAAATTAGTTAATTCTGACGAAAAAAATCAACAAGATTAGTTTTTAAAAAAATAAAATTAATGAAAATAAAATTACAGATTTAAAAAGAATATGTAATTTTACCAACTGGTTAAACTAATTAATTAAACCAAATAGAAAATCATGTCCGACGAAGATATTTCAACTGAAAAAGTCATACTCGAAGCCGCCAAGAAGGTATTTCTCGACAAAGGATTTGATGGGGCACGCATGCAACAAATAGCGGATGAGGCCGGAATTAATAAAGCATTGCTGCATTATTATTTCAGAAGCAAGGATAAATTGTTCGATGCCATTTTTGAAGATGCCTTTATGCAGTTTTTACCCAATATCTCCCAAATTATGGTTTCCGATATGGAATTTTCTGAGAAGATTCGGGCCTTTGTCGGTCACTATATTGATATGCTGCTCAACAATCCGCATTTGCCTATTTTCATCATGCGCGAATTACAGAGAAATCCGGAGAAAATAATTGAAATGATGAAAAAGGTTGGAATAAACCCGGGGAGTTTGGCATCATATTTACAAAAAGAAACTGAAGAAGGTGGAGTTGCAACCATTCCAATGGTTCACCTCATCGTGAATATGATTGGGTTATGTGTTTTTCCTTTTATTGGTCGCCCCATTATCGAAGGATTCATTTTTAATAACAACACGGAGGCATATAATAAATTTTTGGTAGAGCGTAAAACGATGGTTGCCGATTTTGTCATCAATGCAATTCAGATTAAATAACAATCAAAGATTATGAAAAAAATACTTGTAACATGCCTTATTCTTTTTAGTATTCCTGTTTTTTCTCAGAAAACGGATACGCTGACTTTGGTTTTATGCCAGCAACAAGCAATAGAAAACTATCCTCTCATTAAACAGAAGGATTTACTTTCTGCTTCTGCTGATTTAAGAATCAAGAATCTAAACACTTCTTATTTTCCGCAGTTATCGCTGAGCGGACAGGCTACTTATCAGTCGGCAGTAACTCAAATTCCTCAGTTTAGCCCGTTATTTCAAGTTCCATCAATGAATAAAGACCAATATAAAGTGACTTTGGATTTGAATCAAACAATTTGGGATGGAGGACTTACTTCGGCTCAAAAGAAACTTGAAACAAGCGAATTGCAGTCTGATAAATTGAGTGTGGATGTGGAGTTAGCAAAAATAAAAACCCAAATAAATCTTATCTTTTTCAATATTCTGTTGGATCAACAAAACCAGAAAGTATTAAGTAGTATTCAGGCTGATTTGCAATCGCGTTTAAAAAAGATGGAAGCGGGGATAAAAGATGAAGTTGTGTTGCAAAGCAGTGCTGATGTTTTGAAAGCCGAATATATTAAGACGGAACAGCAAATGATTGAACTGAAAGAAGCGAAACAAACAGCCATTAAGATGTTGGCTGAGTTTATCAATAAACCTATTGCGGAAGATGCAGTTTTTAAACTACCCGAAACGGATGCTTCCATAGTTGTTTATGATAACAAACGATTGGAAATGCAATTGTTCGATTTTCAAATGAACAAACTGGATGTATCCAAAAAATTATCAACCGTGAAGACCATGCCTAAGTTTTACGCTTTCGGACAAGGGGGTTATGGACGTCCGGGCTTTAACATGTTGTCGAACAATTTTGACTTCTTCTATATTTTCGGGGCTAAACTGAGCTGGAATATCACCGGTTTCTATCAAACCGGAAGAGAAAAACAAATCATCGATATTCAAAAGAATCTGCTTCAAGCCCAGAAAGAAACCTTTGATAAAAACCTTAAGATATCCTCACAAAAGGACATGGACGACATCACCAAATTTCAGCAATTGATTGAAAATGACAACGAAATAGTGAGGCTTCGCGAAAATATCACCCATTCGGCATCCGTACAACTCGACAACGGCATAATTACCGCAACTGAATACGTAACCGAACTGAACAATGAAATTCAAGCCCGATTCAATATGGAACTCCACAAAATTCAGTTGCAGATGGCAAAGCTCAACTATTTGAATGCAATGGGAAAACTTTAATAAACGATTTAAAAAATAAATAGAAAACACCATCCAATGAAAAAACTTGTAATAATCAGCGGAATGATTTTCCTGGCAGCCTGTTCGGGGAAAAACAAGAAATCCGATGCCTATGGCAATTTTGAAGCCGATGAAGTGATTATTTCTTCGGAAGTGAGCGGAAAACTGATTCTTTTTAATATTGAGGAAGGCAATGAGGTTAATGCCGGCACCTTGGTTGGGCTGATTGATACCACGGATCTGCAATTAAAAAAGGAACAATTGATTGCTCAAAAGAATGCCACTTCTACCAAAACCGGGAATATTTCATCCCAAATTGAAGTGCAGCAGCAACAAAAAAACAATCTCCTGATTGATAAAGCCCGCATAGAAAAACTATTGAAAGATGGTGCTGCCACCAAAAAGCAACTGGATGATATTAATGCAAACATTAATTTGGTTGACAAACAAATTTTAAGTATTCAAACACAAAATGCCAGTATCCCCAGCGAAATTCAGAGTCTGGACAAACAAATTGCTCAAGTTGAACAATGCATCAAAAAGAGTCATCTGGTTAATCCCATGAAAGGAACGGTTCTGGATAAATATATGATGCAGGATGAGCTGGTTACTCCTGGGAAATCACTTTATAAAATAGCTGATCTCAGTAATATAACATTAAGGGCTTATATTAGCGAAACACAATTATCTGCTGTTAAACTCGGTCAAAAGGTAGAAGTGCTTATTGATAAGGGTAAAAACGATTTTACAAAATATGAAGGTATTGTTAGCTGGATATCATCAACAGCAGAATTTACTCCCAAAATTATTCAAACCAAAGAAGAACGTGTAAATCTGGTGTATGCCATCAAGGTTAAAGTTAAAAACGATGGCGTGCTAAAAATTGGTATGCCCGGTGAAGTGAATTTTAAGTAGAATTTTGGTAAAAGGCAAAAATTAATGCAAGATAGGTAGTAATGGCCTAAACAATTAATTTAACAAGCTCGGTAATGAGTTCGGTAATAGTAGAAAATATAAGCAAAAGCTACAAACATATCAAGGCATTAAACAACATTTCGTTTCGCATTGATGCAGGTGAAATTTATGGATTTATTGGTCCGGATGGTGGTGGAAAAACCAGTTTGTTTCGTATTCTGGTAACCTTATTACTTGCTGATGAGGGTAAAGCAACTGTGTGTGGGCTTGATGTGGTGAAGGAGTATAAAAAAATACGGAAGCAGGTAGGGTATATGCCCGGCAAGTTTTCTTTGTATCAGGATTTAACAGTAGCGGAGAATCTAACCTTCTTTGCAACAATTTTCGGCACGTCCATTCAGGAGAATTATCATTTGGTTAAAGACATTTATGGCCAAATTGAACCTTTTAAAAATCGTCGTGCAGGGGCCTTATCGGGGGGGATGAAACAAAAACTTGCACTTTCGTGTGCGTTGATACATAAACCCGATGTGCTTTTTCTGGACGAGCCCACCACCGGAGTTGACGCTGTTTCGCGCAAGGAGTTTTGGGAAATGCTCAAGTCGTTGAAAAAATCGGGAATCACCATTGTGGTATCAACACCCTATATGGACGAAGCTTCGCTATGCGACCGAGTAGCCTTGATGCAAAACGGCAGCATACTTAAAATTGATAAACCAGACATAATTACGGCTAATTTCGGAAAGAACCTTGTTGCTATTCGTGCTGCTAACATTCACAAAATGTTGTCCGATTTGCAGAAATTTGCTGATTGCGACAGCGCTTTTCCTTTCGGGCAAAATGTACATTATACATCAAAAAGCAACCGTATAGCGGATGATGAACTCAAGGCTTATTTGGTTTCGCTTGGGCATCAGGATATAGAAATAAAAACCATTTTAGCCAATATTGAAGATTGTTTTATGTCATTAATGAACAAGCCGACATGAATAACAAGGAAACGATAATAACCGTAAAAAATCTCGTTAAGAAATTCGGAAACTTTGTTGCCAACGATGACCTGAATTTCGAAGTTTATAAAGGGGAGATATTCGGCTTTTTGGGAGCTAACGGTGCGGGCAAAACAACAGCGATTAAAATAATATGTGGTTTATCGAAACCCACTTCTGGCGAAGCAACCATTGCCGGATTTGATGTGTATACTCAAACCGAAAAAATCAAGAACAACATAGGCTACATGAGTCAAAAGTTTTCGCTTTACGAAGACTTGACCGTTACCGAAAACATTCATTTTTTTGGTGGAATTTATGGGATGACTCGCAAAGACATAAAAACAAAAACACAACAATTGCTCAACAAACTCGGTTTGCAAAATTCGGCAAAGAAACTCATAAAAGATTTGCCGCTGGGTTGGCGTCAAAAACTGGCTTTTTCAATTGCAATTGTTCACGACCCCAAAATTGTTTTTTTGGATGAACCAACTGGCGGTGTTGACCCTATTACGCGCCGTCAGTTTTGGAATCAAATTTATGATGCGGCGGCAGAAGGGGTAACAGTGTTTGTTACCACCCACTATATGGACGAAGCGGAGTATTGCGACAGGGTTTCTATCATGGTGGACGGCAGAATTGCAGCATTGGATACTCCCCAACAGTTGAAGCAGACATTTCAAGCCGAATCAATGAATGACGTTTTTATTAAACTTGCTAGAGTGGCAGTGAATCATGAGTAGTTATTAAAATCATACATCCCGAAAATGAAACACTTCAACGGATTCGTAATTAAGGAATTTTACCACATCTTCCGCGACAAGCGTACGTTGGCCATATTGTTTATTATGCCGGTAATTCAGATGCTATTATTTGGTTATGTGGTTACCAATGAAATAAAAGATGCCAAAATAGCCATACTTGATCATTCGCAGGATGTGGTAACAAAAAAAATTATCGACAAATTGGGTTCGTCGGGCTATTTTATCATCACCAAAATGTTGACCAACGAGAGTCAGATTGGCGAAAGCTTTCGCAATGGGTCGGTGAAAGAAGTGGTGGTGTTTGAACCCAATTTTGCTGTGAAACTGCAGCGCGAAAGCAAAGCCTCAGTTCATTTGATTGCCGATGCATCGGATGCCAACACAGCAAACCTTATTGTGAATTATACCTCGGCGATTATCAACGACTATGTGAAAAAAGAAAATGCAACGGCGAGTTTTCCGATGCAAATTGATATGGAATCGCGTATGCTATATAACGAGGAACTGAAAGGGGTTTATATGTTTGTGCCTGGAACCATGGCTATGATTCTTGTACTGGTTTGTGCATTGCTCACCTCGGTTAGTATTGTGCGTGAAAAGGAACTGGGAACCATGGAAGTGCTATTGGTGTCGCCTTTGCGTCCGTTGCAAATCATCATGGGCAAGGTGATGCCGTATGCATTGTTGTCGTTTGTTAATGTTATCACCATATTGCTGCTGAGCAATTTTGTTTTTGGGTTGCCTATTCAGGGCAGCCTTGTACTTTTGTTGCTCGAGAGTGTTTTGTTTTTAATATTGGCACTATCGCTGGGTATATTTATCTCCACATCCACCAACAGCCAGCAAACAGCCATGTTACTTTCCATGATGGGATTGATGTTGCCAACTATTTTGCTTTCGGGATTTATTTATCCGGTTGAGAATATGCCCATCCTGCTCCAATGGATTTGTCATGTAAACCCTTCCACCTATTTTATTATTATCATTAAAAATATTATGCTGAAAGGGTTGGGTTTTATGAGTGTGTGGAAAGAAACACTGATATTGTGTGGTATGATTGTGTTTTTTATTGGCATGAGTTTGAGGAAATTTAAAATCAGGCTCGAATAACACTTTAAACTGGTTAACATGAGAACGATTTTTTTCATACTTCAGAAAGAGTTTTTGCAAATACGGCGAAACCGCGCGATGATACCCATGATTTTTGTGGTTCCAATTGTGCAGTTGTTGATTATGGTGAATGCAACCACGTTCGAAATTAAAAACATAAACATGTGTGTTGTTGACAACGATTTGAGCACCACCTCGCGGCAATTGACAAACAAGTTCAGCAGTTCGCCTTTTTTTAAAATAACCGGCAACACTTTTAACATGAACGAAGCCCGCCAGCAAATTGAATCGGGTACAGCACAAATGGTGTTGAATATACCTGCCGGATTTGAAAAAAAACTGGTACGCGAAAACAAGGCCGAAGTTCAGTTTGTGTTTAATGCTATCAACGGCACCGTGGCCGGAATTGGAAGCGCCTATGCCAACCAAATTATGATGGGGTTTAACCGCGATTTGATAGCCAAATGGATTGGAGTGTCGAAAAACAGTCCCACTGCTAAAACTATCGAAACGATTCCGGCATTTTGGTATAATCCCGATATGAACTACAAAGTGTTTATGGTGCCTGCCATTTTGGTGATACTGGTTACCATCATGGGCATGATATTGGCCTCCTTAAACATTGTGCGCGAAAAAGAAATGGGCACCATTGAACAAATTAATGTTACCCCCATCAAAAAAATACATTTCATTATTGGCAAACTCTTGCCATTTTGGATTATTGCCTTGTTTATGCTTTCGTTTGGTTTAACCATTGGCAAACTCATATTTAATGTACCCATGGTGGGCAATTTGGGCTTGCTGTTTGCCGTGGCCAGTGTTTATTTGTTGGTGGTGCAAGGCTACGGACTGCTAATTTCCAATTCGGCCAACACCCAACAGCAAGCCATGTTTGTTACCTTTTTCTTTATGATTGTATTTATCATGATGAGTGGTATTTTTACTCCAGTTGAAAGCATGCCAATGTGGGCTCAATATATCGACTATCTAAATCCGATGATGTATTTTATGAAACTCATTCGTATGATATTGCTCAAAGGGTCCACCTTTATGGATATTTACCGCGATTTTCTTATACTGCTTGGCTATGGCACCACCATGATACTGCTGGCTATTTGGCGCTATCGGAAAGTTTCGGGCTGATAGTTTTTTCTTTGCAATTGCATTGGGTTAAACGGGTTTTCTGAGTGCTATTTTCTGTAGCCTTAAGCAGATTCATTCTAAATATTGTTGCCATCAAGTATTTATCTTTAAAAAACATTTTTTTATCAAAAACTATTTTACATTTGTTGGCTTAATCAAATCAATAGTATTATGAAAAAAATTCTTGTTTTTGTTGCTTTCGTTTTAGCATTGTTTCAGCTTTCGGCTCAAAAAGATATTAATTGGGTGAAAATTGACAGCCCAAAAGACGATTACGTTTTTAAGTTCTTTTACAAATACACCGACAACACGTATAAGGCGGTGTTTACCATTCCCAATGTGAAACCGTTTCAACCGGTGAAAAATCAAATTTTTGTGCGCACTTTTAATGCCGATTTAAGCGATTACACCGAACAAAACATTCCATCGGAAGCACCCTATTTGCTCAATATTACCGGATTTCAAAATTACACGGTGATTTCGGGCAGCACCGACGAAAACAAAAACCCCATGATGCAGTTTCGTGCCGACAACAAATTGGTGGTGACCGATGCGCAGTTGAATCCGCTGTTGAATGTTTCGTATTCGGTTCATGGCAAAAAACACCGTTTTGTAGGGGAGCCCAGTGTGTACAAATCGGCCGACAGTTCGCACCTGATTATTATCAATACCGAAATAATGACCCCCGACAAACCTTCGTTGAAAGAACCCCCGCGTATGCACTTTATTGAGGTGTATGATAAAGACCTGCAACTGGTTTGGAAAGACTCGGTTAACTTCGAAAAGATTTTTGGCGAAGGCATTCCGTTGAATAACTTTGATATTGATTATCTAAACAATCATTTGTATATTTTTGCTTCGCACCGCACCGTGCCCACCAAAAAGGTGAAGGCTACCTTGTATTTTGTGAGATACGACCAACCCCAATCCTACAAAATTATCGACAAACAAATAATGATGTATGACCAGTTCAATTGGAAATTTTTAATAACAAAGCAAGGCAAACTTATTATGAGTGGTGTAAATTATGTAACAAATTCGGGCTCAAAAAAACAATTGTTTTTTATAACGCTCGATTTGAATGAGGCCGACGCCCAACCCAAAGTTAAAACATTTCCCATTGATAAAACCTTTATAGCAAAATATCCACAGTACAAAGGCATTTTAACCTTGTATTTTGCCTATCCATCCGATTTAATATTAACCCCCGACGGCATAGTGTATGTGGGCGAATATCACGAAGCGGTTACCCGCACCTCCAGTTCGGGGAGCTACAGCTCCAGTTCAACCACCTATTATTGTAAACCCATCACCTTTATTAAATTTGATATGAATGGCAACATAGTGTGGCTAAAAGCTATCGAAAAATATATTGCCAGCAAAACAACCTACTTTCCCTATTTTTGCCGATCGTTTACACACAATAACAAAGTGGTGGTGTTTTATTACGACTATCTCGACAATATTTTTAAAGATAAATACAAAGGCAAGCTCATGTTTGTGTCTGATACCAAATTGTGTTTGGCTAAAGCCGAAATTAATGCCGAAGGCAATATTACCAAATCGCTTATTTACAACATTGGCGAAGGCGGAAAAGTGGCGAATTTGCTCACCCTGCGCCAAATTGACAACGACCGGTATTTTATAGCCGGAGCAAGCATCGGGTTTAATCCAAAAAACCGTGGCGACTATGCAGCTATTTATAGTTTGGGCGAATAAATAGTGCTTAGGTTCAAAAAACAATGCAACAAAAGGGGATTCAAAATTTGTATCCCTTTTTATTGTTTCAAAACGTAAAAGCAAAACGAAATGAAAAATACAAAATGGGTATGCGTTTTATTCACAGTGGTTGGTGTAATATGTGGTGTGGGTTTGTTGTCGTGCAATATGTTTAAAAGCCATGGCGACAAAAAAATGAAAGTAACGGTTGAGGTGCCCATAGCCAACATACTGCGCACACTTGCTGCCAACAGCACCGACTCGGTTTTTTACAAAAGCATGGCCCTGGCCGAAGTTTCGGCAACAACCGCCAACGACGATTTTTTGCTATTGTTCGAAAAAGCTTGGAACCGCCTGGCACCAAATGCACACTTGTATTCGGTTTTTATGTTGAATTTGGATCAAAAGGTGAAATTTAATTCAACAAATGCCGAGGTGCTTCAGGTGTTGAGCCAACAAATTGACCAAACGATTGATCAAACCATTGCGAATATCGAAAACCGTTTGAACCAAATGGATGCGAAAATAGTGAGTTTGCAAAAATTGAACAAACGAGGTCGGTTTGTGGTTGAATTGGAAGATGTAGCCTTTCCCGAGCAGGTTTTGAAAACAATAAGCATGAATGCCCGGCTGGAGTTTTGGGAAACTTACGATAACAAGGATATTTATAGCCTAATGGAACAGGCAAACAAAAAAGCCAAAGCCATTTCCGACAAGGAAACGCAAACCCAGACCAACATAACGCAAAACAAACCCCAAGCCGATACCACCGAATTTGGTTTGGCCAAAAACACAACTGTGGAACAATTTGCCATAGATAACCCCCTGTTTGCCTATCTGCAACCGGCCATCACTCAAGATAAAAAAGGCAATTATTATCTCAACCAGGGTCCGGTGGTGGGTTTTTGCAAAATGGCCGATACCGCCAAGGTGAACCAACTGCTGCATCAGGCGCAAATTGCTTTGGTGTTTCCGCCACAGCTTCGCTTTGCCTGGAGCGCCAAACCGCTGAATACGAACAACGAGCTTCTGCAACTATTGGCCCTCAAAGCAACTCGCGATGGCAAACCCACATTGGAAGGGGCTCCATATATTACCGATTCGCGGGTGGAATACAACGATCAAAAGCAAATTGAAATTATGATGAGCATGAATGCCGAAGGCGCAGCCAAATGGAGAAAAATAACCGCCAACAATATCGGCAAATCGGTAGCCATTTTGTTGGATGATTATGTGTATTGTTACCCCACGGTTCAGGGCGAAATACCCAACGGCAATTCGTCCATAAGTGGCAATTTTACCGAAGCCGAAGCCAAAAACCTGGCTAGGGTGATTAAAGCCGGACGACTGCCTTCGCAAACCAACATTGTGGATGTGGTGATAATGGATAAAAACGGGACGATTATTAAGCAATAGTAGGGCAGAGGGAAGCGGAATTTCTAAGATTTGGCTTGGCTTATGCCGGTTGCGAAAATTCAAAATCAGCTTGAAACGGGTTCAAACACTTTTTACCTCAAAAACCCACTGCCATCTATCGTAGAAATCACCATGGGGCGGGGGGATAAATCTGCGCTACTCATAATTTATATTTTTTTTACGGTTTAGAACTATTTTTATTTATAGTATTGATTTTTAATTTCATGCTTGAACAAAAATTTTACGTGGCTTGGTCATTCTTCTAAAAAATGTGATTTTACGGTCAAATTGTGGTGAA
>JBAXWF010000070.1:0-18617 GCA_037128515.1 Bacteroidota bacterium | reverse complement strand
CGTACTTCGCGCCGCGGAGCGCGTACTTCCCGCCGCGGAGCGCGTACTTCGCGCCGCGGAGCGCGTACTTCCCGCCACGGAGCGCGTACTTCGCGCCACGGAGCGCGTCCGGTTAAAATCAAGCCCACATAGGCTTGATGTGGGCCGTAGGATTTTAAAAATGAATTAAATAGCCGAAATTTTGTTTCGTATCGTGCGCCGCTATCATGGCCCAGGTGCCCTGAAAAACCGAGTAGGGCCCATTCATTTTAGAACCCGGCTCCACAATTTTTTGCCAATCATGAAATGTGGAAGAGTAGGCTCAAAACAGGGTTTCACTCTTTTTCGCATGGGTGCTTCGAAAAAGATTTTCAAATACTGTGAACCCGAAAATTTGTATTATGACATTAAATTCAAAATCATTTTAAAATACCAGTGGATGCCTGAAATATCTTGCACCTTTCCTTTCTAAAGATATTATAAAATAAATAGCCTTACCAAATCAGTTAAAACGGTCAAGGTATTTCAGGCATTGACAGGTTATAAATTATTGACAATTCTTATAATTATTCGAAATATTTACACTGGAATTGATTTATTCTCTTAATTTTTTTAAAAAAATATTCTTAATATTAATTTAGGGAGTATTCAGACTTTTTACAATTGCAAGAAGAAATTATTGCGAGTTCAAGAAAAATGTAAAATCTTCATATGCAATAATTATAATAAAAATTTAATAAATAAATACAATAACTACAAACAATTATAAATGATAAATTTCCCATCATGTATCTTTGAGTAATCATCCATTTATAAATAATTATTTATTTTTGCACCTTTTAACTGCATAAAAAGCCAGCTAAACTAATTTTATGAAAAAATTTGATGTCATCATTATTGGAAGTGGACTCAGCGGTCTGCAATGCGGTTTTATTTTATCCAAAGAGGGCTACAATGTTTGTATTTTGGAACAACACAAACAAATTGGAGGTTGTTTACAAAACTTTTCACGAGAAGGCTGCATTTTTGATACTGGTATACACTACATTGGAGGTCTCGATGATGGCCAATCGTTAAACCGCTATTTTAAATACTTTGGTTTGATGGACAAACTTAAGCTCAAACGGTTGGACAATGATGCATTTGATATCATTACCTTTGAGAATGACCCCATAGATTACAAATATGCCATGGGGCATGATAACTATGCGGAAACTCTATCAAGACAGTTTCCATCGGATCGTGCTGGATTGTATTCATACATTCATAAAATTAACGAGATGTGCAACTATTTTCCTTTGTATAACCTTGAATATAAAAACTTTGAAATATCAGAAATGAATTTCTTTTCTGAAAATGCCTATGATTATATCAACTCCATAACTAATAATCAAAAACTTCGCAATGTTTTGGCAGCAACCAACCCCTTGTATGCTGGCATACCCGATAAAACACCTCTATATGTGCATGCATTGGTCAATAATTCTTTTATCGAAAGTTCTTATAGAGTTGTTGATGGTAGTTCGATGATAGCCGATGTAATGGCGGACGAAATTCGTAAACAAGGTGGAAAAATAATGCAAAATTCCCGAGTTGACAACTTTATTTTTGAGAATAACACCCTTAATGGAGTCAAGCTAAGTAATGGTGAGGTGTTGCATGCCGACAAGTTTATTTCGAGTATACATCCTGCGAAAACTCTCGAAATGATTGAAGAAAATCATCTGCGCAAAGCCTATCGAGAACGAATCATGAATCTTGAAAACACCACCTCGAATTTCACTCTTTACGTGGTGTTCAACCCCGACTCGTTCGAATATCTTAACCACAACCAATATTATTATAAAAAAGATGATGTTTGGCTTTCGCATGAAAACATGGATGAAGAATGGCCTTACAACTTTCTGTTGATAACGCCAGCCACATCGCATTCCGGTAAGTATGCAGACTGTGCAACTATTATGGCCTACATGGATATGAAAGATGTAAAGAAATGGGAAAATACAACCATAGGTAAACGTGGTGAAGATTATGTAGCGTTTAAAAAACAAAAAACTGAACAAATACTCAATCTAGTTGAACACCGTTTTCCACACTTCCGAAAGGCTATTAAGAAATGCTACTCGTCATCACCATTGACATATCGAGACTACACGGGCACTGTGGGTGGCTCACTTTATGGTATACTTAAAAATTGCAACGAACCGCTTAAAACTCTCATTTCGCCGAAAACAAAAATACCCAACCTGTTGCTGACAGGACAAAACATAATTCTTCATGGTGTTTTAGGTGTTACCATCGGCTCGGTCACTACATGTTCCGAACTTCTTGGGTTGGAGTATCTGGTCAAGAAAATTCGCAACGCAAGTTGATGCTATGAAAAAGTTTCTAATATGGTACTTTATTATTATTGTGTTACTTTCAGCAGTGAGTATTTGTTCAATAAAATCGTATTTAACCATAAATCTGCCAAAAGTAAATTTAGTTGACACCAATTTAATTATTGTGAAACATTTTGGTGATTCAATGACCTATTGTGGTAAATCATGGCTCCACAAAAGCAACACAGGATTATTTGAGTTGTACACAGAGGGTGCGGCATACGAAAGGGGTTTGGTAATAGGTAAACTAAGCCGTTCATTAATTTACAAGCAGGAAAAAGCTTTTGTTGATCAGATTCATAAAATGGTACCATCAGATAGTTACTTGAGGTTTTTGCGTCTGTTGTTAGCTGTTTTCAACCGAAAAATTGATACTTATGTTAAAAGCGAATATTTACAGGAAATAGATGGCATTTCTCAGTTTGCCTCCGACGATTTTAATGAGATTGGCAATAAATATCAGCGAATATTGAACTACCACGCTGCCCACGACATTGGCCACATGCTTCAAAATTATCATTTGGTAGGTTGCACATCTTTTGCTGTTTGGGGCGAAAAATCAGAAGATTCCTCACTGCTTATCGGACGAAATTTTGATTTTTATGTGGGCGATGAATTTGCCGAAGACAAAATTGTAGAATTTATCAAACCCGACAGCGGATATAAATTTATGATGATAACCTGGGGTGGTATGGCAGGAGTGGTTTCGGGAATGAACGATAAAGGTCTCACGGTTACTCTGAATGCTGCCAAATCATCTATCCCTATACATATAGCAACACCTATTTCTCTTGTAGCACGACACATTTTGCAATATGCAAAAAACATTGCTGAAGCTAAAAAGATTTCAGAATCGTATACCACATTTGTTTCAGAATCGCTTCTTATTGGTTCGGCCGAGGATAAACAAGCCTTTATAATTGAAAAAAGTCCTTATAAAACTGATATTGTCAGCTCCGATTCCAACTATTTGGTATGCACAAATCATTTTCAGGGATCGAAATTTGTAAATGATGAGCAGAACATTGCGCAGCAGCTGCAAACTCCTACAACATATCGATACGAAAGATCTGTGCAACTATTAAATCAAACGCCTCGCCTGAACGAAAAAACTGTAGCAGCCATATTGAGAAATCCTTATGGCATGAACGATGCAAGGATTGGATATACAAATGAGATGGCCATTAACCAGTATATAGCGCATCATTCGGTTATTTTTAAACCAGAGAAATTACTGGTATGGATATCTACAGGTCCTTATCAATTGGGTACTTATGTGTGTTATGATATTAATAAAATGTTTTCTTTAAAAGAATATCCTCCAAAACAGAAGGAGTTTTATGAAATTCAATTATCTTTGCAGCCTGATTATCGATTATTACAGGAATATTACTGCAATGTATTGTGGTTTAAAAATTTGAAAACTATTTTATTGAATCAGATACAAAATAAAACTATTAAACTAGACGAAATTTTGCTGACAAGATTATGTCAAACAAACCCTGATTATTATCAAACGTATTCATTAATTGGCGATTTATATTTTTCTCGGAATAATTTTAATAAAGCATTGCAGTATTATACATTAGCCGATGAAAAACAGGTTCCTTTTTACTCAGACAAACAATTTATCAAGCAGCACATTGAAAGTTGCAAGAAATTAATTAATAAAACTAAAAACTAAGCAGAATCTTAATATTACTAACATGAAGTTTAAACTTATCTACCCTAAGTGGGCAAAACTTGAAGGTCAAACAATATTTAATCTACCACCTCACGGTCCTGTTGTTTTTGCTGCTGCATTACCCGAATATGTTGATATTGTTTTTGTAGATGAAAATGTTGACAACCTTACTTTTGACGATAACGCTGATTTTATTGGTATATCAATGATGCTTACAGGTCAGATTAAAAGAGGTTGGGAAATTGCTGATGAGTTCCGTAAACGAGGCAAGAAAGTAATTTTTGGAGGCATTTCAACCATGCTACATGCCGAAGAAACTATGGAGCATGCCGATTCAATATTTTTAGGTGAGGTTGAAGGTCGTTTGGAACAGGTTTTTAGCGATTTTAAAAACAATAAGCTGCAAAAGGTTTATAACTTTATGAATCAAATGCCCGATATTAACCTAATCGGACCTGCCCGCAGAAGCATTTTGAAAAAAGAATTATATTATCACAAAGGTGTTCGCATGGTCGATTTGTTTCATGCTTCGCGTGGTTGTAAATACAATTGCTATCCTTGTGCTGTTGCTTATTTGGGTGGAAAATGTTTTCGTCCGCGCCCAATTGACCGTGTAGTTGAAGAACTTGCTACTATTGATAACAATCGTTTGTTTGTTGTAGATAATTCTTTGGCACAGGATAAAAAATGGGAAATGGATTTATTTCGCGAAATGATTCCGTTTAAAAAGAAATGGTGCTCACACCCGATTGAAGATGATGATGAAGTTTTGGATTTGGCTGCACAAGCAGGTGCATGGTTTGTTTATCAAGCTGTATTTGATACGTCCGATTATATTCGCGACCGTGTGAAACGATATCACGATCACGGTATTGCTGTTGAAGGAACTATTTTACTTGGAACTGATGATCATTCGGAAGACGATATAAAACGGTTGATTGATTTTTTACTTGAAATCAATCTCGATTTGGCAGAATTTACGGTGTTAACCCCTTTCCCGCATACAAAAGCCTATGATGATATGCTTCGTCAGAATCGCATTATTGATCACGACTGGAATCATTATAATGCGGGTAAAGTGGTGATCCAACCCAAGCAAATGACTCCTGAAAAACTTCAGGAGCTATACTACTACGCATGGGACACTTTTTATAAAGAAGAAACTCAAACCGAGAAAATGTTTAAATTGTTCCAAAAGGTTATCATGAAAGAAATTGCTGATGGAACTTACCAAAGAGTTAGAGCCGATCTTTCGAGAAATAGTTTTGGAAAACAAGTCAATCGTAATACAAATACATAAAAATATGTTACTTTATGATAAAGCAATTTAACAAAGAAATTAATTCTGCTTACTTTGAAGAAGTGTATGAATTTAAAGGACTTTGGGATGTTGATTCGCGTTGTGGTTTAAAACTTGTACATCATACAGATAAAACAGTTGTTATTGCCACTGAGCTTTATGTTGAAAATCCGGGAACATCTGTAACTAATTTTTCGGCACAATTGGCAAGCATACTCTGTCAGCATTTTAACATTCCACCCGATAAACTTATTTTTATTGTTCACGACCCGGAAGCAAAATCGAAACTTACATTTATGAATGAACACTTTTACCGAGTTGATTTTGAATGGGATGGTACAAAATTCATGTATCCTAAGTGGTCGCAGATAGAAAAGAAGATTGTGGATGACCTTATTTGCTAGTTCCAATTTCGTTTACTTTCAATCAGATGAAATTTTTGTTTGACAAACTTGGTGCTTTATAAACTATAAATTAAATAATAATGTTCGAATATCGCTTTTCTGTGCGGGGTTATGAGCTTGATTCATATAACCATGTAAACAATGCGGTTTATTTGAACTATTTTGAACAGGCTCGTTGGGAAATAATGCGCTCTGTAGGGTTATTGGAAAAACTGGTTGCCGATAAAATCTTTTTGGTTATTACAGAAATCAATATCCGTTATTCGAAAGAAGCTTGTTTGTTCGACAATATATTGATTCGGACCAAAGTTGAATTGAGCGGACCCTACGTTATTTTTAAGCAACGCATGACTAACGAAGCCAATAATGTGAAACTTTCGCATGCAGTGGTAAAAACCATACCGCTGAATAAAGACCGTTTACCAACAGGAGTGCCACAAGAGTTTGATATTTTATTGACAAATAACGAAACGTTTTGACAACACCCGAAAACATCGTCTTCGAAATGCATGGTTGTATTGCGGTTCTTAAGATAAGCAATCCACCGCAAAATTTCTTAAAAGCACCAGCATTCATTAGTAAAGAATATCTCAAGTTTATTTCGGACCAAGATGATGTTAAAGGCATAGTGATTTCGGGAGTGGGGAGGCATTTTTCGGCTGGTGCCAACATCGATAATTTATTTAAACTTACTCGCGATACCAAACTATTAATATCAGAAATGTCGGCAGGTTCCGAATTGCTCGAATGCATTTCGATACTGAATATTCCTGTTGTTGCTGCCATAAACGGAGTGTGCTGGGGTGGAGGTTTGGAAATTGCCTTGGCATGCCACATTCGGTTTGCCTCTGTAAAAGCGTTGTTTGCTTTTCCCGAGGTAAACACCAACTTAATACCGGGCTTGGGTGGCATATTTCGCTTGGCCCACAAAACGGGCACTGCCGAAGCGCTTGTTTTAATCTTGTCGGGAGAAACGTTTAATGCTTCAACTGCTTTAAAATTTAATGTAGTGGATGCACTTATTGAAGAAAATGTATTGGACTATACTATTCGATATATTACTAATCTTGTGAATTTGAAACCTAAAAAAGTCATAAATTCAATTATGCAGGCCCTTGTTAATGCCAAGAAACTTGATTTGCATGTAGCCTTACATGAAGAAACCCGTTTGTTTTGCGAATTGGCACTAGATGAAGCTGCCAAACGAAAATCGGAACTGAAGTAATGTTTAAAACCATCGACTGGCATATTAAAGATGAAATCGGGTTTTTTCAATTGAATCAGCCGCCTGCCAATAGTATGTCGAAGCAGTTTTATTACGAAATTAGGGAACTTGCCGATACCATATTAAATAATCTGTCAGTTCAAGCGATAATTATTACAGGCAAAGGCCGTCATTTTTCCTCAGGGGCTGATATAGATGATTTGCTTTCGTTTGATAATGATAATAAACAACATTCGATTGATTTTTACGTAGCCAATAGCCAAACTTTTAAACGGTTTTACACAGCACATATTCCGGTTATTGCTGCCATTAAAGGCGTTTGCATCGGCTCGGCTATGGAGTTGGCTATGGCTTGTCATTTTCGAATTGCTACCGAAAACATCGTCATGGGTTTTCCCGAAGCTGGGTTCAACCTCATGCCCGGTTGCGGAGGTTCAGTTTATTTGTCGGAATTAACAAATGAAAAAAATACTATTGAGCTTTTGCTTACTGGACGAAATTTGAATTCTCAGGACGCTTTAGACCTCGGAATTGTTGATGAAGTAGTGGAAAAGAACGAACTTATTGAAAAAGCTATTACTTTTGCCAAAAATATTCTTCATAGTTATAATCCTTCTCACCGGGATTTTTATTGCAAAAGATTCTTAGGAAAACGCCATGGCTGATAAAGAAGTTAGAATAACAGGAACCGGCAGCTATTTGCCTGGCTTGCCAATTGCCTTTGAAGATGCCGACCGCTATCTGGGCGAGATTACCGATGCTCCGCTAGCTGTGGCCCGATGGTTTGCCCGTATCAAGCCATTGATGAAGGAAATGCTCGACATAAATTATTATCATTATGCCATTGACCCCGATACTAGGCAGTTTACCGATGATAATGTGAGCATGGGGGTGAAAGCTGCCGAAAAAGCCATTGCTATGGCGGGATTGAAAAACACGGATATTGAATTTATTGCTTACGGAAGCGCCCACCAACATCAGATGCCTACTGCCAGTGTGCGCATTCAGGATAGGTTGGGAATTGAAGCCTGCGGTGAAATATCAGTTCATGCCAATTGCACTTCGGCATATAAAGCGTTTTTGGTGGCTTACGATTTTATCAAATCGGGGCGATATAACACAGCTTTGGTAATTTCGTCGGGCATATCATCGTCAGAACTTATTGCTGAATATTATAATCAGCCTTTACTGAAAAAAGAAGAATTATTTTTACGCTATTTCTTGTGCGATGGGTCTGGGGCAGTGGTGTTGCAAGCTGCCAACGAGCACCGTGGAATGTTGGTTGAAAGTGCCTATATTGAATCGATAGGCGGCAAAAAACCAACTGCCATGCTCAATCACCGTCCAGCGTATTGGCAAAATCCGAAAACGGAATTCGAAAATGGTAGTCACCATATGGCACAAATGTTTAACGAACAACTACGCATTCATTTTCACGATGCCGATGGTTCGGTGTTTTATAAAGGCCTGAAACGTATGATTGAAAAATACCATATCGACCTAACACAATTGAAATATTTTCAGGTAAATTTCCCATCCAAACATATTTCAGAACTCATTATTGAGGAATGCGAATTATTGGGCATCCGCAAAGAAACTTTGTATTCGAAAATGAGCGACATGGGGTATGTGGGACCGCCCATGGTGTTTATTTGCCTCGATAGAATTATGAGAGAAGAAAAATTGCAAGCAAACGACCTTATTTTAAGTTTTGTTACCGAAGTCAGCAAGTTTATGCAAGCAGGCTTTTCGCTAAGATATTTTGATTAGCAAGTATTTAGTAGCATGTAAAGTCGAAGTAGTGGATATATAAGTAAAGAAATTAACATGGAATCAAGACAAACTTCATCCAACAAAAAGCTCATCTTCCTTATCCTTCCCGGCCAAAAGTACGTAAACTATTATGGCCAAACGGAGTTGAGCAAAATGCTGGGCAAAAAGAAGTTTATGCTGCCTTTGTCGATGCCCATGATTGCTGCTATTACGCCCGATTGCTATGATGTGCGCATCATTGACGAGGAGCTTGAAAAACTTCCTACCAAACAACTGCCCGATTTGGTGGCTATTTCGGCTTTGGCTACCACAGCTACACGTGCTTATGCCATTGGCGATTACTATCGTTTACTGGGCATCAAAGTAATTATTGGCGGACCCTATGTGTCTTTTATGACCGACGAAGCCCGCTACCATGCCGACAGCCTAGTGATTGGCGAGGCCGAAAACCTGTGGCCGGAATGTTTACACGATTTTGAAAACAACGAACTGAAACCCATTTACGAAACCACTGATTATTGTGATTTTAAACACACCAAACCTGCCCGATGGGATTTGGTGAATATGAAAGAGGTATTTCAAGTCGGCATGCAAATTTCGCGTGGATGCCCCTACAAATGCGAGTTTTGCTTAGTAACCAAGCTATTTGGCAACAAAATGCGTTACCGCGAAATTACCAACGTGGTGGAAGAAATTAAAACGCTACCTGTAAACAAAATTCTGTTTGTTGACGATAACCTAACCGCCAACAAACGATATGCTCACGAGCTGATGCAGGCTTTTAAGCCTTTGCGCATTTCGTGGGGATGCATGGCCAGCATTGAACTGGCAAAAGACCATGACCTACTGAAAGCCATGAACGATGCAGGTTGTTTCAATATATTGGTGGGTTTCGAATCGTTGAACGCCGGCAGCCTGAATGAAACTCACAAAAAACAAAACCGCGATGCGGTGATTTACGAAGAAGCTATCCGTACCATTCATTCGCATGGTATTCATATCACCGCTTCGTTTGTTATTGGTTTCGACAACGATACCCCCGAGGAGTTTAACCGTTTGTATGAATTTACACAACGCAACGGGTTGTGTTTTATCAACTTTAATATATTGGGCGCACCCCACGGCACCGAGTTGTATAACCGCTTGCGGACCGAAGGCCGCGTGTACGAAAACAACCCTGATATGATGGGCGGTTTATTTCCGTGCATTCATTATAATAAAATGGGGCAAATTGAACTGTTCAACATGTATCTCAACACGTTGGCACGCATGTATTCGTTCAAATCAATTTTGCAGAAAGCGCGTATATTGTTTGGCAATGAGCATTTTACCAAACCCTATAATGATGGCAGCCCGGGCTTGAAATTTATATTGCGCACCCTATGGAAACTGTTGAAAGAATATTTGTTTATTGGATCTCCCTCGAAACGCAAGCTATTTAATTACATTATTAAGTTGATTTGGCAAAAAAAACTAGCTACTGACATGGGCCTGTCGTTTTTGCTTTCGATGATTAGCTACAACCGCCATATTGCTCAACTGAACCGCGATTCCGAAATGTATCGCACGCTGATACGCCAATACGATATTGGACCGTGGGAAAAACTGCCCGAACAAATGAAGCGCGAATTGGCCGAGAAGAATTTTAGTGGAGTAAGGCAGAATTAAAAATCGGCAGTTGGCGGAGGGCAGGTTCTAACTTCTAAAATTGTTCATCGATGTTGCTTTTTCACTATTTTTTTTTGAATTAATATTGAACAAGGATTAACGATTTCTGATTTACGATGTTGAAATTCTGCCTTCATAATGCTGAAATCTGCATCCCGCCCCCATTATTTTCAAAGTTATACCACTTTTTAACAATATACTTTTCATTTTCTAAATCGAATTTCTAATTTTGTTCGTTTCTAAATGAATGCGTCAAACCATAGTTCATTAATAGTTCCATGGTATGTTAAAGAAATATTATTCTTTTTTGTAAAATATTTTTTAGGTTCAATTAAAATCCTTTCTTGATTTAAATTCTCAACACGAAATTATGAAGCAAGCGGTGTATTTTATATGTTCAAATTCTTAGACCGTTGAGGTGGTATCACAAACACATTAGTCAAACAGGCAAAACGAATCCTTATTTTTTAAACTTTTTTGCTGCATTTACTTGTTTGGAACCACATCTTGTTTCAAAACATTCCACAGCATTATTTATACTTCAATTGCCGAAGTGGTTGGCCCCAAAACTAAAGGACTTATCGAAAAACACAACCGTGACGCTTGAAATCACAATGGTAACAAATACAGTAGAATTATTAATTTCACAACTCAATATTGTTTTCTTGGATCCCCAATTTAATTCCAACCAACTACACATTTGTTTTAAGCAAATCGATTACAGAATAAGCCCAATGAAAGTTTGAAAAGAAGTACAGAGTACGATTTTGAGATTAAATAATTTATAGTTGTAAAAAAATTAAAAAATATTTTATTCTAACCAAGTTATTTTATACATTTGACGTTATTACTATTGAAATGTTATAAACTCTTACTTTCATTTAATTCTTTTGTATGAAAATTAAAATATTTATTTTACAAATGGTTGTATTAATGCTATTTGTAACAACGACAGCTTTTTCTGTATTTAGTCAGAAAAATGAAAATGGTCTTATAATTAAGTTCACTCGTGAAAACGATGGACATATTTCGACGCGAAATGCGGTGAATGAAAAAGTGTTTAATTTTATTATTGAAGGAATTTCAACTCAGCAACAAGCTAATGATTTTATTAATACGTTTAAAGGGAATAAGTTTGTTGTATATGTTCGCGGGTTGGAGGTGGTTGAAAATAATAATCAGCGAAAAGTTACAATTGTAATGGTAAGCGAAGCAAAAATACCCAATTTCCAGGCGTTGCTTAGAAATGCTGGAATCAACTATATTTATGTTGATGATAACCTAATTTCGGTTGACGAACTGGAATCATTAAAAGTAAAAGGCTCAACAAAATCAGATCAATAAATTTCTTAAAAAAATTCTTATGAAAAAAATTCTACTTTTCAGTGTATTTGTTTTGTTTATACATGGTATTGTAAAAGCTCAGTGTAGTGGAACTGTGCTTACAGTAAATAACCCTTCGTTTGAAGGAACTCCCCAACCCCATGTTACTCCTCCGGGTTGGGATATTTGTATGCCTGGCTTAACACCAGATACCCAACCGGGTTCATGGGGTGTTACACTTCCTGCATCAAATGGTTCATCTTATATTGGTTTGGTTTATGCACCCAGCATAAATTATCAGGAGGGTGCCGGACAAACCTTGAGTTCAGCCATGGTTGCTGGAACAACATATAACTTTACTATTGATTTGGCCACTCCAGCTTCGGCTGACCCAATAACTGCCATTTTGTTGCCACCTTGGTGCGACCAACTTCAACTTTGGGGAGGAATGGCCGGTGTTAATAGTGGCTGCGATATGTCGGAATTGTTGTGGACATCACCAACAGTATTAAATACTACATGGCAAACCTACCCAATTACTTTTACACCAACATCAAACTGGAACCATATTCTTTTTCTTATTTATACACCCCTTCCTGCTTGTACTGATGGACAATACATCATGATGGATAATATGACACCTGTGATACCTGTGAGTGATATACCCGCTTTTAATTGGTCGACTATAACTACGGATGCATGTGCTGGCGAAATTGTGAACTTTCATGACGCATCAACTTCAACTGAAGGTACAATTTTAACATGGGCATGGAACTTTGACGATGGGACAAACAGTACTCAGCAAAATCCGACTCATACTTTTACCACCCCGGGAACTTATGATGTATCTTTAACAATTACTAGTTCTGTGCCATGCACCACAAACATTGTTAACCAAGTTATAGTTTATGAAGAACCTACAGTTACAGTAAGTGGTGGCGGATCGTTGTGTGCAGGTGGTGCAACCACAGCACCCGTTGTTTTTACATTTACTGGGCTACCACCTTGGAGTGTTACTTATACTGATGGAACTACTCCTGTTACCGTTAACGGTATAAATACTTCGCCCTATACAATTAATACATCCACAGCAGGCGTTTACACAGCGACAAGTGTATCAAATAGCCATTGTCCTGGAGCTACATCGGGAAGTGCAACTGTAAATGTAAATTCCTCATTAACACTAACAGCTACTGCTACACCACCCATTGTCTGTTTGGGAAGCAACTCAACACTTACTGTTTCCGGAGCAAATTCGTATGTTTGGATGCCTGGAAGCTTAGTGGGTAGTTCTGCAACAGTAGCCCCTTTGGCTACCACAACATATAGCGTTACAGGAACTACGGGAGCTTGTACCGGGAGCACAACGGTGACGGTTACCATTGCGACAGGTCCGGTTCTTACGATAAGTGGAAATCCCGATCATGTTTGCATAGGCGATACGAGTCAACTTACTGTTACGGGTGGGTCGCAATCATATATATGGTCGCCAAGTACTACCCTATCGAATACAACTGGTACTACTACAACTGCATTTCCAATTGCCACCACCACTTATTCTGTTACAGGAGATTATTTTGGTTGTATTAGTACAGCAGAATATACCCTGGTGGTTAGCCCATTTCCAACAGTTGATTTTACTTCGGATGTTAAAGAAGGCTGCCAAGGGCTTACAGTTCATTTCCAAGACCTCACTACACCTGCGGTTGATCAATGGTTTTGGACTTTTGGAGATCATATCAGTTATGGCAATACATCGAGCCTCCAAAATCCGGTTCATTATTATGGTGGAGCCAGTTCGTATGATGTTTCTTTATCGGTTGTAACAGTTGATGGATGCAAGCTTGGCATTATATATCCTGGTTTTATTATCACGCACCCTATCCCTGTTGCCAATTTTGCGGTAACTCCCGATATTGTGAACGAGCTTGATCCGATGGTATGGTTTACCGATCAATCTGTTGGCGCTTCAATTTGGAATTGGAATTTTGGTGACCTTAATGTTATTGGCGATAATTCAACTTTGCAAAATCCAACCCATATTTATTCAGATACTGGTACGTTTTATCCCAGTTTGGTTGTTTTTACCGATTTCGGATGCACTGATACTGCTGAAAGAACTGTGATTGTGGAACAGAATTTTGCTTTCTATGTTCCAAATGCGTTTACTCCAAATGATGATGGAAAAAATCAAAATTTTGCTCCTAAAGGTGAGGGTTTGGATGTTGCTACATTTGAAATGCGAATTTATGATAGGTGGGGACATCAAGTTTTTTATACACAGGATATGGAAAAGGGTTGGGATGGTACCATTAAAAACAAAATTGCCCCGGAAGGTGTGTTTTCTTATTTAATTACCTTCTCCGATTTTAAAGGTATTGTGCATTCAGTTAAAGGATTTGTGACTTTAATAAAATAAGGCTATGCCAGAATTAGGAGCAAAAAAAAAGAGGAACAATGTTCCTCTTTTTTTTTGTGACCCCGGAAGGATTCAAACCTTCAACCTTCTGATCCGTAGTCAGATACTCTATTCAGTTGAGCTACGGGGCCTGATTGGTTGCAAAATTAGTATTTTTTTTATGGAATCGTTCAATAAATCGTAAGAATTTGACAAAAAAAAGGTAATTCGAGGCAAAATGGTTTTGCTTGAACTCTTCAACTCACACCAACTCGGCCACCACAAAAGTGCTTCCGCCAACATAAATCATATCTGCGGCATTAGCCATTTTTTGAGCCTGTTGATATGCAACTTTAACCGATGCATAGCTATTTCCTTTTAAACCCAACCCCAGTGCTTTCTCTAGCAATATTTCTTCGTTGAGACCGCGTGGGATATTTGGTTTGCAGAAATAATATTCTGCTTCTTTTGGAAGTAAAGCTAGCAATTCGGTATAATCCTTATCACGCACCATGCCTAAAACAATATGAAGTTTTCCGACTTTCAGCTTTAAAATTTGTTCTATTACCTGCCTAATTCCTGCTTCGTTATGCGCTGTGTCGAACACAATCAAGGGAAATTGTGCTTTAACCTGCCAGCGACCTTTAAAATCGGTGTTTTTAACTAAATTTTCCAAACCTTTTATTACTCCCGACTTATTTATTATATATCCGCAATCATTCAAAATATCACAAGCTGCAAAAACCGTTTGGAAATTTTCTTTCTGATAATCGCCCGATAAGGTGGTGTAAACATCAGAAAATTCTTGTACATCATTTTTAAACAAATTGAAAGTACTGCCAAAAGGAGGTACATTGGAATGCACCAAGTTCCTGACCTGATAAGTTGAATCAACAAAATGAATTTCGGAATTCACTTTTTTAGCGCTGTTCTCAAACACTTCACGGGTTTCGTTTTGTGTTTTTCCAATCAACACTGGAACTCCGCTTTTAATAATACCGGCTTTTTCAATGGCTATTTTTTCCAGTGTATCGCCCAAAAACTGCGTGTGGTCGAAACTAATATTGGTAATTATGGAGAGTACAGGCCGCAGGATGTTTGTTGAATCTAACCTCCCCCCCATGCCGCTTTCAATCACAGCTATATCCACTTTGTGTTGTGCAAAATACTGCATTGCAAGAGCAAATGTCATCTCGAAAAACGAAGGTTGTATTTGTTCAAAATCGTTTTCGTATTTTTGAATGAATTTTTTAACGGTAGTTTTTGGAATCATCTTGCCGTTTATACGAATGCGTTCACGAAAATCTTTCAGATGGGGCGAGGTAAAAAGCCCGGTTTTAAATCCGGATTCGTGCAAGACAGAAGCCAGCATGTTGGCAACTGAGCCTTTGCCGTTTGTGCCAGCTATATGAATTGAGGGGAATTGTTGTTCGGGTTTTCCGGCAAGGGCACTAAGTGCTATGGTGTTGTCGAGATTGTTTTTGTAGGCCGCAGCACCCACGCGATGAAACATGGGCAATGTGCTGAAAATAAATTGCAAGGCTTGAGGATAATTTTCTATCATTGCAAAGTGGGTAGGGGCCCAAAATAAACTGATTTTGTGAACCTAGTTTAAATTCACGAAATTGTAGGAGATGGTGCCTTTTTGTTCTTCGGGCGCATCGGCTTTAACACTAAAAGTAGCTCGTTTTGCAGCATCACCGGCAATTTTCCACAGGTTTTGATTTGTGGTGGTTGAACCTTTTGCACCGGCGATATATTTTGTAACATTTCCTTTTTTATCAACCCAAATTTCGACAACCACAATTCCTTCGGCTTTGGTATTGTTTATTGGTTTTGGAAGGTATTTAATGCTGCGGTCTTTCATTACAAATGAAATGCCTTTATCGTGGCCTGGGCCCACGCCCAATCCATCGTTGGGGCCTATGCCGGTGCCATGCCCACCTCCTGTGCCACCACCACTGCCACCATCGCCAGTGTAGCTTTTTGAATTTAAATCGCCATTGGGTTTGCCTTGGTTGCCTGCTTTAGCGGTTATTCCATCGCCGGTTTTTTTCTTATACAGTGCATTTGGATTTATAACTGGGTCGTTGATTTTTACAATTTCGGTATTCGTTTTTTTCGGATTATCATTTGAGTTTAATGCAATGGCTTCTTCATTATCTTGTGTAATAATGTTATCGTTGTTGTTTTGCGACAAATCCTGTGTGCTGATTGGTATCAACTGGTCGGAATTATTGTTTCCCATGCCATTATCGGAATTGCCGAAATTTACTTCCAAACCGGAACCACCCCCCACCATTGGATAAGGCGGTTTGGGTGTGTGAAATATCATCAACACTAAAAACAAAATCAACAATCCATGAAAAGCAAGCGTGAGGATTACTGCTAAGGGCCTGTGGGTTACTTTTTGTTCTGCTATCATTTTTGTGTGGATTTTGTAGCTAAAACCATTTTTATTTTCAGTTTGTTGCCGATTTGCAATAAGTCGACCAAATCTTGTATCGTTAATGCATTATCTATTCTTAATACGATGGTTGGGTCTTCAAGGTTACGAACGGCGTTGGCCATTTCGGTTTCGAGTTGTTCGCTTGCTATGGCTTTGTTGTTGATATAATAGGTTTTATCGGCAGTCATTGATAGGGTTACCTGCTTCTTGTTCATTGCTTGTGCGGTGGTGGCTTTGGGCAGCATGAGTTTTACCACCGAGGGGTTTACCATGGTGGATACGATTAAAAAGAACAACAGCAAAAAGAACATGATGTCGTTGAGCGAACCGGTATAAACTTCGGCGGTATAGCCTTTTGATTTTCGTAGGTTCATATTAGGCTTCTTTTTGTAAGATATCCATAAATTCTATCCCGGCATTTTCGAGTTTGAATATTACTTTATCGAGCAATATCTGTAAATAATGATATCCCACATAGGCCAACACGCCCACAATTAAACCCGAGGCGCTGGTAATCATTTTTTCGTATAAACCACTAGAAATATCACCTATGCTGATGTTGTCGGTGAGCGAAATGTTGTAGAAAATTTTTATTACACCCATTATGGTTCCGATAAACCCCAGCATGGGGGCTATTCCGGCCACTATACCCAGTATTTTCATGTTGCGTTCTAGCTTGGAAATTTCGTATTTGCCCACGTTTTCAACATTTCGTTCTATATCGTTTATGGGCCGACCGATGCGTGCCAGACCTTTTTCAACCATGCGCGAAACGGGTGAGTTGGTGGTTTTACACATTGTTTTGGCTGCATCCAGTTTCATATCCGAAACCAACATATCGATATTGGTCATGAAATTTTTATCCGATTTTCCGGCTTTTCGCAATGCAATAAAGCGTTCGATAAAGAAATATACCGCCAAAATGGAACAGATAAATATCGGTATCATGATAATTCCGCCTTTGAGAATCAATTCCCATAAGGATAATGATACCTGAAGTGGTGGTTGTTGTGTTGTTTGAACTGCGGCGGCTACTGTGTCGTGAACAATAGGTGTGCCTTGTGTGATTTGCAATAATATACCCAGCATAATAATTTATTTAAATTAAAAAATAAAAGTAGTGGTTTGCAGGGTAGTTATAGTTGTTATAGGCGTTTAGTTTTTAACATGTGGTTGTTAATATAAACGCCGCGCTAAACCCAATATTGTGCTATTTGCGGATTTGTTTTTTTGGTTGCTCACAAGTGGTTGCTGGGTGGTATTAGCCCGTTTTCGGCTTTTGCATTTTACGATTCCACTTTATTCATCTAACCATTTCTGAATTCGGTCGAGTACTTCTTTTTTCATTTCGGGAGGCAGCGATGCGATGCGGCTGCCGTGATTTCCACCCGGGCAAACGGCTTTGTACATATTGGTTTTGTTTTCGAAGCGAACCGCGGCTGCCGACCAGGGGTCGAATTGGCCATAAACAAATATCATTTTGGGGTCGTTATTGCGAATGTAGCGGGCGCATTGTTGCGAAATGCTGCTATCAAATGCCACACGATAGTCCTTTGGCATAAACAATGTGTTGAGGTAGCCTTTGGCCGATTTTATTTTAAGATATTTTGCAAATGGTTTGGTTTCGTAGCCATAGTAGCCCAACTCGCGGGCGGCTTGCACAAAAAATGCGATGGTGGGTTTGGTGCCTTCAATAGAAAAATAGTCGGGCGAACACACCCGCACCCAGTAGTTGAACATATCGGTGTCGGAGGCTTGGGTGGATGGCATTGACGCTGGTTTCCAACCCCATTGCCAAAACGAAAATGAAAATTCTAAGACGCAATAATCGTAAATTTCGGTGATGGGCAGGTTGAAAGTGTATTTTTTGTCGTTGCAGAATTGGGTGAAAAGCGGCAAAATTTTGTTGCGGCGTTTGAGCACCTCCAGTTGAAAGGCACGCACTTTGGCCCGGTTGGGGGCTGTGGACACGTTGTCGGCAATTCCCCCTTTTTCAAAAAAATGATTTCGTCTGCTAACGTCGGCCTTAGAAT